>JANQGC010000002.1 GCA_028277515.1 Anaerolineae bacterium
ACCGCAAGAGATCTATGCCAATATTGAGAATGCCATGCTGGCCAACCCGACGGTGACCGGCATTTTGTCCCTGGAGTGTTGTTCGACGCCACCGGCAGGCGAGTATGTGAAGCGGAATAACCTGGGTGATGAGGTGACGGTGGTCGGCTTTGATGAACTGCCGGCAACACTGGAATTGATCCAGGAAGGATTCATTGCCGGCAGTGTCAGCCAGGCACCGGAGCGCCAGGGTTACGAGGCAGTCAATATGCTGGTTCAATTCCTGAGTGGTGAAACGCTCACGGATGTAGATACAGGCATTGAAGTTATTGATACTTCCAATCTTGATAAATTTCTCGGTGAGTAAAGTTAATAGTTGACGGGTGGCGCGGTTTAGCGCCGCGCTATCCGCATATTGTTATGGAGGAACAGAACCAACCTATTATCCAACTAAATAAAATTAGCAAACGGTTTCCAGGCGTCCAGGCTTTAGATGGGGTGAGCTTGTCTGTTCATGGAGGTGAGATTCACGCTGTCATTGGAGAAAATGGTGCCGGAAAATCGACTTTGATGAATATCTTGGCCGGCGAGATTCAACCTGATGGCGGTCAAATCCTGTTTATGGGAGAGGATACCCACATCCCAGATCCCTTTACCTCCCAAAATATGGGGATCAGCGTTGTCTATCAAGAGTTGGCCTTATGCCCTAATTTGAATATTGCTGAAAATATTTCTCTCAATGCGACAGCCAATGCCCCTGGGATAGGCTTAGTTGATAGAGCAGGTTTTAAGGAAAAGGCTTATGCCGTGCTGTCGCGGCTGGGCATGGAAAATGCCGATCTAAACCGCCCGGTGGGGCAGCTTACGGTCGCTGAACAGCAAATGGTTGAAATTGCCAAGGCGATTTCCGGACAGGTAAAAGTCTTGATCTTAGATGAGCCAAATTCTGCCTTGTCACTAGAGGAAACCGAACATCTATTCTCAGTGCTAAATCAACTGCGGACGGACGGCGTTGCCGTCATATATGTGTCTCACCGGTTAGAAGAGGTGCTTAGTATCTCGGACCGAATTACTATATTGCGCGATGGGCAGTTTATCGATACGGTGAATGCAGAGGAAACGACGGTTGATGGATTGATCGGTAAGATGGTGGGCAGAGTAGTTGATGATTTATATCAAAGAGATACGGAGTCCAGCACACGGGATGAAATTCTATTTTCTGTGACTGATTTAAGCAGTTCACACCAATTAACGGATATATCATTTCAATTGCATGGCGGTGAAATTTTGGGCATTGCCGGACTGCCAGGTGCAGGGAAGGATGAGTTGGTAGAATGCTGTTTTGGCTTGCGTAAGCATACCGGTCAATTTAAAGTTCTGGGAGAAATTATCGATATCAAATCGCCATCCCAGGCGATCAAGCATGGTCTTGCATTTATTCCGGCCGATCGTCGTGAGTCAGGGGCTTTAGCCTTGATGGGCGTGAAGGAAAATATCGTCGCCGCAAACTTGACCACAGTCAGCACGGCCGGTTTGTTAAACCGCCCTTCAATAGAAAGGGTGGGTCAGGATTATGTGGATCGCTTAGATATTCGTGTTGCAACTTTGAACCAGCAGATGGCAACTTTGAGCGGTGGCAACCAGCAGAAAACGATTTTGGCACGCAGCCTGGTGACAGACCCGGCAATATTGATTTTACATGAGCCAACGCGCGGCATTGATGTAGGAGCCAAAGCGGAGATTTACGGGATTTTGCAGAGATTGGCTTCAGAAGGGGCAGGTGTACTGGTTGTCTCGTCTGAGCTGCCGGAGCTGATTGGGCAATGTGATCGAATTTTGGTCATGCACGAAGGTCGAATTACCGGGGAATTTGATAGGAGTGAGGCACAGGAAGAGCCGATACTCGCTTGTGTGATGGGACAGAGCACCCATTTTAAGGAAGGGTGAGTTTATATTTACTTTGGAGGTAATTCATGACTAAACCGGTTATTACTGTCGTCGGCAGCTTCGCTGTCGGCATGACATTGCGCACAAGCCGGATGCCCATTTTCGGGGAGACGCTTATTGGCTCTGATTTTGATATGGGACCTGGCGGCAAGGGATCGAACCAGGCCGTTGGAACGGCGCGATTGGGAGCAAATTCTTATTTTGCAGGTATCATCGGTAATGACAAACTTGGGGAGATTGCTATCGATCTTTATGATCGTGAAGGTGTAAACACAAGCTACCTGGAATTAACGGATAAAATGGCTACCGGGGTGGGCTTTATCATTTTGAACCAGGCAGGGGAGAATGGCATTATATTAGATATGTCGGCCAATGAAATGATGGATGCAGCCTTTGTTGATAGGGTTGAAGACCAGATCGCCCGCAGTGATTTGGTGATGTCGGTTTTGGAGATTCCGGCTGAGGCGGCCGTTCGGGCGATGCAATTAGGAAAAAAACACGGGGTTAAAACCATCCTAAACCCCGCTCCAGCACAGCCCTTGCCCCAAGATGTGTTTCAAACTGTCGATTATTTAACCCCCAATGAAACGGAACTGCGCATTCTATTGGGCCTGGCGCCTGATGACAGCACTCCAACAATTGACTTGGCGCACCGTCTGCGTGGCTTTGGTGTTGGTAATTTAATCGTCACTATGGGATCAGAGGGCGCATTGATCCTCACCGAATCGGGAGCAGAAACCATACCCGGCCTGACCATCGACGTAGTTGATTCCACGGGCGCGGGCGATGCTTTTAATTCCGGGTTGGCTGTGGCCATTGCCTCTGGAAAACCGATAGCGGATGCAGCGCGGTATGCCAATTGCGCAGGGGCAATGGCCTGCACTCGATTGGGGGTGATTCCTTCAATGGGCACGAAGGAGCAGGTGGATAATCTATTCAAGAACCAATTTGGATAATAGTTGAAGGAGACTTGTTCATGAAAAGAGGAAAATTGTTGAATTCGGAATTAAATCACGCCATTGCTTCCATGGGACATGGCGATCTGATGATTGTTTGTGATGCCGGATTTCCCATTCCTAGCAGCGCCTGGCGCATTGATTTAGCGATAGTCCAGGATGTGCCGGATTTAGAGACCGTGTTAAGTGCGATCAATGATGCCTTCATTCCTGAAAAGGTGTCCTATGCGGCCGAAATGGCGGAAAACAATCCACCATTACTGGAAAAAGTGCAACGTCTATTTTCAGCCAGCGCGCATGAACCCATTCCCCACCAGCAAATTTTGAGCGAGATGGCAGCTAAAGCCAAGGTGATCGTGCGCACGGGCGCTTTTGACCCCTGGGGCAATATTCTGCTTTACTCCGGCGTTGATGCGCCGGTCTGGTTTAGCAAGCCTGGATTGAACGTGCCTGAAGAATACCAGGAAATTGTGAAGCGAATCCAGGAAAATAGTTGATAAAAAATTCCAGTGGTTGGGGTCTGGGAGGAATTCCGGCTACAGTGGAAGACATTCGGCTGCTTAAAGAAGTGTGTGAAGGGGCGGCCAGCCGCGTCAAAGCCTCTGGAAAAATCAACAGCTTTGAGAAAGCCGTTGATCTATTAAATGCGGTGCTGAGTTGTTAGGAACCAGTTCGGCTATGGCGATATTGGGTGAGGACGAACTCCTATCATCTAACGTGGCAGATCCGTATACTTATTAAATTAATTGATTTGGGTAGTTGTAAAATATTTATCTTGCAGCCACCTGGGAACTAAATTTTGTCTATCTTTCCTGGCCAGGGGGCTCCCTGTTCCAGGTTTCCTCTTCGTCGCATAGTTTACAATCAAGTTTAAAACCCATAAATCTCTCGCGCCTAGTAGAGATTAAGACCCAAGGCCGCCTTTCAAAGGGTGGGTTATGGCGTACATGTTGCCTGTGCTCTCAGGCTAAAATTGCCTGCCAATCATCGACCTCATCTAATTCGAATCCAACAAATTTTCGTTTCACAGATAAATTATTGAAAATATGACGTTTCTGATTACGGCCCAGGAACTTGACCTTTCCTTGGGGTCGACGTTTGGTTTTTGTACCCTGGCAATGGCGCTATTAGCCGAAAACTTTGGGGTCGATCTTTGGTTGGCTTTTGGAGTGTCTATCATTGCGGCCGTCATCATCGGTTTCATCCACTTCATAATCTGGCCATGACAGACGAAATGAACATCATTGAATTCAGTGGGATCAGTAAAAATTTCGGCGGCGTTCGTGCACTACGGGACGTTAGTTTCTCCGTGCCGGAGAAAGAAGTGCACGCACTGGTGGGCGAGAATGGCGCCGGAAAATCAACCCTGATCCGAATTTGCGGCGGTGTTTATCATGCTGACCAGGGAAAGTTGAAATTTGATGGACAGGAAATCCATTTCCATTGATCTCTTCGGGGGCGAGGTGTTGGGTCTGGTGGGATTGCAAGGTTCAGGTACCAGCGATGTGCTGCGGGCTTTGTATGGGGTTTACCCGGAAGCAAAAGGTCAAGTCAAGGTCCACGGCCGTTCAATGACTATAAAGAACTCCCTGGAAGCCATGAAAAATGGCATCGCCTATGTTCCGGCCGACCGCCAAATTGAAGGATTATATGCCCACATGTCCGTGCGTGACAATGCGGGCTTATTACTACTGCGTCGGCTGACAAAAGCGTTAAAACTCATTTCACTCAATAAACTGGACGAGCAAGTCGAAAATCCTTGACTTAAGTAGGGAGTCGTGCTATTATGTACCTTGATGAACCACTATAAACCATTGTAAACCTATATGGACCAATAAAACGATCCAAATGAGCTTGTTTCAGCCCGACCATTACGGACCGGTCCCCATTTACGAACAAATCAAAACCTGGATAAAAGGTCAAATAATGTCTGGTGCCTGGCCTGAGCAACATAAATTGCTTGCTGAGGCTGATTTGGCCTCCGAGCTTAAGGTGAGCCGGGGCACGGTTCGTAAAGCGATTGCTGATTTAACCAAAGAAGGTTTTCTGGTTCGCACCCACGGACGGGGTACATTTGTTGCTCCGGGAGCATTGGAACAACCATTGGCCGATCGCCTTGTCACTTTTTCTGAAGATCTGATCAGTCGGGGCATTCCTTTTGACACAGAAGTGTTGGATCAGCGGTTGATTCGAGCCAATGAGCGTATCTCTAACATTCTGGGGATTTCTAGTGGGCAAGAATTGTTTTTCCTCAAGCGGCAAAGAATGGTCAAGGATGTGCCGCTTATCTTGCTGAATAATTACATCATCAACGATTTCTGCCCGGATATCGAAGAACAAGACTTCACGGAAACACGACTTTTTGATGTACTTGAAAATGAATATGGACTGGAAATCGATCATGGTCGTCGTACGTTTCAGGCGCAGGCGGCCGATCTGGAAACGGCTAATCATTTAGCCCTGGAGAAGGGAGATCCGGTCATGCATATCGAACAACAGACTTATCTGATCAATCATCAGATGATTGAGTTTTCGGATTTGTGGCTGCGCGGCGATCAATTTAAATTGTCGGCCGAGGTACAACGATCCAACCAGGCCCAAACAGGTCTAGCCCTGTCCTGGTTGAAAAATGCAAGTTTATAAAATTTTGAAACACGGCTTCATGATTATAATGCCCGATTTTGGCAAAAGGTGGGTTTCATTCAAAGGAAAGAGAGAAAGGTGATATGAGAAATAGCAATGGAGATATAAGCCCCAGAGAACGCGTCTTAACCGCGCTCCGCCATGAACAACCGGACCGGGTGCCGGTTGATTTTCTGGCTACACCGGAAATATGGCAAAGTCTGCTTGAAGAAATCAAGCCTGATGTAGATGCGGTCGGACATTCTGATTATTTTGATCCGGCATGGGAAGCGATTCTGCGCCATTTTCAGGTTGATTGTCGTGTCTTGTCTTATGACCAATTTTTTAGCCCACCCGATTCACTTATTCATGAAGGGGCGCAGGTTGAATGGTTTGAAGCCTTAAGCCGTTCCACTCCCAACCGGATGTGGCGACAGCATTTGCCGGGCGACGATTATTATGATTTGTGGAGCCATCATATCCGTATTGTTGAAAACCAATCGGGTAATTATGAAGAATTTGCCTCCTGGCCGCTCAGCACTGCCACCTCCCTCAAGGAATTAGAGGATCATCCCTGGCCGGAGCCTGATTGGTGGGATTTTTCCCCCATTCCCGGTATTATGGAGCAGTTGGATGAGCATGAAGAATACCATATTCGCTTCCGCATTGGATCGGTTTTTGAAATCGCCTGGCAGCTTCGAGGAATGCAAGAATTCTTGATGGACCTGCCGTTAAACCCGGAATTTCCCCAATACATCATGGAGCGTCTGACCGATATATATGTGGAAAATACCCGTCGTGTCCTGGACATTGCCGGCGACCGCTTGGATATGGTTTATTTTTACGACGACGTGGCGACGCAGAATTCTCTGATGATATCTAAGAAGATGTGGCACGATTATGTAAGACCCTGTCATGAACGGATCATCGCTGTGGCCAATGAATACGGCAAACCGGTCATGTATCATTGTGATGGTGCTTTATATCCCTTGTTACCCGGCATTGTGGAAATGGGTGTTGATCTGCTCAATCCTGTCCAGGCTGATGCCAAAGGTATGGATCCGGAAACCTTAAAATCGGAATTTGGTGACCACCTCAGCTTCCACGGTGGAATTGACATTATTAAAACCCTGCCCCGGGGAACCGAGGAAGATGTGCGAAATGAAGTAGCCGAGCGCATTCGGGTATTGGGTAGGGATGGCGGATATGTCTTGTGTAGTTCTCATCATATCCAATCGGATACACCGCTGAAGAATGTCTTTGCCATGTATGATCTGGAAAATCGAAAATATAAATAAGGGAGAATTGCGATGAGCCGCGAAGAGGAAATTCTAGACGGTCTTTATGAAAATACGTTAAATGGTATCGCTCCACCGGTTGTTGATTTAACCAATGAGGGCATTGAGTTGGGTATGGACCCCATGGTGCTGCTCTTTGATGCTTTAATTCCCGCGTTGGAAGAAGTCGGCCGTTTATTTGAAATCGGAGAATATTTTGTGCCGGAAATGCTGATCGCCGCCAGGGCCATGTCCGGGGCAATGGAGATTTTACAACCACTCATAGCCGCCAGTGGCGCGGAACCGCTCGGAACCTTTTTAATGGGTACGGTTAAGGGCGATATTCATGATATTGGTAAAAATCTCTGTAATGTCATGTTGGAAGGGGCCGGCTTTAATGTGGTAGACATCGGGGTCAATGTGCCTCCGGAGACCTTTGTTGAGGCTATCAAAGAACACAATCCTGATGCGGTAGGCATGAGCGCGTTTTTGACTACAACGATGCCCATGTTCAAAACCAATATCGAAGTGATTGAAGAAGCCGGGCTGCGCGATAAGGTCAAAATTTTGGTTGGCGGCGCACCGGTGACCCAGGAATACTGCGATACGGTAGGCGCGGATGGGTTCGCCCCGGATGCAAATTCCTGTGTGCGGGTGACTAAAAAACTGCTGGGCATTGCCGAGGGAGTTTAAAAAGGTAAATATCAATGGAAACTGTCATTAGTTCAAAAAGCAAAACAGTCATCATTAGCCCTGATGGTCCGTTTACGATTATTGGCGAGAGAATTAATCCCACAGGACGAAAGCTGCTTGCCAGGGAGATGGCTGAAGGTGATTTGAGCCGGGTAGAGAAGGATGCCATTGCCCAGGTTGAGGCAGGGGCACATGTCCTGGATGTGAACGCCGGAATTCCCCTCATCGACGAACCGGCCGTCCTTGCCGAGGCCATCAAACTTGTGCAATCCGTCACTGATGCTCCCATTTCTATCGACTCCTCGATTGTGGAAGCCCTGGAGCGGGGTTTGGAAGTTGTCGAAGGCAAGGCGCTGGTTAATTCAGTAACAGGTGAAGATGAACGGCTAGAAAGCGTGCTGCCCCTTGTAAAGAAGCATGGCGCGGCCGTCATCGCTATTTGCAATGATGAAACGGGTATCTCCGAAGATCCGGATGTCCGTTTTGATGTGGCCAAGAAGATTGTGGAAAGAGCGTTAGATCACGGTATTCCCATGGAGGACGTCATTGTCGATCCATTGATAATGCCCGTAGGTGCTGTCCCCACAGCAGGAAATCAAGTATTCCAACTGCTGCGGCGCATCAATGAGGAACTTGGCGTCAACACCACTGGCGGGGCAAGCAATGTCTCCTTTGGCATGCCCAACCGGCATGCGATTAATGCCCATTTCCTTTCTATGGCCATTTCTCATGGCTTGACTTCCGCCATTACCAATCCGATGGAAGAGTCGCTTAAACAAGCTGTTTTGGCCGGCAATTTGCTGATGGGACATGATGAAAATGCGATGGCCTGGATTCAAGCCAACCGCAAGCCGGCCTCCAGTGATGGAGGTGGCCGATCGCGACGCCGTCGTCCCCGACCAACCAATTAAATAAAATGACGGATAACCAAGAACAACAGGACCCCCTTTTAATTTTTATGCCTTCCGGCAGGCGCGGAAGGGTTGAGACCGGCACAACGGTGTTAGAAGCTGCGCGCCAGCTTGGAGTGGAAATTGAAAGTATCTGCGGTGGGCAGATGACGTGTAATAAATGCCGGGTGCGCGTTGAAAACGGCAGTTTTTCCAAGCATCGCATTACTTCTTCAGAAGATCATCTTTCATTGGCCAGTGATCAAGAAAAAAGATTGCTGGAAAAATTAGAAAGTGAGGACTGTCGGCTGTCTTGCCAGGCCAGAGTGCAGGATGACGTGTTGATTTTTGTGCCCGAAGAGAGCCGGGGTCAAAAGCAGATCATTCGTAAGACGGCTACGGAGCGGATAATTGACATTGATCCGGCCGTTCGTCAATATTATATTGAAGTTGATCCGGCACAGCTGGGGCAGCACAGAGGTGATTGGGGACGGGTGCAAGACACACTGGCTGAAAAATGGGGTTTATACGATTTAGAAATTGATTTGCGTGTGCTGCGCGAGTTACAAGCAACCCTTCGTGAGGATGATTGGGCGGTAACAGTTACGATATGGAATAATCGGGTTGTCATTGATATTCAGCCCGGTTACGTTGAAGGAATCTATGGTCTGGCCGTGGACATTGGCAGCACCACGGTGGCAGGGCATTTATGTGATTTACGCACAGGTGAAATTCTGGCCACAGAATCGATGATGAACCCCCAGGTCTCATACGGCGAAGATTTAATGAGCCGCATCTCTTATGCTGTCGAGCACAAAGATGGCTTAGACAAGATGCACAAGGCGATCATCAATACCTTGAATAAGCTGGCCGCAAAAGCTGCACGTCGTGCCGGATTGCGGGCGCGAAATATCCATGAGGTTGTCTTTGTGGGTAATACGACCATGGTCCATCTGCTGCTTGGCATTCATCCGGTCGAATTGGGCGGTGCTCCGTTTGCCCTGGCTAACCGGGATGGAATGGATTTGACAGCTAGCGAAATGGGATTGCGCTTCCATCAAGGGGCGCGAGTCCATGTTTTACCGGCCGAAGCGGGGCATGTTGGGGCTGATAATGTTGGCGCGCTCATTGCCGAGGAGCCATATAACGAGGATGACATTACGCTGATGGTTGATGTAGGCACCAATGCTGAGATTGTGCTCGGCAACAAGGAGTGGATGTTTAGCGCATCTAGCCCAACCGGTCCCGCTTTTGAAGGGGCGCAAATTCTTCATGGTATGCGTGCGGCCCCGGGTGCGATTGAACGAGTGCGCATTGATCCCATCAGTAAGGAACCGCGATTCAGGGTAATCGGTGAAGAGAAATGGTCGAATGAATGGGATCTCTCGCCCAACGCCAGTCTGGAAGATCAGCCGCGACATTTGGCAGCGGGAATTTGTGGATCGGGAATCATTGAAGTCATTGCGGAAATGTACCTGTCTGAGGTCGTTTTGGCGGACGGAAGGTTCAATCCAAAATGCACGTCACCGCGTTTGCATTGGGACATCCCTGGGGGCGCCTACGAACTGGCTACGGCCCTGGAAACGACGAATGACAAACCATTGTTTATCACGTTGAGCGATATCCGGAATATTCAGTTGGCCAAGGCGGCGCTATATGCCGGGGCTAAATTACTCATGAAGCGTGCCAGTGTGAAAGAGGTTGATCGCGTGATCCTTGCGGGTGCGTTTGGCAGCTATATCGATAAAAAACATGCCATGGTATTAGGTCTTGTTCCTAACTGCGATCTTAAGAATGTATATGCCGTGGGTAATGCTGCAGGCGATGGCGCGCGAATTGCGCTTTTGAACAAAAAGAAACGGATTGAAGCGCAGTCTCTGGTAGAGTGGGTGAAATACATTGAAACGGCCGTTGATCCGGATTTCCAGGATGAGTTTTCCGGCGCAATCCATCTTCCTCATTCTAGCGATTCGTTTAGCAATCTGGCGGATATTCTTCCAGCAAAGCCAACCTACGCAGTTAACGGTATTTCACGCCGTTCACGCCGGGCAGTTTTAAACCAGGAATAATTTTATGCCTAAATTCCAAATAATCTCATGGCGGGACATTCCCGCACAGGTAAAAGTTGTGTCCGGACGGGAAAGGGTCGGAAGACCCTTGTCAAAACGTTTTCCCGTGGCCATTGATGAGGCCGCGATGCGCGCCGGTTTGACCAGTTCTGATGATTATCTTGAACAATGGCACCCCGGACCGTGGCACGAACGGGAAGGGGAATTAGAAGAAGTGGCGGATGCTATTGTGGCCGAAATTGAAGCGGCTTATACACCAGAAAGATTGAAAGCCCTTATTGAGCAGTTTGGACTTGAAAATGGGGATGGTTAGGGGATCATGCTGCGCTGGCTGCAAAATTATCCTCATGCGCTAGAACTCATCTATGATGCCTTTGATCGAATTCTAATACCTTTTAAGGGCTGGCTCAAACCTGGTTCTGCGTTGGAACCGGCCGTTACCTGGATTGAAAAAGTAGGCAAGGAAGCAGTCTTTGACTGCCGCATGTGTGGACAATGCATTTTGCATTCTACCGGCATGACCTGCTCGATGAGTTGTCCGAAAAACTTGAGAAATGGTCCTTGTGGTGGCGTGCGGGCCAATGGGCATTGTGAGGTGAAACCGGAAATGATGTGCATCTGGGTGGAGGCCTATGAACGATCCTTAAAAATGCCCAAATATGGCAGTGATTTGATTGAGATCCAGCCCCCGGTCAACCGGCAGTTAGAAGGAAGTTCAGCCTGGGTTAATATGCTTTATGATATTGATACGGAGATGCCAAAAGGCTGGGTTAAAACTTCCGATATAGAAGTTCTATCCGCTGGTGCCGACACAGAATTGCGCCGGTCGTGGACATTGAAATCCCAAAAAGCCCCAATCTAAGAGAAATGGTGTAAACAAAAAGCGCGCTCCGGCCTATGCACTGGAGCGCGCTTTTTACCTTAACCTAATCGACTATAGGTGGGACATCATTGTCGGCTATCATACGTCGTCGCTCGACATAAGCCGGTAAGATCATTTCGCCTTCTCCCGTAAACCAGGCATTGGGATCGGTACTGGCTACCAGGGCGATATTAGCCCAGGGATTGAATGAGCCGGAACGCACAATAACCTTTGCCCGGTGGGCGATGTCGTTGACCAGGTCTTCGTGGGTTGTCAATTTAAAGACCGCACCCGAACCGGTGAAAATATCTTGTAAGGACTCAAAAAGTGGTTTGTTGTTTTCCAGGATATCGCCAGCGAAGTGTACTTCTTCTATAAACACTTCTTTGCGCATCACCCGCAAGACATCAAGCACGTCCGGTATTCCTTCATAAAAACCGAGGTCAATCCGGTTTGCATCAGCCGGAATTGGAAAACCGGCATCAGTCACAAGCAAGATGTCTGAATGGCCCAGAGTAGCCAACGCTTCAGCCAATTCCGGATGTAGGATACGATTTGGTCTCATTTTTTATCTCCTGTCGTTAATCAATGGTTATTTGCTAGAAATTCTTCTACTTCCGCACGGGTATGATATGAAGGAACCGTGTCCCACCGGGTACAGCATAGTCCGGCGACGGCGTTGCCGAAGCGCGCTGCCTCGCTTAATGATAGACCATCCAGCAATCCCGTGGCTAAGGAAGCGTTGAAACTGTCGCCGGCACCATTACTATCAACGATGCCCTCAATTTTATAGGCGGGCACTTCTTGCACACCATCGGCCGTGACAATGAGACTGCCCCGCTCACCAAGGGTGACCAGAACAGTGCGGCAGCCGCGATCCAACAACGCTTGGGCCAGTTCCACCTCTTCCGCCTCATCTCCAGGCAGCATGCCCAGGCAGACCCGCAGTTCCGTTTCATTGGGGGTGAGGATGTCAACGGCCGATAGATCGACTTCACGAAGATCATAAGCTGGGGCAGGATTTAGAATAACTGTTGCACCGGCATCGTGGCCGACTTTGGCGGCGTGCAGTGCGGTCTCCAGCGGGATTTCTAACTGGATTAAGACTACTGAGTTTTCATCTATGATGCCCTCTGCTTGGTCAACATCTTCGGGCTGGAATAGCTGGTTAGCCCCAATATCAATGGTGATTATATTGTGACCATCGGTTGATTTAATGATGAACCCGGCTCCTGTAGCTAATTCTTCGTGGGATTTTAAATGGTCGATGTTTACCCCTTCTTCAATCATTAAATCGCTAAACGCACGGCCGAAGTCGTCATCCCCTATCGCGCCTACGAAATGAACATCCGCACCTAATCTTGCTGATTGGACGGCCATATCTGAACCCTTTCCACCATAAGCTGTGCGAAAATTTTTGGCTAAGATCGTTTCTCCCCTTGTGGGAATGCGCTCCGTATCCATCACCAGAGCAACTAAATAACTGCCAATGATAACAAGCCTGCTCTTTGATTCAGTGCTCACAATAGAAATCTCCTTACTGATTAACCCGGATAAGTATCAATGATATTATCGCCAGTACTGCTGCCGATCAATTCTGCCCCGGCATTGAGCATTTCAATCGCTTTCTCATAGGTATTGACTCGCCCTGATGCCTTTACACGGCTCTTCGTCCCTTCTGTCACAGAGCGGATGAGAGCCATATCTTCAGCAGTGGCCGGGATGCCACCCTCCCCCCAGCCACTGGAATTTTTGATCCAATGCACTTCTCCCTCTGTTAATAGTTTGACGGCATTCCGCTTTTCTTCTTCACTATACAGGAATCCAAATTCAAGCATGGCTTTGACTTCCCGCCCTTCGGCAGCGCGGACAAGGGCAGCGCCTTCCTCGCGGAACTCATCAAACATCCCGGAGCGATAATAGCCTATATTGGGTTCGTAATCGACGGTGTCGGCCCCTAAGGCAAAACATTCCCGAACAAGGCCGATTTTAGCATGTAAACTTTCTCCACCCATCGGCAAGCCAATACAAGTTGCGACTTGTACGATGGTACCCTTTAGGATTTCCTTGGCTACAGGTACCCAGCACATTTGCACCATGGTGGCGTCAAAATTATATTCGGCACATTTTTCCACGTGGGCAACAATCTCATCACGGGAAGATTGGGGTTTCACATTTGTATATTGAATCAGCTTTGCGAGTTCTTGCTTCGATAATTGTCGAGCGTCGCTTTTCGCTATGGGTTGCATCTTTTGTTTCCTCATGCTATATTGCTAAAAAACAACTTTTGTAACTATGTAATTACAAAGTATAAAGATTCTGTTTTTTTTGTCAACTGTTTTTTGCGCATTTTGATGACGAAAATGGAGGTTCAAAAATAGCAAGCCAACACAGAATTATTGCGAACGAATCCAAAGCTGGATTATTAGTTCATTGTGTCGGAAGGGTTTTTCAGTAGTCCACTTTGCAACTGCGATTGCAAATGCCCCCATTTGCGCACCCCACAACGGAAAAATGATTTCGCGGCTATGATATAGATATTACCGGCTGAGGAAAAACCATGGTCGAGGTTGGCATTTATCAATATTAGACTTAAAATAAAAAGGCTCACTGGGATTATCTAATATTTTATAAGGCTTAGCCGGGTGCAAATTGAACCAAATCGTTACCCCAAAAGGGCTTGAGAATATAATACCTGATCAAGTGATTGACAAAGATAGCCCTATTCCTCTACACCATCAATTGGAGCAGTTTCTGCGTGAGGGGATTGCCAACGGCCGTTTCCCAGCGAATGAAAAATTACCAACTGAAAAAGAATTGATGTCATTTTTTGGTTTGAGCCGCACCCCCGTTCGCCAGGCACTAGGCAAGCTGACCAGCGCGGGTTTGGTCATGCGTAAACGCTCTTTAGGAACCATTGTACTGCCGCAGCGTTTTGAAGAGAGATTAAGCTCTCTATCCACTTTCACACAAGAAGTTAAGAGCCGCGGACAAGTTCCACGCGCTTTTCTGGCTAAGTTTGAGATTCAAACTGCCGATCCCAAGCGAGTTAAGCACCTGAAGCTGGCGCAAGGGGCAAAAGTTTACTATATCCAGCGCGTTCGTTATATTGATGAAGTGCCGGTTGGTGTTTTAGTTTCTTACATTCCGGTTTCTGTTGCTCCCTATCTGTTGGCTACTGATTTCAAGGAAACAGGACCCCAGCAGTCAATATATTATGTCTTAAAAAATTTGCACAAAATCAAGTTGGTTCAAGCGACGGATACTTTCAAGGCGGTGCTGCTGGATCGGAAGACTGCCGGTCTGCTTGATTATCCTCCGGACAGCCCTTTCTTGCTACGCAGCCGGATCGCTTATGATGAAACCAATCGCCCTATTGCTTATGAAAATGGTTACTACAGTGTGTCTTATCGCATTGAGTGGGTTGGAGAGGAAATTTCAAAGGTGGACAATTTTATGACCGAAGATCATTTGGAAATGACCTCTAACCCATAAAATGTAGCAAATGCTCCTCTTACTGTAGACTGATTACTGTCAACTCTTTTACTCACAAACCCCTATAGCATTGGTCTATCCATTGGCAATTTCGGCCGAATTTGCCACCAATTTTTCATTCATAGTTGACAAAACAAAATAGATGCCATTATAATTCCACCAGTTGCTTTGTAACTACATAATTACAATATGAGATTGGTATTGTTATCCAGCACTGGATTTTGGCGGGAATTACAACATTTCATTTCCGGTGCTTGACATTGATAGGAGAGCGTCATATGGCAAATTTTGAAATAAATTACAAACCCCCTGTCCCCAAAGATAAAAGTTTAGGAATTGGTTGTATCGGCTCTGGCTTCATCATGCGTGATGTACAACTTGTGGCCTACGAAAATGCCGGTTTGAACGTTGTAGCGATTGCTTCGCGGACACCGGCCAATGCGCGAGCGGCCGCTGCGGCAAGAGGGATTGATACCGTACATGATACCTGGCAGGAACTGTTGGATGATGAGCAAATCCAAATTCTAGATATTGCATATCCACCCGATCAGCAGTTGGGAATTGTGAGGGAGGCTGTGAAGCGGGATCATATCAAAGGAATTTTGGCCCAGAAACCTGTGGCCATGAATTTTGAAGAAGCGAAAGAATTAGTGCAGCTTTGTCGTGATGCCGGGGTTCCTCTATCGGTTAATCAAAATATGCGCTATGACCAATCCATGCGTGCTTTAAAATCGCTGCTTGACCAAGGTGTACTTGGTAAACCAGTGTTTGCCACGATTGAGATGCGGGCTATTCCGCACTGGCAGCCATTCCTGGAAGAATACGATCGCTTGACGTTGCTCAACATGAGTATTCACCATTTGGATGTTTTCCGTTATTTATTTGGCGATCCGGAACGCGTTTACGCCAGCACGGCCGAAGATCCGCGAACAGCTTTTGACCATACGGACGGCATCGCGATTTATATTCTTGAATACAAGGATGGTTTTCGCGCTTCTGCCTGGGATGATGTCTGGACCGGTCCCGTTCGCGAAGGGGCAGATGGTGACTTATACATCAAATGGCGGGTTGAAGGCACCGATGGTATGGCCCATGGCACGATTGGCTGGCCGAAATATGGCGACAGTGACTCACAGAGCACCTTGCAATTTACCACCAAGCAAGAGCCAAATATGTGGCTTAATCCTACCTGGCAGGAAACGTGGTTCCCGGATGCATTCATCGGACCGATGGCCCAATTGATCAACGCTGTCCAGAGTGGGGATGAATTGGAACTGACCGGGGAAGATAACTTGAAGACGATGGCCCTGGTGGATGCGGCTTATCAATCGGCCGAAACCCATAACAGCGTGCGCATTGCAGACATGATGTAAATTTGCAACTAGATTCTTGAAGATGTTGTTTGACCGTTCAAATTGTTGAGTATTTAGTTTAAGGAGTAAAAAAAGATGAAACTAGGAATTATCAACTCAGTATTTTTTGGTACTGAAATTGATGCATTTGGTGAAGGTCTGAAATTGGTTAAGGAGATGGGCTTTGACACCATTGATGTCTACCCGGCCGATGGCGAGATGTCCGAAGAACAGTTTCAAAGCGTCATGAAATATTCTAAAGAATATGATCTCCCAATCCGCGCCGGCGTAGCCCTGATTTTTGGTTTTTTCTCGCCGAACAAACCGGTTCGGGAATTTGCCAAGCAGCTCGGCCGTGACCTCGTCGATCTGACGGCCAGGATGGGTGCCCATAATATGCTCATCGTCAATGGTGAGTATTTCTGGCAGTTGGAAACGGGCTTTGATAAGGATTGGATTTTCAACAACGCCGTAGAGGGGACCAAGGTTTTAGGTGAACAAGCCGCTAAGCATGGCTTAAAGATCGCTGTTGAGTTGGAGCCTTTCAAGATGTCGATCGTCAACAGCATTGATACGATGGATGAATTCCTAAACGCGGTTAACATGCCCGACACGGTCATGGCCAATGTTGATTGTTCACATTTACATCTGGCCGGCATTCCACCCAGTGAAATTCAGCGTTTGAAAGGGCGAATTGCCCATGTTCACTTCTCAGACGCGCTGGACATTCATGGCGATCTGCCTCCAGGACGTGGTAAAGCGCCGATGCAGGAGTATATCAACGAACTGGCAAAGGCTGGTTTTGATGGTTCTGTAACGATTGAGCTAGAGTGGCCTCCGGATCCTTCGCGTGAAGGTGTTTTGGCCTGGGTCAAAGAGGCAGGTGATGCAACCGCCGCGCTAATGCGTAACGCCGGCGTTCGCGACTAATCGTCACGAAATAAAAAAGTTGTTAAGGGTTTGAATCCACTAAGTGCCGAGAAAAAGCATTGTTGCATGTGTCATGCCGAGTTTGTCAAGGCATCTCTCAAGAGATTTCTCGCTTTGCTGCTAAGAAACAAACTTTCTCAAACCGTCATTCCAGCCTGCCCTGAGCTAGCCGAAGGGAACAGCGTGAGGAATCTTTCAC
>JANQGC010000032.1 GCA_028277515.1 Anaerolineae bacterium
ACAAAATAAGCGCCGATCTGTCCGGCATCCAGAGCGCTGCGGGCTTCTGGTTCATCGGCAAAGACGACAAAATGACCGGGCTTCTCAATACCCGCCATCGTTACACCCGACTGATCGACATAGCCGATTTGCCCCAGGCTGTCCACATCGGTCTCTACCCCGGCAATTACCAGAAAAACCAGCACCATCACCACCGCGCTGAGCAGCGGCGCGCCAAAAGCGGCGAAGAGGAACGCCGGACGGCGTAGATTGAAGAAATATTCCCGCCGGGCAACCAGCCATACTTTACTCATGGCTTTACCCTTCTACAATCCGAATGAAGATGTCGTTTAAGCTGGGAACTGCCAATTCAAAGCGGCGAATCTGGAAATTATCGGCGTTCGCAATTGAAGATAACACCGCCTCGGGCGTCACCTGCTCGGCAAGATTCAGGATCACTTGCTGGCGACCATTGTTCTGCACCTCCACCGAAACAACCCCCGGTAATGCCGCCCAATCGCCTACTCCCTCTACAATAATGGCGTGGTCAGCGTACTGCGCACGGACAGTCTCTAAGGTGCCATAGAGTTTTTGCTGTCCCTTATCAATCATCAGCAAGCGGTCAGCCATCTCTTCAACCTGATGCATCTGATGCGTGCTCATCACAACTGTGCCGCCCTTGTCTTTGAACTCCAGCAGCAAGCGTTTGATCACCAATGTATTGACCGGGTCCAGGCCCGAAAACGGTTCATCGACAATAATCAAGTCCGGCTCATGCAGCACCGTGACGGCAAACTGCACCTTCTGCTGCATACCTTTACTCAGTTCGCTGACTTTCTTCTTGCTTTGCTCGGCCAGGTCCAGCCGATCCAGCAGGGCAAGGCTGCGTCGTTTGGCTTCACTACCCGACAACCCCTTGAGCGAACCCAGGTAAACCATCACGTCGAGCACCGATACCCCCCGGTATAACCCGCGTTCCTCCGGCAAATAGCCGATATGATCCTTGGTTTCTTCTGTCAAAGGTCCGCCAAGCACACGAATGGTCCCGGTATCGGGTTTGAGAATGTCGAGGATCATACGAATTGAGGTGGTCTTGCCAGAGCCATTCGGCCCTAACAGCGCGAAAACCTCGCCGCGCTGGACTTCAAAGGTCAAATCATCAACGGCGCGAAAATTGCTATAATTTTTGGAAATGCGGTCAACTGTGATTGCAGCCGCAGATGCCATATGTATTTACCCTTCCTGGTTGCCGATTATCCACTGTATATTACAGCATGTATATCTATTTTGCGCCAGAATCGCGAAATGTTATGTGGAGGTTACAATTTACCGTTAGATCAATCACAAATTCTTAACCTGTGCTCGCTTTAATTTCGACTTCGTGTCACAATAATAGTGAGAAAATAAATGAATCCTTTGTTGCACCAGCTTCACAAATAGTGGTAAACTTGAAGTTGTGATAAGGGTGAACGGTTATCTTAATGATTAAAGAAGCTGGCTGTTCTTGGGGTCCAGTGATGGTAAGGCTGGCGCATGAATGGATTGGGCAGCGGCCAATACATGCTTGGAGGTCTTCATGAAAAAACAGATTCTGGTCGTGGATGATGAAAT
>JANQGC010000042.1 GCA_028277515.1 Anaerolineae bacterium
CACCGCCCTGGCGATCCAGTCCAACGACATCACCAAGATCAACACCGAAAAAGCCTGGCAGAAAATTCGGCAGAAATTTTCCGATGCCGAGATCAAAACATTTACAACCGTGCGCAAAGGGGATATGATTAACGCACTCAAAAAACAATGTGAGAGAGGCCAAGCCAGGACAGCCATTGAACAGTGGATGAACACCCTGGAACAACTCGAAGCATTGGACGTATCCACGCAACAACGTATGGTGATCAAAGACATCACCGTCAAGGAAATCATGTCAAGCGAAAGGAAAAAAAATGTCAATACCGGCAATAATGACGGATCATGCGGCGGCGGTGATTGAGTCTGTGCATGGAATGGAACAGATGGTACGCAGCCATCGGTGGAGCGATGTCTCGGCGCATCTGGCCGCGATTATGACCAACGTCATTTCTATGGTTGAAACTCTCGAAGGGATCGACGCCACCTTGGCCACCGAAGCCAGCCACGCCTTAGCCGAACTGTATGAAACCGCCCAGGAGATTCGCAAGCGTAACGATATAGGGGATGACGGCATCTTTACGACGAAAGGAACTTAACCATGCCAGAAACCGAAGTGATTGAAACCCAGGCTATCGAGCCAAGCCGGAATGTGCAATTGATATTGAAGGCTGAGCTTGACAGCGCGATTGCTACCGCCAAGCAGTACCCCCGCGATATTACCCGATTCAAAGACAAGGCCATGTCGATGGCCACCAATGACACCGAAACCGCCAAAGGGTGTTTTTACAACATCCCTCGCAAGGGTACCAAAGGCATACAAGGCCCCAGCGTCCGCTTGGCGGAAATCATGCTGACCTCTTACGGTAATATTGCGGCAGAAGCGGAAATCATTGCCGAAGACGACAAATTTGTGACAGCACGGGGCCGATGCCGCGATTTGGAAAACAACAATATGGTATCGGTGAATATCAATCGGCGTATTGTGGACAAAAATGGCAAGCGGTTTAGCGACGACATGATTGGTGTCACCAAAAACGCTGCCAACGCCGTTGCCTTACGCAACGCTATTTTTTCCATCATTCCCAAGGTTTTCACGCAACAAGTGTATGAGGCGTGCAAAGACCTCGCCATTGGCAAGGGCAGGGCCTTGGAAGATCGGCGACAGGATGCCCTAAGCTACTTTGATAAAGTCGGCATCAGCAGAGAAAACGTGTTTCGCTTGCTCGACGTGCCGGGCATTGATGACATCAACAATAAGGAAATCGAAGTATTGATCGGTATGGCCAATGCGTTGCGTGACGGCGATACCACGATTGATGATCTGTTGTCACAGCTTGAAGACGACGCCAGTGGTAGCGATAACGGCACCCTCGACGCCGGGGACCATCACGATGAGCCGAGAAAGCCGCCGCCCACAGCCAAGCCGAAATCCAAATCCACACGCAAAGAAAAAACCAACGACAAACCCGTCAACCCCATCAATCCTGCCGACGTTCAAAAAGAAACGTGGGCCATGCTGTCCACCACCATTCGCAATCGGTGTAAAAGGCTCGGCTATGAAGAAAGGTGGCATGAGGTCTTGGTGCATTTCAGCGGCGATCTGGCCGCCGGTTACGGTGACGAACAGGGGCGGTATCCCTCGGTGGACGAAATGACGATCTGGCTGGACAATCTCGGTGAACTTACGGATGATGAACTGAGAAAGATTTGCGGTGAAACGACAGAACTATTTGATGAAGATTGAGTCCCTGAGTCTGTCAATATCCCAACTACTAAAACTTGATAACAATACCAGCCGACTGATCGCCCATGGACTTTGCGACCGGTTGCGAATGAAATGCTGGGATGATTTAAGCGACAAACTTGGCGACGCCGATGACATTGACATCATTTGCCGCTGGCAACACAAGCAGCGCTGGCTGGCGGTCTATTTGGAAAAATGTGGTTTTATTGAACGCTACAGAAAAGAGAATGACATCTACCGCATGATCAACATCGTGCGCGATTTGCCGGAGTATATCCGCAAGCGGTGGCGGCGTTTTGAACCGGTAGAATATGAAGATGCCTTTGCCCGTGACAAAGGCAGACCCTACACCATTCCGCAACAAAAGGGCCGCGACAAGAAACCCACCAAAGAAGGGTTATTGCATAAAGAATTGATGCATTATTGGGACCATTTATGGAGCGAAAAATATGGCAGAAACTACCCCTTTAAAACAAGCGATGCCCGATTCATCCGAGAACTCCAAGCCCAGGCCAAGGAAGAAGCGGCCTGCAAAAAAACCCTCGTCGCCTTCATCAACGACAACGACAACTTCATTGCCGGACGATGCCACAACCTCAGCAGCCTTATCTCCAATCTCCCTCGCTACCTTGGCCGACCGGCTGGCCCTGGCCGTGGCCACGAAGGCCAATACAGCGGGGCAAACTCTAGTATCATTCTCTAAGCGTGACAATGCTTACAAGCGGGATTGCCTTTTGCTGTATCAGAAAGCACGGGTGGCCTTGCGCCATGAAAAAGATGTAGCCGAATTGTGTCAGCATGATAAGTTTTTGCACCATCTAAATAAATCCCTGAATGTGCTGGCCTCCGGCGGTATTTTGGTTTATCTCGGTGATCGCGGCACCGGCAAAACCCAAATGGCCAGCACGTTGATTAAATTGGTCTGTATGCAGAAACAGTCGGCGCTCTATTACCGCTGCCGGGAAATCGGCATGAAGATGCGCGAAGCCTACGACATCAACAGCACCCTCACTGAAATGGGGGCTTTAGATACTTTCACCCGACCTCAGTTGTTGGTGATTGATGAGTGCCAGGAAAAACCCGACAAGGACTGGGAATCGCGCACCTTGACCATGCTGGTGGACGAGCGCTATGCTCACGTGAAGCCGACGATTCTGATTGCCAATTGTGGCAGTGACAAAGATTTTCTTGATCTCATGGGTGCCAGCATCTATGATCGCATCAAAGAGGGCGGCGGCGCTCTCATGTTTGACTGGACATCCTTTCGGGAACAGTGATGAAACAAGACGACGGCTTTGAGTTGGAAATCGTTAAATCCCTACCCGCCTACCGAGCCATGGATGTCGCCTGTTTGGAAAAAATGCCCGTGCCGACCGTGGCCACACAAAACCGGGACAGGAATGGCGCACCCTTGCATCGGATCAGCGGTCAAGCCCCTTTTGACATCTACGGCTACACCTGCACCGGCGCTACTTTTATCGGGGCCGAAGTCAAAAATACCCGCCAACGTGAAACCTCTATCCCAATTGTGGGGCCGGACAAAAAAGGTAGCGGCCTGAAATTTCATCAACTCGACGCCCTGGCACAAATCGCTCTTTGCCGAGGGGTCGCCCGAATTATTTGGTGCAACTGCGGGGAGATCGGGGTGTTGAAAAACGACGACATCGTGCTGGCACATGATGTGTTTACCCATGCCCTCAAAAGCGTCAAGAGTAGTAAATCACCGCCTAAAGGATCGAAGAGCATCCGCTGGGAGTTGTTCAAGACCTGTGAAATCTGCGTCCAAGCGGGATTTGTTTATGCCGACTGGCTGCTCTTGGATTAAGCCGCTTGGTTGATCGGTTCAATGAGATCGAGCTTGAGTAATAATTTCCTCAACGCTTCCGGGTTTTTCACCACATAATCCAATAACTCCCAATGCACCAAAGCAATCGCTCGTTGACAAAATTCCGAGCAGTACCACTTGTGCATGTCCCCGGTTTTATTGCGAATATGAGGGAAAATATATTGCACGATCCCGCGCCAATCATACTTTTTCCCCACTTGCGTCTCGCACCAGGCAATGACCTTCTCTTCGTCCTGCTGGCTGAAACCCTTGACCCGGTAAATGTCCCACTTTTTCGGATCGCCGGTAATCCAGTTGGCCCAGCGCACCCCGCCATCCTGCTCACTGGACGAAATGCACGGCCTGTCTTTGGGCCTGATTTCTACATGGGTAGAACCGCGCGTAAAAAGGTGGATGACTCTCGAAATAAAAGTCATCTCACCTTTAATGTATTTTCGGAAAAGTATTTCCATTACGTTTACGTTTTTCGGCGTCGCCAAATGTTCAATAAAGAAATCGCCAGCGGAATATAACCGCCATACCCGGCGGATTGGGCCGCGACGACGCCCACGTCACCCCACGTCACGCTTTCTTCTTGCGGGATCATGTTCACGCCCGCCTGGGCTTTGTCCAAGTATTCCGACACTTTTTTGCGTTGCTCTTCATCGGGAATCAATTCTGCCGACGCTCTTAAATCGGCAATGTCGGTTTGAACGGCCTGGCGCGTTTCTGCCGGATTGGGCGAAACGTAGGCACAACCCACAAATACCAAAATGGGACATAACAGCACAAGAAGGGTCTTTGTAAATCTGTTCATGGCTTGGTCCTTTCTAATAATATATCGACTTTCGCACCCACGTTGGATACGTCCTGAATAATTTTTTGCTGATCCTGAATAATTTTTTGCTGCCGCCCGTCCAACGTGTCCAATGACTTGTTGGTGTTTTCCATAAACTGTTCGACCAAAGGTTTGTCACGCAGCCAAGGGTAATCCACGGTGTCGGCGACGATTTGTTTAACCTCGGAACGATTGGGCTTTCCCAGCGCATTGATCAGGATCACGATACTGCTCAGCCCGGCGGTAAACAATACGATGGCTGCGGTTTTCCAAAAACCATTGGCCCCATTACTTCGTGCGGTGGTCATCGCTTTTCTCCATGCTGGCAAGTTTGCGGCGCAAATTACTCATCACATTTTCATACACATCGTCTCGACCGGCTTCTTTGGCTTTGCGGGCCGTAGTGATGTATTTTCTGGCACTACGGCGGCCTTTTTCAATGACCGTCTTGAGCCGTTTAATGTCGGCCAAGGTGGGATTGTTCAGATTCCATTGGAAATGATCAATCATCTGCCGCGAGAGCTTCCCGGCCAATTTGCTGGCCAGATAATATTCATGCTCGTTCATTTCTACTCGACGGGGTTTGATGCCAGCACTGGAAATCACCACCGAGCGACCCATGTCTTGGGGCCACGTTTGATTTTCCAGTTTGGTTTGTTTGTTGTTGTACTTGATCAGCATCCCCAACAATTGATCGCCTTTATCTTTTTTGACTTCGCGGATGGTGAAGGGCCAGAGAAACCGGTTGGCAAATGATGTCAAAGGGCGCTCGCCATAGGCTTCCACGTCACGGCCCCACAAATCGACCTTGGGCGGCGGGGCAACGGTGCCGGTCGGCAGCGCTTCGCGTCTGAGTTGGAGGATAAAACTCGGACGTTCGCCCTCTTCGCCCATCGGTCGTTTTTCTCTGATCTTTTTGTCCATGGCCCGCAGGGCATTATCGACGGCATTGGGAACGAATCCGCTGAGCATGTTTTTGGCCATCCGCTCGGTGGTGTACGTTTCCGGGTCTTGGGCCATCTTCATTACATCGCCCACGGCGCGCAGATACGTCTGATCGGAGAACATGCCATAGATTTTCGCCCAGGAGCGGGCCAATCCTCGCTTCACTTCGCCGCCGTCCCTTAACGTTGATTTGAGTTCTTCGACACCGGCGACGGTGGCACCCAACACCGTGCTGAACGGCTCAATGTTGCGGTAGCTGTACCACTTGTCACCAATCCGAATGGACATCGGCGGGTATTTTTCCATCTTTACCCGCGTTTCCTGGCGCAGCCCTTCGGCCTTGCTGTAACTTAACGGCCCGGTGATTCTCGGCTCATCCTCTTCATCCATCCAATCCCACAACATCGCCGCCGCCGTCCAGGCCAAAAGTTGTTGGGCGGCATGGCGGGTAAATTCAGTGCTGCTGTATGATTTTTTACCGGTGATATGACTGATACCGCGTGCGCCCATGTAAACGGCACCCAACGGTGACGAGACTGCCGCTTGCTTGGCAATCTGTACCGGGGTTTTCACAAACGGCACCAGCAAGCCCAGCATGGGAACTTTCTCGCGCAAGCCGATGATCACTTTTTCAATTTCACCAGAACGAGCCTGAAATACCACGCGCCGGGTTTCGCCTTTGGCAATGGTGTTTTCCCATGAAGGGCTGCCCCAATCGCCGATCTGCTCATCGACAAACTCCGCCATCTCGTTACTGTTGACATCCAGTCCGCGCTTTTTACCGAGCTTGATGGCTTCGGCGGCCACCTCGGCGTGGGCGTGAACGGTTTTGACAAACTGATCCACAGCAGCGTTCATCCGCTGAGGCAGGCGCACCATTCTGCCAAACTTGCCGACCACGGTACCTGCCGCCTTACCAACGGCGGGACC
>JANQGC010000004.1 GCA_028277515.1 Anaerolineae bacterium
TGAGCAGATGGCGGGGAAAGACCACGATCTGGAGGAGGCCAAGAATAAGCTCTTGGCCGCAGAAGCCGATGTTGAAGTCCGTAGGGCATTGATCGCCGAGTGTGCAGGGAAAATGCCCGTGGTTGTCCCCGATGATGTCGCCGAAGCGTTGGTCAGCATGAAGAGCGAAGAGGATTTTATGAAGCTTGTCGGTTTCTTCGAAGCTGCAAGCCGAACGGACATCTCGCTCTATCCGCTGCCCGGGCAGCAGAGAGAGCCGTTGCATGTTGAAAAGAAACCCACGGAGCCGGTGGCCCGTGAGTACGGCCGTGCCGCGGCGGCTGTTGACTTCAACCCCCAGTTTTCCCTGTGGCCGATGTAATGAACTGGGAAGCGGTGTTGGGGGTAATCGACCTTACGGAGAGGGCCTTGGGGATTAATGTTATCTCGGCTGCAGTTGTGGTGCTCGGAATTATTGGTGCTGTGCTCTGGATCAAAAAAAGCGTCAAGGTGCATATCGATCGGCTGGCGACTCCCAGCCGTAAGACCTTGTCGGTGAAGCAGGATCTGGTTATTAACGAAGCGCTGTCGCACATCTGCTTTTCGCTATCCGCAAGCCGGGCGTTCGTTTTTCAGAGGCATAATGGTGACCACAATGCGGTCACTGGAATGTCCTTTAAAAAGATTTCGATGACGCACGAATTTGCGGAGCCGGGTGCTTCCCTGTGTAGCACATGCTGGCAAGGCATACCCCTGGGCGTTTTTGCCTACTGGTATGAGCGCCTTCGTGAGCGCAGGGAGATGGCTATTCCTGACGCATTAAATATTAAGGAGAGCGATACGAGCGGTTATCAAATTTTGAAAGACAACCATGTTTCCTCCATCTATTTGATAGCCCTGTTTGGATTCGAAAGCAACGAGCCAATTGCATTTGTTGGCGTTGCTTACCAAGGAAAGACGGTAAAACTGAACGAAGCGCAAATGGAGTCATTGCGGGCGGCCGCGTTCAAGATCTGCGGCTGTTTGTTATTGGAGGAATAGTCAATGATAGTAGCAGATTGGAGTTTGTTGAATTTTTTTGATCCTGACAATGAAGTTGACTCGATGTTGAAATGTCCATGTTGTAACCTGCTGATCATGCAGGAGTCGTTTATGAGGCGGCTGGAACTGGCCAGGGGGTTCGCGAACACTGCGTTCGTAGTCACCTCTGGGTCCAGGTGTCCGGCCAGGGGCAGGGTCGGGCACGCGGAGGACGTCGCCAAAGGCACCTATACGGGTGGAAGTAGTCACCTGAAGGGGTTGGCGGTGGACATAAAAGCGCAGGACCCTGCCAAGCGGGGAGCAATCCTTTACGGGTTGCTTAAAGCGGATTTCCGGCGTATTGGCATCGGGAATACCTATATTCATGTGGATGATGATCCAGAGAAAGACCAGGAAGTTTGTTGGGTTTATTGTAGTGGTGACCGCGGGCGATCACGGGCTCGATACCGAATGTTGCGTTCCATGTTTTTGGATGCACAGGTGAATACGCTCAAGGTGGGCAAGGATTATGTGGCGGGATCCACTA
>JANQGC010000112.1 GCA_028277515.1 Anaerolineae bacterium
GGAACTGCTGAATAAAATATTAGACCAGCTTCAAGACAGTCTGTCTGAGTTGTATTCCGGCAGTTCAGAAATGGAACTGCGTTATTGGGCGCCGCTATATTCACAGGTGCTGCCCCCGTTTTTGACTCTGGATGAGGCGACCCTGGTTGGCGAGGAGCAAAATCAGTCGGAATTTATGCTCAGTGCAGAGGATCTGAACTCAGTTTCGGCCGTTCCCGGAAACGAAACCTTGGAAAAGATCAATTGCCTGGTACGCCAGGGGCAAAAGCCGCATGTGACGCTGCATGGTTTTGAAGTGGCCGAGCTAGACAGCAAAGCGGGCGTGCTATACTTGCACGATCGCCTGGCTGAAAAGCACGCCGCCGATCCGCTGCTGTCCGGCAAGGAACACCCCTTGCTGCGCTTTAAGATTTATTTGCAGGAGTCTGAGCGACGGCTATTGACCCATCCTGTGTTTCGCAGAGGCAAGCAGATCAGCATCAGCGGGTTGGTTTGTGAGACACAGGAGACGGTCCTGGCCAACAATGTCAGCCGGATCACCGGCACACCCTATGATTACGATGAAGATGCATTTGAACTGGTGTCCGGCCGCTTTATTCCCTTACTGGAAAATATCCGCTATTTGTTATGGGGAGTCGGCCGTGAGGACATGATCGCGCCCATGCCGGTTGTCAGCCCGGTGGTACATGGTGATTTGAACGGCGGGAATATCCTGGTTGAAGCTGCTCAAGATGTGCCATTATGGTTGATCGATTTTTCGGACGCCCGCCCCGGCCATATTTATTTTGACCTGGCCAAGTTGGAAGTGGAAGTGCGTACCCATGTTTTCTATCGTCTATTGGAAGAAATGGTAGACGAAGGACCCTGGGATGAAACGGTAGCGATGCAATTTGTCTTGTTGGTTGAGAATCATCTGCTGCAAGGAGACGGGGGATCGTTTGAAGAGTTTTGCGCCGGGCTGCGCGAGCACCAGGCGGATTGGTTTGACCAGATGTACAGGCAGTTTCCCTTATATTTTGGAAATTTGCTTTATTTCCTTTTTTCACTGCGGCGAATTGCCCGGACAATCAGCCCGGAACGGTTTGAGCATCATTATGCGGTCGCTGTGTTTTTCCAATCTGTGGCGGCGATCAAATATGAGGCATTGAACAACCGCATTTGGGCCAAGAAAGCCGCTTTGTGCTGCGCTTTGGTGCATGGCAAGGAGGCTGTGGCGCGGGTCAAACGGCCGCAGGATACGGCAACTCTGTTGGGCAGGCTGCGGCAGCGCAGCGCATTGGCGCTGGTCACAGTGGGCCAGGGTGATGAGCGCCAGTATTTGATGCAGTGGAACGAAAACTGGGAAAGTTTCAACCTGGTTGGTGGGCGAGTCGATAATGACAAGGGAGATCGCGATTCTTTCGCGCGCGCCTTGCAGCGCAAATTGCAGGAAGAACTGGGGCTGCACAGTCCCAAGGATTATCGTATCGTCCGCGAAATGAAGCCGGTAGTGCGTAAGCAGTTCTCGCGCCGCGACCATGTGTTTAAGGATTATGAGTTTCGCTTGTTTGAAATTGAACTGTTGGCGCGTCACCCGCGAGACGGCGAGGAATTCTCCCGTTATGCTCAGCGGTTTTCCGGGGAGAGGGAAAATGTGCTGTTGAGCGGATCGGAGATCCGGCATTTGCGCACGGTGGAAGGACGGCCGATTTCGGAAACGACACGCCTGATCTTGCAAGGGATTGGCGAAATTGAGCCTACGAAGCGGCGTGACTTTTCGACGTTGCTGGATTTGGAGCTGGAAGATGAACGGCCGTTGGTCAACCGGGGACGGGTGCAGGTTCGAGGATCGCTGGTCAATGCTCGCTTTGGCAATCTGATTGAGAATGTTACGCTGGAGGTGCTGCCGCGGCCCGCTTATACGGCCGAACCGCAGTCGGCTTTCTTGCGCATTGGTGAACTGGACGCCGGGCAAGAATACCCCTTTGAACTTTGGCTGCAAGCACGGGAGGAAGGAGGCAAGCTGACCGTTCGTGTCATCTATTATGACACGCGAGGCAATGAATATCAGCAGATTTTGGATACGCCGGTGCTATTTCGTTCGCCTGTTTTCTCTCTCTTCCACCTGGATAATCCATATGTGGTTGGCCACCCGCTGCAAGCCGGTGATGAAGCACTTTTCTTAGGCCGGGAGGAGGTATTTGCCTGGATGGGCAGTCATTTGCTGAGTGAGGAACGGCCGCGGCCGATGATTTTGAGTGGCCCAAAAAAGATTGGTAAAACCTCTATCTTGCAGCAGCTTGTCAATGGGGCGTTGAGCCGGGCGCTGCATGAATTCCCGGAAAACAAATTGATTCCCATTTATCTCTCCATTAGCGAATTGGAAATCATGAACAGTGGGGCATTTTTCGCTCATTTAAGCCATTTAATAGCCCGAACGCTGCGCAATTGGGGCATCTCCGTTCCTGCGCCTGCTTCATGGCCGGTCAATGCGGGTGGTTATCAATTGTTTGATACTTACCTGGATGAGGTTGAGCTTACCTTGCCGGCCGATGCGCTGTTACTGTTGATCCTGGATGATGCCCATGAACTACAAGGATACATTGAAGCGGGTGTGCTCAATCATGACTTGCTTGCTTATCTACATTCATTGATGAAGCTGCGCGCGCGAATAGCATTTATGTTTAGTGGCTCCTGGCGACTGCAAGAGGATTTCTGGCGGTTGATTTCCGATGTTGCGGAAATAATGGAGCTGACTCCTTTGAGCCGTCGCGATACGGAACGGTTGATCCGTGAACCGGTCCAGCCGCTGGTGCGCTACGATGAGCTGGCTGTGGAACATATCTGGCGGGCGACGATGGGCCAACCTTATTTGACACAGCTTATTTGCCATCGTTTGATCGATAATATCGATCCGGAAGGCGGCCGTCAGAAAATGATAACAGTTGACCAGGTCCACCAGGTGCTGGTGCGCATTTTAGAAGAAGATGACGGTTATTTAGACAGCTTGTGGCAGGGATTATCAACAAGTCGACAGCAGTTGCTAATCACAATTGGCGAACTGCAAGGGCCGGGCGATGATACGATTCCATTTGGGTCGCTTGTCCCGGCTGAAGGGGATGGACAGATCGAAGCGGATTTAGCTCATTTGGAGCAGATGGGATTAGTAACCCGACAACCCCTTTCACTTACCAATGGCCACTCCGGATTGGCGGGCGATGATTATTATATGCTTGCCTTCGGACTGCTGCGGCGCTGGGTGATTAACCGGGAACGATTTACCCTGGGAGCCGGGGTGGTTTAATCAGGCCCAAACAAAGTTAGCTTTGAAATTCACGCTAAATCAATCATTAATAATAACAGAGCCGGGGATGTGGTATTTTGTTAAGAAAAAAACGGTTTCAAAATTGCCATTCCGAGAACCACTACATCGCAAGCTCTGTTCTATGAGTGAATGACATCACACAAAAATCGCCGGCACCTTGCGGTACTTTAGAACAACCTTTCCAGGCCTGTCTTGAGCTTGTCGAAAGGTTGTTTTAGCCGCAAGCTGGAAAGCTCGCGCTACAATGCCATTAGGAGCGAAATTATGAAATTTCGGTTACATCAATCCGTAGCCACGATTGCAGCACAAGGTAACTTGAAATCACCCTGGCAATTTAGGCATATTGCTTTACAACCCAAAATAGACAAAGTGTTGTCACTTTGCCTAATATTGTGTTATAATGTGGCTCTTGCTATGAGAGAAACGCCTCTTCGGCAATGACAATCTCAATGGTTCGATGACCCGGCGTGCTGAGGGAAGCTGGGGGTAGGATTGGTGAGAAACTGTCTTACCATTAATGAAGAGGCGCTTATCACATATCAAGAGTCCTTTATTATAAGTATTTAAAAGTTACCAAGTGCCAGACACCTTTTGGTTTGCGATTTTGCGAGGCGTCGTTGAAAAGGTGTCTGGCACTTAGAAATTAAAAGCGGTAGAACATGATGGAGCGTTCAGCGTCAATTCCCCAGGGGCTTACGTTGTGTTCAAATGTACCGTAGATGGGGGAAATGCCACTTTCCACGGCTTTGCTAATCGCTATTCCACTATCATTTCCAATATAATTAACTGCAATTACAGCAAGAATGATCAGAATCGCCAGGATCATTAGAGAAAATATTACTTGATTATCTTGAAATTGTTGAACCATTTTTATCCTCTTTCGCCGTTTAATTTGGTCTTCTTTAAATATAAATGCAGCTTTTTTCTTTTTTCCGGCATGGGGTCAAAAATTGGTAGAAATTGCTGGTGAGTAATAGCGGTTTTACGGCTAAAGCCGTTACTATGAATCGGCACGGCTAAAGCCGTAACTACAAGTCGAGGATTACACAGGGCCGGTATCTCCCACCAGGAAGTATGGCGCCCAATAGTGGGGATGGGCGGCCAGCGGACCGCCCTGCCCATTGATCAATCGGTTTTGAATCTCGCGTAAAACGACAGCTTTCCCCTGCCCTTGAACGAGCAGACCATACATCGCACTCATCAACATGGTGGTTGTTTTGTCATCGACCGGCCAGAGGGTTAATATCAATGAAGCCGCACCGGAAGCCAGGAAAGCCCTGGTGAGACCTAGCAGTTCATCACCACCGCTCACCACATGGCGTCCGGTTTGGCAGGCACTTAAGGTGACCAGCGAGGCTTGCAGGCGAAAATTAAAGATGTCCAGGGTGGTAAGCAAAGTATCTTCTAGATAAAGCCCTGAGAATAATGGATTTTGGGGATTGAAATCACCGTGTGCAGCAAGATGGATGATGTCACAAGTGGAAGCCCAGGCTTGAAATCGTTGGCGGGTGGCAGCTTTGTCGAGGTAAGGCTCGGTTTTGAGTGTTTCGGCGACGGCCTTGACCTCAGCTTCGATGTGCGGCAGATGGCCGTGTTGCGTGTGACCCATCACAAGGGAGCGCAAGGGTCTTAAGGGGTGTGTGCCTGCTTTCTGCAAAAAACTACTCCCCGGCAGGTAACTGATGTGGAAGCGTTGCAGCATATATTGTTGGCCATCATAAAGCGCATGAAAAGGAATATAATGCAGCGAGCCGTGGGGAACGATGATCAAATTGTGTATATCCGATGCTTCTGAGATCCAAGGCTCAACCAACTGCCGGTACAGTCCATGCAATAAGCGATTACATTTTTTGGTAAAATATGGAGCATACTGCGGGGCTTTCTGCACCGTATTAAAATTATGTTGCAGCTTCAACTGCAGCCCGGCAATAACATCATCAGACATCTCAAACTGCACGGCTTTGATTTGACGATTGGAAATTAGAAAGACGACCATTCCTTTTGGCCGGTCGAAGAATTCAATCAACAGCGTTTCATCAGCTAAAGCCCCTTTATCCAGATGGGTTTGTACCTGCCATAAGGTGGCATCCTGAGCATAGGCGCTATTGCGTACCAGAAGACGATGCCAAAGATCGCGAATTTCATCCTCAGTCCGCAAGATTGCCTGGCGACCTTCCTCGCGCGCGGATTGGCTGCTTGCCGGCTCCATGTCGAGGTAAGCCGTGCTGCCCGGTGTTTCGCCTGTTTCCCAGCGGCGATATAAACGATCCCGTTTTTCGCGCAGGTGGATTATTTTATCGACCAGTTCCTGGTCGGCCGGGCTGCGAGCGTCAATGCGTAAATCCACATGGTGTGCCAACATGGAAAGCAGCGCCCGCGATTTAGCTCTTTCAGCGTATGACAGGGCGATCTCTGGATTACCAGCTTGCAAGCACAAGTCAACGGCATAGATATAAACTTCGTTTTTATCCGCCAGGAAGTCAGAGCGAAATTCCACCATCATCTGACCCTGCAAGCGCTCCAATTCATGAATGGCTTGATCGTAAGCGGAAAGGGCGCGCATGCGATTATCAAGGGCGAAAGCCAGTTGGCCGTTTAGGTAATGCACCTGATAAGCGAGGAGAGGAACATCCATGTTGTTGGAGATTTTTAAAGCTTTGGCCAGGTAATCTTGCGCGTCCAGGTAGTGATCTCGCGCCTGGGCAGAATGGGCGGCGATGCATAGAGCAAATGCTTGCTTTAAGGGTAAATTGAGTTCTTCAAGTTTGATGGCGCAGGTGGCAGCCAGGTGCTCACTGAGGGCGTGTTTGTTCCGGCGCTGCAGGACGGAAGCTCGCTCCAGGTCCGTGTATATTTGCCAGGTTTCATTTTTTTCATCCCGAAAAATTTGCCGCGCCAGATGTAAGGCATCTAAAGATTGGTTGTAACGGCGTAAACCGGCCAGGGCGACCGCTTCGTTCAACAGGGCCTGGGCCAGCTCAAAAGGGGTTCCGGCCTGGTGAAATTCTTCCCGTATTTGGCGGCACTTGGTTAAGGCTTCGTCAAAGCGGCCTAATGATAAGAGGCCATCGCTGATATAAAGATCGACCAGGACGGCGTCACCCAGACGCTGGTCGGTGATGAACGTATCACGCGCTTTTTCGAGGAGAGCATGGGCTTTATTGACCCGGCCGATCAGGAAATAAGTCATACCCAGGTTTTGTTCAGCGCGGGCAATGTTGGTGGTCTGTTCAAACTCTTGCGCCATATGTAATGCCGTTTCGTTGGCCACCAGCGATTCCTCAAAGCGGCCTAAATTCCGCAGAACGATGGCCTGGTTTATTTTAGCCAGGGGTAGCCGGCGGCGGCCCTCTTCGCCGAATAATGTGTACATTTTTTCGACGCGTTCGATCCGTTCCAGCGCGTTTTCGTCCTGTCCACGACGGCCGTAAATGGCAGCCAAATTGTTATTTAGGGCGACCAGCGGGCGGTAGGCTTTGTGATCGGTTAATACTTTTTCGGTCCAGGCGGCGGTTTTGAAGGCTTCATCATAACGCTGCAAACAGGCTAAGGCCCACACGCGGCTGATCTGGCCTAAAGCGATATCCAGGTCATTGCCATGCTCTTTATAGATAGCCTCGGATTGCTCGTATAGGCGCAGCGCTTCCTCAAATTCTCTTTGGGAAATCGTCAGGGCTGTCGCTTTTGTTTGCAAGCCCAGTGCCTGGACACCTGGCGTTTCCGACCATTGTCCGATGTTGTAGATCAGGTCGGCGATGGCTAAGGCTCTTTGCCCGTCGCGGCGCAAGTAAAAGAGGGCGCGCTGTTTGAGTTCACCAGAAACCTGGGTGATTTCATCGGCATTGAGGATAGAGACGGCCGATTTTGCTTCATCTTCTGAATCGACCATATTTTCAAATTGATCTACGAGGTGATCAGACGCCATAAAGGATCGCAATAAGGTGACAAGCCATGTGTCACCGGTTTCAATTAAAAATTTGTTTGGCTATTGGGAATAATGCCTGAAAAATGAAGAAACCCGGTTTAAGAAATAGCGATAATGGCGGCGATGTTATTTACAATGGCCGGGTTTCTTCTCTTAAAAATGTGCCAGGCAGGGTTCGGGGAGTATGATGCAATCAATCATGGTTTGAATTGCCTGGCACCAGGCATTAATTCACTTTAATATTCTGCAGATGTATTTCAACCTTTGGTCCAGTCAAAATCAATTCATGGGGTTCATCCGCCAATCGGACGTCGTCAAAAATGAAGTGACTGTCCCGGTCCAATGGTGATGTCGCTAGTAATTGGCCGTCTTGCCATAAATAGGCTGACCAGTGATGGAAATTTTCATCATTGCCCAAGACGGGTGAGATATCGCCAATAATTTGCTGGTTTTTCCTTGAAGAAGCACTATTGACTGCACTAAGGGCGATGATATATGATTCGACCTGGAAAACCTGTGTTGCCATATTTCCTTGCACGCCACGCATGGCCGGTTGAAGCGCCGGATTAACGAATAAGCCTGGAGGAGGTGAAAAGAGATCGACGACAATGACTCTGACTTTGTCAATAAGTGATTCTTGCTGCTCTTTCTGTACCGGGATCAGGCTTTCGTCAACCAGGGATAAATCCATAAAATTACGAATCTGGGCTAAATCGGCCATACAATGTGGACATTTTGTGATGTGATTCTCGATTTGCAATGCGAGGGATGAGGAATCGAGCAAGCCCATCGCGAACTCACCTAATTCTAGATTGTCAGGGCAATCCAAGCGGAATAATGCTGATTTAAGACTTTGTTCTATGAAATCCATTGTTGTTCGACATCTCCTACCTTAACTATACAATTATAAACCCTGCCAGGATCTTGCCACCGGAAACACGCGACATTTCCGGTTCAGCGTATGGCAGCCCCTGGACGTGCGGACCTAATTGCCAAGGCCTGGTTGGTAAAATCTTCTCTTATTGAATATAAATGCAAAAAATGTGGTTTTTCAGTCACGGGGTAAAAAAATTCGTGCAAGTCGTTTATCTCGCCGGAGCCTGGCCATTAAATTTTCTTTTACGCGACTGACCTGAGCGACTGTAGAAAAAAGGTCAGTATGGCGAGATTGGATTTCTCGCGGTTTTAAGTCATAAATGAAGTAGTTTTCGGCGATAATGCGCTCCTGTTCGTTTTTGGTGATGCTCAGTATGTAACGCCAAAGGGTCGTGGCAGACATGTTGTCTTCAACCTGCTGGATGGGATTTGTTTCGCTGGGGAGTGTCTCAATAGGTCTTTCTGAGAGAGATACACCTTGAGGCCGCATCTGGCGCTCGACGTATTCTTTGACGGCCGAATTGGTGCACAGCTTTAAATAGCTCAGGATGGCCTTCACATTTTTAAATTTCTGTAACTTTTGGGGATTGCGGTTGAAAACATGCCAAAACTTATCAAATGTGCGATTGACAAAATAATCCGGCTCTTCATCTGCGTTTGGATAATAAGCATGGCGGCGAATCCAGGAAAGGACGAGAGGGGTATATTGCTCAATTAATAGATCCCAGGATAAATCATCCTGATTTTCTATGGCTCTGCGGAATAATTCGAGGCAAGAGCGGTCATCATGATCCAATCCCTGGAAGAAGCGGTCAGTGGATTTGCGACAGAGATGGGCGAGGCTAGAAAGCGACAAAGTCGTGTGGTCCACATCCGCCCCAACTGCTATCAAATTGCCTGACAAAAAATCCGCCTCCAGAGTATTGGGCAATGAAACTCAGGCACAATGATGCCCCGCTTCTGTTTATCCGCAAGTTAGCCAAAGGTTTCCTCATAATTAGATGAACAAATAAATACTGAATTGATGAGATTTGTGATGTTAACAAACAGCGGAACTATTGGTTAATTCGTCAATGATTATACAAAAATCGGAAATAATCCATGTGAAACCATTGTTAATAATATAAATTGTTCACCAAGTTCATTTTCTTTGATTACAATTTTAACACTCGTATGATGGGTCAAGTGGTGCCTGGCCGGGTAAGAAGTTCAATGTGTTTACCCGCCGGCACACCTGCAAGATGGGTTTGAGTGTGAAGATCAAATCCGAAGGAAAATCACGCGCTTTAAAATTAAAAGAGGATGGTTTCTAATGCCATCCCCTTTTGCATTGTGGCCAAAGTCAATAAAAGGTGAGGTGAGCATGGCTACGCTCACCTCTTAAAACTGAGTTCTAAATGGACATTATCAACGAGCGTTCATACTGCGTCGTCGAAACAGGAGTGCGGCCGTCGAAAGCACGGCGAGGAAGATGATGGCCAGGAGCGAGTAGATGATGATATTGTTGGATTGGACAATGAAATCACTTGTCGTCACGGCCGTAGGCGTGAATGTCTGGCGATAATCCTCCACTTCACCATTGATGACCAGCCCGGAGGCTAAGTCAGGATCTTCGGTCACTTCAACACCAAATACCCGCACACGGATATAAACCGGTGTCAGGGGTACATAGCTGTTAGGTACATTGATAGTGAAGGTTTGCGTAAGGGAAACCACGGCGTCCGGCGCATTTATACTTTGGGTTTGGTTGCTGAACGCCGTCGCCGTCGACATGTCATATTCCTTCACATAAACCCCATCATCCGGGTCGGAGAAGTCGCCATCGTTATTCCAATCGAACAAGACAAGGACATAAGCGGTGTTCGTGTTGTTAGAGCTAACAGTGACATCAATAGTGGAGGATTGGCCGGGAACCCAGTCGACGAGGGAGAAATCGACGCCGTCTTCATCATCTACATTGTTGTTGTCATCCCCATCGGCGAATGTGCTTGGGAATCCGTCAGTTTCATAATCCACAATGTCACCCAACCAGATGGCGCGGGAATCGTCAGGGATATTATCCTCCGGTGTCGTGTCTGGATAGGTTACATATTGTGCCCCGAATTGGGCTGTTGTCGTGGGATATTGACTGGGTAAATCCCCCAACTCATTCACATTGGCGTCGCCGGCAATCAGACCATAATCATTGGTCGGATCAGGTTGTCCCTGTAAGGGTTCAGCCTTAGTGCCGTCGGGGTCGTCGGAATCAATCGTGTCGTCATTGGGTGGTATAGCGTTGATCGGGGAATTGCCCACGCCAGGAGGGGTGACGATGGTTATTTCATGATAGGGTTCGTCGCCGGTGTTTGGCGTGCAGGAATCGGGGTCGGCAAAAGTGCCGACTCCATTGTAATCTTCATCCAGCAAGAGGTTGGAGAAATCGTAGGCTCCGTTACTATCCGTGTAGGTCGTTAGCGTAATTACATCACAATTGGGATAGGTGATGGTCAGGGTCACTTCAACCAGGGCTACACCAACTTCTCCGGGGTCCTGGACGCCATCAGCATTGGTGTCAAACCAGACGAAATCACCCACACTTGATGGATCGAGATAGTAGCCGAAATCGGCCGTCAGATTGTCAGGTGAACCGGCACTGATGCTGACGGCATAGGGATCGACCTGGCTGTTGTTGTTGGTACTGGCCGTACCCAGGCTGTGCCACCAGCCGGACAAGACACCGTTCACATCTGTGACCTCAACGATGTAGTCAGCGCCGGGTGGACCCCCGCC
>JANQGC010000136.1 GCA_028277515.1 Anaerolineae bacterium
GATCACTGATGCCAAAAAGGCAAATAAAAATGCATATAGTGCCAATTCAGCAGTGGCAGGGATACGGCTGCTTAAAACGTCCTTAACGGGTGCTCCGGCAGTAAACGAGAACCCCCAATCACCTTGGAGAAAACCCCGCATGTAATCTATATATTGGACATATAAGGGTTCATTGAGACCTAAACGGCGGACAATTCCCTCAACGGCCTGTTCACTGGCCAATGGTCCTGCAATTAATCTTGCGGGATCGCCAGGAAGTACCCGCAGCAAGATAAATGCAACAATTGATGCTCCTAAAATCGTTACAAGCGCGCTCCCGGTTTTCGTTAAGAATATTCTTAACATAATTACATGCCTTTTGGATGCCTATGAGATTTAGCTATGTGGGTCAAGCAAATCGCGTGCTCTATCAGCGAGAATATTGGCGGCCGTCACAGCGAACAATACACCCAGACCTGGAAAAATTCCAACCCACCACTTGCCTGTGAGAGCATTTGACAAGCCCTCCGTAATCATCGCGCCCCATTCAGGAGTTGGAATTTGGGCACCCAAGCCTACAAAACCCAGAGCGGCCAGTGTCAGAATGGCAAAGCCGAACGAGGCTGCTGCTTGAATCAATAGTGTGGGCAAAACATGTGGGACTGTATGCTTGGTAATGATATAGCTCCGCGGAGCGCCAATTGCGATCGCTGCTTCGATAAATGGCTGCGACCGTATTCGAAGCACGTCACTTCGGATGATCCGAGCATACCAGGGAATCGAGGTGATAATAATGCCAAGCGCTGCTGTCCTAATTCCAGCACCCAGGCCAATTGTTACAGCCATTGCAAGAATCAAGGGTGGAAAGGCCAATAAGGCATCCATGCCACGCATGACGGGAACGTCCACCCAGTTGCCAGACATACCAGCTAATAATCCGAGTAATCCGCCAATGATTGCACCAACCGAAACCACGACCAGACCGACTAATAATGAGATCCTGGCTCCAGCAATAAAGCGAGCAAACACATCTCGCCCAACCCCATCTGTTCCCATGGGGTGCTGAGGAGATGGAGGTTCCAATGTTATGCTAAGATCGATGGCAAGTGGATCTAATGGCCACAATAATGGTCCAAAAACGCTGAGAAAAACGAGAATTCCCATGATTGACACAGCAATAACCATAGATGGGCTATTTAAAATGAAATCCATCCCACGTCTCATCACACCCTTCTCGCCGGGCACATCGTTTGTAGAATCAATTGGCGGTGTAGCAATTGTAGACAAGCCAGCTACCTTTTTTCAATACTCATTAGACATTAATTGGCGCATTATCAACCAAATTATCGCTAAGTGGATGGACTCGACAGAAACTGTATAATATATGCAAAGCGCTTTGTAGTCAATACGGAGAAAACGAACAGAGAAGTTTATGTCTTTAGATGTTTTTATGTGGTAATGGTTGATTTTCAAGTCATTAAATTTTAGCTTACAATATAAGGCCCTTTTGTGTCTTTGGACTTGTCGTCTGAGAAAATGGGATCTTACCCAACAAACCCGAATAATTGTCCATGTGACATAATAATGGTGTATTCTAGAATGTGGAGATGAAATGACAAGTATTTATGAAGTAGCTGACCAAGCCAATGTGTCAATCACTACCGTCTCTCACGTATTTTCCGGGCGGAGGCCTGTTGCACTGGAAACGCGCAATCGTGTGCTTGAAGTTGCAAATCAACTAAACTACCATCCTAACCATTCAGCAAAGGGTCTTGCAACAGGCAGGTCAATGATTCTTGGTATTCATTTTCCATACCAAGGCGATTCTATTATCCAAAACCCCTATTTTCCCAAATTACTAGAAGGCCTTTCGATTGCTGCGGCCAAAGCAGGTTATGGATTTCTCCTAATTCCTGATAGCAAAGCGACGCAAGCTAATTTGTTGAGCAGAATAGACGGTGCAATTGTTGTCGACCCGCTGGAGGATGATCCTATTTTTGAGGCAGCAGCCGCATACAATCTTCCACTTGTATCAACCGGGCGGTGTCTTAATCGTCCTGATACCCCTTGGGTCGATAGTAATAATGCAGATGGCATGTATCAAACCTTTGAACATTTGGATGAGCAAGGTTATCAAGCGCCGTATTTACTCTCGACAAGCCTTCGTTATTCTTACATTGTTGATATTGAGACGGAATATCTGAAAGCTACCAAAAGTCGAAAAATGCCAGCCCGGCTTATTAACCCCATTAATCTTTCAGAATCTGCTGCATTCCAAATGGTAAGAGAACTGCTTTCCGAGGAGAATCGCCCAGATGTCATTATCGCTGCGACAGATCACCAGGCTGCAGCAGTATTACGTGCAGCACGCGAACTCAAACTTAACGTTCCCAAGGATTTAGGCGTCGTTGGCGCAGGAAACACACTTTTAGCATACAATGTCGTACCCTCTTTAACGAGTATTCGTGTACAGCCTAGGCTACTCGGTGAAGGAGCGGTCGAACTAATGTTAAGATTACTTGATGGCACAAAGGAAGTAATTCAACATCGTCTTATTCCGGCCGAGTTAGTTATTAGAAACTCCACCCAGCGGAAAAAATACACCACAGAGCAGGCTGGGTAACAATGAGGTTAATGGTCTGTTTTTCTGTTTGAGCAGGCGACCCATACAACAGTATTTTTCATGTAGACCGTCTTTAAGGGTCAAAACGTGCTAACCATAATCAGCTGCAGGTTCCTCTTGCCCAATTGAAAAGTGGGCATGTGCAATTTTCCAGCCTTCCGCTTCATACGTTAAAACGAATGTTGAGCGCATGGTCACGCTTATATCCCCATCTTCCGTTTTCATGTCAACAGTCAGATCACCGCATACCCAACCGACCTCACCACGGACCCATACTCCGGGTTCATCCTCACCCCAGCTATAGATTGGATTGTTAAACGCTTCAACCATCGCTTTTGTTGGCTCAATAAATCCTTCATATCCAATCCAATGTTCTACCCGATCAGTGCCATACATCACCATGTTATCTTTTTGGGCAATTGTTGAAAGGATTCGGTCCGCGTTTCCCATTTCCCAACCCGTTCGGAAGCGCTCCACAACCTCTAGTACCGCATCTTCCTTATCCTTATCGCTTGTTAACAGTCGTGAATTCGTCATGACCACCACCGTTTCCGACAAGTTGTCAAAATCTCAAAACCTGTCTCCGTCACAAGCCCATTGTGCTCAAAAAATGTTCCGCCCATACTTTTATGACCTAACATCATTTCCACAGCAAGGTACATCCCCGGCTCGATAATGGCCTGCTCACCTTCCATCAACCATGGTCCTTCCCATGACATCCCCAGACCGTGTCCCACCGCCGGGAATCCCTCAGTTTCCGGCTCTTCCTCCGGAATTGAGGCAACGACCTCTGACTCATCAAGCCACTGCATTCCTACTTGAAGCACATCATCACCCGTCATACCGGGCTTAATCGCATTACAAATAGTCTCAACACAATCTATCGTTGCCTCAATAAGGTCGCGTTGTTGTTTGGATGGATTATCACCCACAATTCGTGTTCGGCCGAAATCCCACAAGTAACCCCCGAAGGCTCCATAACAATCGACATGGAAGAAGTCCCCTATCTCCATCGGGCGAGTTGCATCATGCGAAGGCAAACGACCCCAAGAGAATAAATGCGCGTTGGGTCCGGAGGAGCAAGCAGCATCATAAAGCTTAGCCCCGGAAGGGACAAGTTGATCGTAAGCAGCTTGAACGCAGCCAGCTTCCGTTGCACCTTCTACAGCGGCGTCCATCATTGATTCAACTGCCATATTTCCGATATGCACCACGTGGCGGATAAACTCCAGCTCACGTGCGCTTTTTTGAATACGAAGCTGCTCAATGATCTCGTCAGCATGAACCAATTGTGTATCATTCGCAGCCCTGTACAGTCCAGCGTAGGCAGCTCCCGACATATAGCTTGTTCCACATAATCCAACCCGCTTTCCCATTAGACCTGTATCCTTTAAGGCTTCTCCCACGCGCTCAGTTATATAGATTGAAGCGCGAACATCGTCAGCAACGACAATGTCTTTTCGCCAATGAGGAATGTCGACAATTAGCACCGTCGGTCCCTCTACAGGAAGTAGAACAACACCATGTGAGCGAGCAGAGCCAACACCGACATGGTCGGCGACATAAGGTTGTTGGGAGTAATGGTTTGTCAGATAGAGAACATCAGCATGCATATCAACCGGACCACCCCCTCGTGAATAAATAACGAGGCCATCCAATCCAGCATCCTGAGCAGCTTTTCGGGCGCGATCTTGACGCTCCCTAAACTCTTCAGGTTTAAAAAATGTCCAAGGGTCTATCGTCGCGCTCATTTTTTCTCCTTATTGTGAAAGTCTTTTATTTCTATGAACTCTGCCCTTTCTCCTTTATCTGAGCTTGTTCTTGAATATATCTTAGGACCTTGGGATCGATTTTGCCGGGACTAACCCAGCGCTCCTCCAGGTTTTCCCACCCCATATAATTCATAAGGGTTTCCCAAAGCTCATTTTCTGACGTTTCCCAGCCGAGGAAGTTAAGTTTCGTCAGTAGCTCAGCTTCTAGTTCAGGGCCAACATCAACCAGATCAGATTCATTCGGCCGCTCAAAATAGAGATAATGAAGGTCAAGTAAATTGGATAGGGCTGCAATTGGGGTTTTGTGATGGTCAACACGCAGGTCAATATAGCGATCATTTTTGCCACCGTAACCACCATTTGGTTTAGCAATATATAAGCAGGCCGATTCACGCCCCCGTCGATCACCACCGGCTGCCTGGCCTGCGTGAAGTGCAGCTATCATGCGCCGCGCCAATGTTCCTTCTGCTTTTTCAAACGTTCGCCCCATTGCCGGCACAACGTCGTCAGAGGCCAGAATATTTCCCTGGCAGGCATACCCGTTTCCGGTTACTGACCCGGCATATTCAAAGCAGTCGCTGCCGGTAAAGGATTGAGCCTTTCCGTCTGAGGAGACAATTCCGATCTGACGTCCGGCTGAATTCTTGTCATGCTTAAGTAGTTCCTCCAACACGTCGGCCGGATCAAGCCCAGTCAGCAACAATTTCAGACCCTCAGGTCCAAAACTAACATCAGCATAGGCTTGTACAGCCAAAGCGCCAACACCACCTTGAGCCCAAGGAACCACGGCTCCAACCGCCAGGAATTTTGATTGAACAGCTATTCCCACTTCATTTGCTTCTGGATCGGCCGCAACAATTGAAAACGTCGACGGGCGAACAAGCGGTGCCGTATCGCTCATCGGCTAAAAACTCGCTCCGGTGGGGCTTCAAATCCGCCAATCTTTGAATGGGTATACCCAATCGAGTCATATAGGTCCCCCACCATCTCGGCAAACTTCCAGCAGGCCACCCCTGGATCAACAATGGGAAAATCCAATTCGTTATTAACTCGTTCCCAAAATTGAGGATTGGCAAACTCTGAAAGAACAACAACCTCCGCTCCGTCTTCATATACCGCTTTCTTGGATTCCTCAATACAGCGATCAAAGAATAATTCCGGGTTTTCTTCCACGTCGGGAATGCCCATTTCGACCGAGCGCAGGGATGCCAACCGGCGGCCCAGTCCATAAAGGTAGGTATTGTCCTCCATCTTGGGTATCCACTTACGCCGGCCAACGATAATTGAGAATTTGTGGCCCATGGTAGCGGCAAGAAATAGAGAAGATTCTGCCATACCAACGACTGGAATATTCACATACTCGCGCAGCTCCCGTAACCCACCATCATAAAAACAGCCGATAATCCCGGCCACGCACCCCTCATCCTCAGCATCTCTAAAAAGCTGAAGCATAGGACCTAGCGCCTCATGCTCATATGTGTGGTACTCAAGATGTGGCGGTCCCTGTGGCAGCGATTGTACAAGGGGTTCAAAATCCGGAGAACGAACCGCATCAATAAAATCAATAGTGTCCTGGTCGAAACTAGTCGAACCGACCGGGTTTGCATAAAGAATTTTTTTGGTCATTGTAAAACTCCCTTTTACTTAATTCCAACTCCGAAGGTCCAAATAATGCGACCATAAGAAGTCAGTGACATCCGAACTAAGAACTGTTGTCTCGTCGGCGGCGAACACCGGGATAAATGGGGATTCTTCCACCCATAATTCTGTAATCTGATCATAGAGTTCCTGACGTTTTACCGGATCCTGTTCCACTCGAGCTTGTTCAAGCAGTTCGTCAGCTTCAGGGATACACACTTCAGAAACGTTAAATGATAATCCACACTTCAAATCAAACCCTAAAAAGTATCCGGCATCATAAATACCGGTGCCATCGTAACGAATAAAAGATTGAGCCTCATGTCCCTCAACGGCATTGGTGAAATCGGCCGAGGAGACCTGGCGCACCATCAGGTTGACTCCCAATTCCCGCCAAATTCCTTGCAGAATTGTCGCAATTTGCAAGTGAATAGTGTTTCCCTCTTGAATCACCATCTCGATGTCGATTGGCGTTTGAACGCCGGATTGTGCGATTAATTCTTGCGCTTTTTCGAGGTCAAACTCTCTGGGTTGGCTCAGCTCAGCGTTATACTCTGGAAAAGCCGGGGAGAAAGGACCATAAAACACCCCGCCATAACCATAGCCAATATTTTCCAGGATATCCTCATATGGAATCGCATGAGTCATTGCTTCTCTGAATATGGGATCATCCCAGGGCGCTTTTCCATTCGGCATCCCTAATCGGTGGGCATTCGTTGTTTCATTAACAATAATTCGTACATTTTCATCATCACGCAGACTGGCAACTGATTCAGGGGAAAGGCCAACTGTTACATCCGCTTCCTCATTCCTGGCCTGTAACAGCAAGGTTTCATCAGCATTGATCCAATTCACAATGATTCGCTCAGACGCCGGCGGTTCTCCAAAGAAATCAGGGTTTGTGGCAAGAATAGCGCGGCTGTTTGGTTCATATTCCTCCAGAAGATATGGTCCCGCTCCAGCAACATTTCCCGCCATGAAGTCATTTGGCTCACCCGCAGCCACACCGGCATTTGCCTCAACAACGCTCGAATCCACAATCGAAGCGGCCGGCTGCGCCAGCGCTTCCATAAAGTTTGGAGCAGGCCGGGCTAAGGTGATCTCTACAACATATTCATCAATCGCCTCAACGGATTGGATGAGATATGGATCATATACCCCTTCAAGAATGAAGTAAGCGCCACACCCATCCATGGTTAACACGCGCTCCAGTGAGTACTTGACAGCTTCAGCATTCACGGGTTCCCCACTTGGGAAAATGTGACCTTCCGGAAGTTCAAAAGTATACACAGTTCCATCTTCGCTTATGTCCACTGATTCTGCGAAATAAAGGTCGATTGGCTCACTAGGATCGGTTCGCATCGTCCCATCCGGACCAGGCACCTGCGCATACTGAGTCAGTCGTGTATAAAAGTTTTGCACAAAGCCAACTGATTCCGAAGTGCACCCCCAAGCTGGATCAAGAGTGCCCGGCGCAACCGCCACATTGACAATCAATGGTTCATCTGCAGATTCTTCTGCAGGAGCTTCACTATCTTCTTCATCTACTTGCTCAGCAGCATCCTCGCTTGTTTCAGCAGTTTCATCGCCATCCTGCTCAGAAGGACTCACTTCGTCAACCTGTTCAGCATTCTCTTCTTGGGAACTACTTTCACCAGGTGATGAAGGTCCACTGCAACCTGCAAATATCAATAAGACAAGTGCTAGGCTAACAATAATCATTAATCTTAAATACCGGCTTGACAACATTTCTCTTCTCCTTTTTTCTTTGAATCACATCACAAAATCGATGAATTCCTTACTTTGCTTTCACTTCATCCTTTAGGTCAGCAAGCGCACTTTCTGTCGAGGATCAGCTCCTACCGAAATCTACACATTAAAAAGCATAAACGCAAAGCGCTTTGCTGTCAAGCAATCAAACCATTGACCCCATCGTCGACGACCTGGTTGAGAAGGTGCGGCAGCAAGCGCCGCGCATCGGCCGGATGACTGTCTATCGCACGCTGGATTTGCTTTGTGAATTAGGCGTGGTTCACCCCATTTACCAGTGAATCGGGGCGGCGTATTACATCCTGATGGCCAATGGCAGCCACCATCATTTTATCTGCACCTAGTGTCAAGATGTGATTGAAATTGAAGACTGTTTTATCCCTAATCTAACGGAACAAGTGGCCAAGCAGTTTAACCTTCGGCTGTTCAGCCATCTGTTGGAACTGCACGGGCTGTGCGCCATTTGTCATGAATAAAAGCAGGTACTAAGGAATTTGAAGAGTAGAAATCCGCAAGCCATTGCCACCTCTGTTAAGTGAAGTGGTGCATGCGCTCAATAGCCTCGTTGGCAACGACGACTTCGGTGCCGGCCAACCCCACCGAACAGAACAAGGTAATATCATCCGGTGATGTCCTGCCTGCCTGTCTCCCGACCACGATGTCGCTTAAATCAATGATCCTGGCGCTGTGTGGTGTATCGAGCAGGAAGAATGGTTTGGCATAAGCTTCGATCTGCGCCGGAGAATCGGTGGCTATTACGCTACTTCTGGCGGCCACCTCAATATCAATCTCGTGCGCATCATTGAATTTTGGTCCGACCGTATTAATGTGGACGCCGCTCTTCAGCCAATCCGCTGGGAAGACGGGAGCAGCGCTGGTGGTCGCACAAATCAATACATCTGCCTCATGCACAGCTTCTTGAGCCGAAGCCACCGCTTTTATAGGCAGACCCACTTTAGCTCCCATTTCTTCAGCGAACGCTTTTCGGCGCTGCGCCGAGCGGCTGTATACCTTTACCGTCGTAAATTGACGCACTGAAACGGCGGCTTCTAGTTGGCTTCGAGCCTGAATGCCGGATCCTATGATTCCCAACACCTCGGAATTTGGGCGAGACATATGATTGATAGCAACACCGCCAATCGCTCCTGTTCTCATAACCCCAATCAGATTACCAATAACGATCCCTCTGAACTCGCCGCTGTCGCTGTCGAAAACGGCCACCAATTGGACTGTATCCGGGGATTCACGTTGGAGCCGAAAAGTGTCATATACCCGAAAGCCAATCACCTTTTCCCGCTTCGTGGCGGCCCCGGCTGTAAACACTAGGGAACCCTTTTCAACATCCACATGAAACCGCGGGGGAGCGACGAGTGTGCCCTCCGATTTCTCTCGTAACGCATCTTCAATTTTGCGAATCACATCACTCATTGAGAGAGTAGTTGCTACGTCCTCATCACTTAAAACATGATATGTCACCCTGGATCACTCTCCTTGCCTATGTTGAAAGCAATTTGGAAATTAAGGCTTGGTATCAAAAAGTGCCTCAAACTTACTGGTCTGATGTTTGCTCCATAATACTCTGATATTGCTCTCTATTTTTTCTCCAACCATAAGTGTGGCGGCAAACCAGGGAAGTCACCAATTGGACCTGGGCTTCACCATCATTCAGGCAGGGAATATACTGATAATCCTCTCCCCCGGCTTCTAAAAAAATCTCTTTATTTTGCCCGGCCATCTCTTCCAACGTTTCCAGGCAGTCTACGGCAAACCCTGGGCATATGGTGTCAACGCTCTGCAAACCTTCTTCAGCCCAGCCTTCTAAAGTTTTGTCCGTATAAGGTTGCAGCCACTCCTCAGGACCAAAACGAGATTGGAAGCAGACCCGGTAATCCTCTTCATTAAGATTCAACTGCTGAGCCACTAGCTGCGCGGTTTGCCGGCAGTAGTGGCGATAGGGATCTCCTTTCTTCTCATAGCTGAGAGGAATACCATGAAATGAAAAAAGCAGGCGTTGTGATCGGCCGTGTTCCGTCCAATAATTTTGGATGCTCTCAACTAGGCCTTGTATGTATAAGGGGTGGTCATGGTAAGCGGTGATCGTGTGCAACTCCGGCATCCAGCGATATTTTTTCAATTCGTCGAACACAACATCAAAGATCGTCGCTGTGGTCGTCGCCGAATATTGCGGAAAAAGGGGCAAAATAAGGATACGTCTCACGCCAGCCGCGCGCAGTTTCTCCAGCCCGGATTTGATTGAGGGCTGGCCATAGCGCATAGCGGTAACCACCGTGATACTATCTTCTCCAGATGTATGCAGTTCATCCTGCACTTTCTGAGCCAGGCTTTGGGTTAGGCTCAGCAGAGGTGAACCTTCATCAGTCCAAATCGTTTTATACAACTTTGCAGACCGGCGGGGGCGAACGTTAAGAATAATGCCATGCAGCACTGGCATCCAAAACCAGCGTGGATATTCTATCACGCGCGGATCGCCCAAAAACTGGCTTAAATAAGGCCGCAAGCTCCTGGTTGACGGTTCATCAGGCGTGCCCAAATTAACCATTAATACACCGGTTCCCATTCCATTATGAGAAAACTCTGTTGTCTTGCCGTGGTTGTTGCTCATGCTAAAACCATTTCACCTGGCTTTGTTTTTTTGCCAATTCGATCAACTAGTTCACGCGCCTGGCGAATGCAGTCAGGAATACCTTGCCCGCGCAATCCGGCGCCTGTCAGGTACAGATATGGCAATTTGGAGCGCAGGCTTTCTTCGATTGCGGCAATCATGTCCAGGTGGCCCACCGCCGGCTGTGGATTGGCCGGTTGCCAGCGTTTGATGTCTACCGTTGTCGGCCCGGCCGTCATGCCAAATATTTCCTCAAATTCTCGCCTTACGAGTTGGATCAGCGGCTCATCATCCAGATCGACCAGTTCAGGATACAGCCGACCACCCACAAATGCGCGCAACACAAATTGGTCATCCGGTGCGCGGTGGGGAAACTTGACCGATACGCCCTCAACCGCCAACAGCTTTGATGGTTCCTTATCGGGAACAACAACGCCAAAACCGTCGAAGGGTTCGGCAATCTCATCCCGGTTGAATGCCATATTGACCAGCGTCACCGGATTGTAAGTAACATCCCGCAGCCGTTCGGCCGAATGCGCATCATGATCTTGCAGCAGATCGGCCATAGCAAATGTGGGAGTGGCCAATATGACGCTTTGGGCGAGGATTTCTTGCCCGTCAGATAGGATTAGCTGGTATGGAACTTGCTGCGAAGAATCATAAGCGATGTTCGTGACGGCCGTGCCCTTCAAAATCCGTCCTTCAATCGCGCCAGCCAAAGCATCTATCATTTCGCCCAATCCCCCACGCAGAGTCGCGAAAGAGGGTTTTTTCTCCCGGGGCTTGCCACTGGCCTTTCGCTCAGCTCGCTTTTGTTTCATTAAAGCCAGCATTCCTTTGACCAGGCTGCCGTTTTCACGCTCCATTTGGGCGAAGCGATCAAAAGAAACCTGCACACTCATTTTGTCCACATCAGCCAGGTAAATGCTGCCGATAGCCGGAGCGGCGATGTTATCTACCGCTTCATCCCCGATTCGCCGGCGCAGGAACCTGCCCAGCGATTCATCAGCGGATTGCCTTCGCGGCGCGGTCCACGGCTCTTTGAGCAATCTCCATTTCCCCTTCCCGGAGAGTAAGGGAGAACGGATAAAGGAAATGGGGTTCGTGGGCACAACAGCAGGTTTGCCACCATGCAAAACATAATTTTTCCCGGAACCGGTAGTGCCGACCAGCCGATCACTCAGCCCTAATTCGTGGCATAAATCCCAGGCCTCAGGCTTACGAGTGACAAACGATTCCGGCCCTCCTTCAAAAATAAAATCATCCGTGCGATTGGTGGTGATTTTTCCCCCAAGTTCCTGCTCCCGCTCGATCAATACCGTTTGAATAAGTATGCCTGCTTCCCTGGCCTGTTTTTCAAGGAAATAGGCCATTGTCAATCCAGATATGCCGCCACCGACAATGGCGTAAGTGGCCGTCATTTTTTCCATATGCTTCCCTACAAAAAGTACGCTTGCCGACCATGCGATCCAACCGATTAGCAAGCGTACAAAAAATTACAAATAAATATCTGAATATTGTGTTACCTAAAATTTGACAACTTTTTATTAAATGGTACTTGCCAATATTCAATTGAAAAGTTGTCAAATTTCTTTGTGAATAAATTCTAGTAACATTGCACTGAATCTATATAAATCTATGCAATTGTGAATAAGTTTACAATCTACATAGAGCAGTGTCAAGATAACAGTTTACCCCCTTCACATGTTATGACAAATGTCATAACTGAGCATGATTTTTATCATATTTAAGTAGAAGACTGCTTATTTAAAGTGAAAGTGAGATAATCCTGCCCTGAAATATGGAATCGCAAACGTTAGCTATCATTTTTGGTGTGGCATCGGCACTATCTTGGGGTGCGGTTGATTTTAGTGGTGGAATTGCTACGCGAAGAGGAAATCTTTATAGCGTTATTTTAGTCTCACAAATTATCGGCGGGATCTTCCTGGCTATTTTGGCCCTCCTGTTTCGGGAGACAATCCCCACACCGACCGATTTTATACTGGGTGGTTTGGCCGGCCTGGCCGGTATGCTTGGCCTGATGGGACTTTATAGCGGCCTGGCTTATGGACGAATGAGCATTGTGGCCCCATTCACGGCCGTCCTCTCCGCTGTGATCCCCATTTTGTTCAGTCTTATCATTGAAGGCATCCCCCCAACCCTACAAATCATCGGTTTTATCGTCGCCCTGTTCGCTGTCTGGCTGTTGTCTGGAGGGGGCGGTCGGGAGAATATCCAGAAGATGGAAGCCGCCTATTCGCTGCTTGCCGGGAGCGGAATTGCTCTCTTTTTTATTTTTATCGATCAGGCCAATGAAACGGCCGTTTTCTGGCCATTGACTGCCGCACGCGTCGCCTCTGTGGCCTGCCTCTCTATTTACATCGGGGTTCGAGGCATCTGGCAAAAGCCGGCCCGTTCAGAACTAGGGCTGATTACCCTGGTTGGTATCCTGGATGCCTTGGGAAATACTTTCTTCACCCTCTCCGCCCGGTTCGGCCGTCTTGACTTAGCCGCCATTCTATCCTCCCTTTACCCGGCGTCGACTGTGTTTTTGGCGCGTCAATTCCTACACGAAAAACTATCACCTCTGCAATGGATTGGCGTTCTTCTGGCTTTGGTTGCCTTGATTCTCATTACAATCTAATTGAAGTGGCAATATCCAGAAACATGTTGTCCTATTGCATGGGACATGTGCTAAAATCCGATTGGAATTCAATCTAAGTTCAAACAAAAAAGTATTGTTGCATGTGTCATGCCGAACTTGTCGAGGCATCTCTCAAGAGATTTCTCGCCTTGCTCGAAATGACAGTCGTTAAAACATAGTTGTTAGTACTTAGCAAACGGAAAGTTTTTATGTAGCACAAAAATTTGTCTAGGCTGACTTTTGCCTCACTGCCACCACCTCACCGTGGATCACATAACGAAATCAATAAGGAAAAAATAATGTCACCGCCCTTAACATCAAGAAAATTATTTATTATTCTCCTTTTCCTCGTCTTATCCCTCCTGTCGATCATCCTCTTCTTTTCCTATCAAGCCCAGGCCGCCGGCGCAGCGATCATTGGCGGCGAACTTAAACAATGGCATAAAATCACGCTCACCTGGGAAGGTCCGGAAACATCGGAAACGGCCGATCCCAATCCCTTCTTAGATTACCGCCTTGATGTCACGTTCAGCAACGGCGGCTCCACATACACCGTCCCCGGCTACTACTGTGCTGACGGAAATGCAGCGGAAAGCTCAGCCACATCCGGCAGCAAATGGTGTGCCCATTTCGCCCCGGACAACACTGGAACCTGGAATTACAGCGTCAGCTTCACGACCGGTTCCAAAGTTGCCATTGATGGTGGCGGCAGCAGTGCGGGCTTCTTCGATGGTGATAGCGGCTCATTTTCAGTCGCCGGCAGCGACAAAACGGGCGATGATTTCCGCGGCAAAGGGCGCGCCGCTTATGTGGGCGAACATTATTTGCAGCATGTGGCCAGTGGTGAATATCTGATCAAATGCGGCGCCGATGCCCCGGAACGGGCCTTTGATTATGAAGATTTCGACGCCACCAACGGTTTCTTTGATTGGCAGGAACACCAACAAGATTTTGCTGCCTCCGCTACACCCTATACCTGGCAGGGTGGCAAGGGAAGTGAACTGCTTGGGGCGGTGAGATATATCAGCCAAACCGGCTGCAATGCCATGTCATTTTTAACCTTTAGCTTGAGTGGAGATTCCAACTCTGTGGCTCCCCACCTGGACAATTCCGATGGGACACCCAGCATCTGGTCCGATGTATACCACGACCGGTTCGATGTCTCCAAA
>JANQGC010000165.1 GCA_028277515.1 Anaerolineae bacterium
CACCAGGCGTGGGCGTAGGGGTGGGCGGGACCGGTGTGGGTGTGGCGGTCGGGGGTGGTGGGGCCTGAGGCAAACAACCGGCGCAAATCGCTTGCCACGACCTATAGCTAGGAAGCTGATCATTTATAGGATATAAAGAAATGAAACCGCCATTTGTGGTGATGACTCTTTCCCAGCCCGTGCTCAAATCATTGCCGGTTGCCGTGCATTGGCCGGAAAAACAGGAAATGGTCACCCAATTGTTATCCTCCATTTTCAGCGACATGGCAGCATTTTGGCCATTTTGCCCTAACCGTTTGCTTAAGGTCTGAGGTTTGCTGAGACTGGCAGCCGGACTGCCATTGGCCACCGTGGCCAGCAGAACACCGGCTTCGGAGAAAGCCGCCTGTTCACTACCCCCTGGGGGTACTTGCAGCAAAATATCACCCCCAAACATCGTGTAAGCCGTCTGCGCTAATTCATTGGCCGGATCATTGGCCAGGGCATCCAAGCGCAACTGGCTGTTTTCCAGGAGCTGCACAACGCTGTTATCGTCGAGGGTTAAGGTCAGTTGGCCGTCCTGGCCGGTTACAAACTGTGATCCCGCGCCGATCGGGGAATCAGGGCTGAGCGGCCTTTCCTGGCCGTCCGGATCGATGATAGTCACTTCCCCCTGAACCTGGTCAACATTAGCGACGCTTGCCACGGCCGGTTCAGGCGGTTCTGTCGGTTCAATTTCTGCGGTCGTTTCAGCCGCCGGCTCTTCTGTCGGCTGTGGGGTATCCGTGGGCAACGCGGCTTCCGCTTCGGCCGTTTGCGCGACTGATTCCGCAGCACGTGTCTCTTCCTCGGCGGCCGTTTGCGCGGCAATGGCCTGCTCCGTAGCGGCTGCATCCGGCGTGTCGCTGGGTTCTATGACGACCGCCGGAATTTCCGTGGGCGTGTCGGCCACATCAGGGGCGCCGTCATCCCGGAAAAATGCGGCCCAAAGACCCCCGGCGATCAGTAGCAACAGAACCAATGCGCCGGCGATATATAAAAAGGTGCGTGAACTTCCTTTGGCTGCCGGCGGTGGAACGCTCACCGGCGGGGCGGGAGTGGGGGCTGCGGCCGGTACACCTGGTGCCGATGCAGCCGCGGCAGCGATTTCTTCACGCGTCGGTGCGGGAGAAGGTGATTCCACAACTGTTCTATCAAGGTCCGGCAAGGCGCTCTCCACCATGGTTGCCCCGGCTGCGGCTTGAAAGGTGTCCAGGTTGGCCAGCGCTCCAGACATTTCCGCGGCCGATTGGAAACGATCATCCGCTTTTTTGGCCAGGGATTTATTGACCACGGCGACCAACCCCGGCGGAATATTGCCGCGAATAGCATTCAGATCGGGCACCGGATCAGAGACATGCATCATCATCAACGTCATAGCCGAGTTGGCCTCGAAAGGTGGCCGGCCGCCCAGCATCTCAAAAAGCGTAACGCCCAGCGAGTAGATATCGGTGCGTGGGTCGATAACTTCACCGTGAATTTGTTCGGGTGACATATAGCGGGCCGTCCCTAAGACAGCCCCGGTTGCGGTGTGCTGCGTACCGCCCATGATCTTGGCGATACCGAAATCCATGATGATCGGGTTGCCGTGGACATTGATGATGATGTTGGCCGGCTTGATATCGCGGTGGATCAGCCCCTTTTTATGAGCGTTGTGCAGGCCATCGGCCGACTGGCGGGCGACATCAACCGCATCATCAAAGCTCATGGTCATCTCGGCCGCTTTCAGACGTTTCAGGCGCGCTTGAACGGTTTCTCCAGGGACAAATTCAAAAACGATGAAATAAACGCCCTGGTCGTGATTGAAGTCGTAAACCTGGATCAAATTAGGGTGACGCAATTGAGCGACGGCCGCTGCTTCTTCCTCAAATCGGTGAATGAACTGCGAATCTTGTGAAAGGTGGGGATGGATGATCTTGACAGCAACGACGCGCCGGAGGTTGGGATCGTACGCTTTATAAACGGCCGACATGCCCCCTTGTCCCAATAAATCTTGAATTTCATAACGGCCGCCGATGGTTTGGCCGATCCAGTCTGTACGTGTCATCTTTTTTCCATCAGGTGACAGTCACTTTCAAAGTGACAGTCACCACTTATTTTATTCATCCATTTTCCAGAGCCAGGCGTTATTGAAATCACATTTAATGCCACCAGAGCGGTTGACGGCGACAAAAGAGACAAAGCCTTCATCAAAACCGGCCCGCGCGTTGATTTTACCCAGCCGGGTGCCATTGCTGAAAAGCGTGAATTCCTGTCCCTGGCCGATCACGGCCAGGCGGTTGGTAGTGTCGTTTTGCCACTCAAACTGGGGATCGATGCCATTGGCATAGATGTCGGTCACCTGGTCCAAATCAACCTCCCCTTCAACCATTTCCCCAAATAAGACATGCCCTTCTGCGCCGCGGGTCAAACCGATAAAATACTGGTTGGTGTTTTCTTCTTCGCCGTCGGAGCGCACGATATAGCCGCAGCCGGATTCGGCGAAGCGCGAGTTCCAGGTGATGTCAGATACCAGGAC
>JANQGC010000121.1 GCA_028277515.1 Anaerolineae bacterium
TCGTTTATACTCATTGCGGGTGGCCATATAAGCAGCATGCGGACCGCCATAACCCATCGGCACACCAAAACGCTGAGTGTTACCGACAACGATGTCTGCACCAAATTCACCTGGCGCGCGAAGCAAGACCAGGGCCAGCAAGTCTGCGGCGACTGTAACCAACGCTCCCGCTTCATGTGCCCGTTCAACGAAGGCGCTGTAATCGATGACATCCCCATTGGTTGCCGGGTATTGCAAAAGAACACCAAATGTGTCATCGTCGAATTCATAAGTTTCGTGGTCACCAACAACGATATCAAACCCAAGCGGTTCGGCGCGGGTTTGAATAACGGCTATGGTCTGGGGATGGCACAATTCAGAAATAAAGAATGTATTTGCCGTCGAACTTCTGGGTTGAGCACGGTTACTCAAGGTCATCGCCTCGGCCGCCGCCGTGCCTTCATCCAGCAAGGAAGAATTAGCGATTTCCAGGCCGGTCAGATCGGTGATCATGGTCTGGAAATTGATCAAGGCTTCCAGGCGACCCTGGGCGATTTCGGCCTGGTAAGGCGTATATTGCGTATACCAACCAGGATTTTCTAAAATGTTGCGTTGAATGACCGGTGGCGTAATGGTGTCATAATACCCCATGCCGATAAATGAACGAAACACGCGATTTTGTGAAGCCAATTGGCGTAGATCGTCCAAAACGGAAGACTCACTGCGCGGTGGTTCTAGTTCAATTGGTTTGTCCAGACGGATTGCTTGAGGGATCGCCTCATCGATCAACGCTTCCAGGGAGGACAAACCCAGGAAATCTAACATATGAGTGACATCATGGCTGCGCGGCCCGATATGTCGTTTGACGAAGCGATCGGCCGGTCTTAACAGATCACGGTTGCGCAAGCCTGCGCCATTATCCGAACCGGAGTGATTCGCTTCGATAACGTCTTGCCAATTTGTTTGGGGATAAGCGGAAATCGTCATAATTTTTCACCTTAGGGAGGGAGAAGAAGCGAATTATTCGCGCTCTTCACAATAGGCTTTATAAGCTATAGCGTCCATTAACTTTTCAAGCTGGGATGAATCACTCATGTTCGTCTTGATCATCCATGAATCATATGGTTCGCTGTTGATCGCTTCCGGTTCATCCAGTAGTTCTTCATTGACTGCTGTCACTTCTCCGGACACAGGCATCAACAAGTCGGCCGCAGCTTTTACAGATTCGACTACTCCGAAGGTATCACCCATTTCAAATGAATCCCCTTCAGAGGGTAGTTCTAGAAAAACGATGTCAGATAGCGAATCTTGGGCATAATCGGTGATGCCGATCGTCGCTTCATCACCTTCAACCCGGATCCATTCATCATCATTGGTATAGTACAGATCGTCAAGAATTTTTGTGCTCATGTTTAATCTCCTTGTGTTTGGGGACAAAAAAAGGACGCATGGCAAAATTCATTTTGCCAGCGTCCTCTGTTCTAAAACCTGAGAGTTTCGCCAGGAGCTGATCCTGGCTTGCCCCTTCGGTGCGTCAGCGCAGGTTTGAATGGCTTCCGCTTTCCAGAAGGCACCTGTCCGCCCGGTCCTTTTGCCTGAGAGATTCACTGGATATTTTCCAGCTTGCCCCTTCGGCGATGCCAATCTTGCCTGGCATTCTCTCCCGAACGGCCGTTCCTATCTTTTGTTCCTGTATTTGAATGTATATTCCCATTCTAAATGGTGTCACCTTATTGCGCAAGGAATTGAGACCTTTAGCTGCAAAAATTAATCTTGAAGTGACTGGCATATTTTAGAGATGGGATACAATAGATAAATGCTAATACATCAGCCAACTATCAGTGAAAACGGCATTATTCGGCCGACAAACATTGAGATAGATCTTGACCGCCTGAGTGAAAATTACCGGACCATTGCCCGTGCGGTTGCTCCGGCGAAGGTGATGATTATTCTAAAAGCTAACGCCTATGGTCATGGTCTCATTCCGATTGCCCGGCATATGGTGTCTTTAGGGGCGGCTTACCTGGGCGTGGCCTATTTGGAAGAAGGTATCATGCTGCGCGAAGCTGGGATTGAGGCGCCCATCCTTGTTCTTGGAGGAATTATCGGCAACCAGGTTCCTAAGTTTTTGGAACATGATTTAACCTTGACCGCTTCTTCGGTTGAGAAACTGGAGCAGATCGACGAAACGGCCGGTCGCATGGGAGCAACAGCCAAAGTCCACCTGAAAATCGACACGGGGATGGAGCGCATTGGTGTACATTACTACAGCGCATCAACATTGCTGGAAGCGTCGCTTGGTTGTCTTCATACGGAAGTGGAAGGCATCTTCTCCCATTTTGCCAACGCGGAGACGGCCGACTTAAGCTCTGCTCTGCTCCAGCTAGAGCGTTTCAACGATGTGTTGCAGTTTTACAATCGCCGAGGATTGGTCCAGCCACCCTTACGACACATGGCAAACTCCGGGGCGATCTTACAGCTTCCGCAAAGCCACTTTGATATGGTCCGGGCCGGGATTCTCCTTTATGGTGTGTATCCTTCTGATGAGGTTGAGCGTACGATTTCTGTGTCTCCGGCCTTGACCTGGAAGTCCCGTGTCGTTTTCTTTAAGGTGGTCAAGCCTGGCCATCCGGTGAGCTATGGTTCAACCTGGCAAAGCGATAAGATGACGCGCGTGGTGACGATTCCCGTGGGATATGGAGATGGATATTTTCGGCGGATGTCGGATCGAGCAGAGGTCATCATCCGTAGTAAGCGGTATCCGGTAGTAGGCCGCATTTGTATGGATCAATTGATGGTTAATATTGGCTGGGAGTCGGCTTATAATAACGATGAAGTTATATTATTAGGTAAAGACGAGCAGACAGGCGTCTCAATCACTTCTGAAGATATGGCCGGTTGGGCGGGGACGATTCCATATGAGGTGCTGACCAATATCAATACGCGGGTGCCGAGATTATACTACGGTAAAGAGGGAAACAGCGATATTAGTTAATAATCTTCTGAAACTAAATGAAAATGAAGATGGGGCACATTCTGATAAGCGCCACCGTTGCTGATCAAGCGATAGCCTTTCGCTTCAAGTTTAAATTTGGGCACAAGCATTTGCACGGCCGAGACCAGATCGGTGAGGAAATCACGGTCAGTCTCTGTTATATCCATTAAACTTCCACGATTTATTTTGGGCACAATCAAAATATGCAGGGGATAAGCTGGTTGGGGATGGTGAAAGGCCAGTAACGTTTTTGATTCATATAGCCGCTTTGCCGGGATCATGAAACTCATGTATGTAAATATAAAGCCAAGTAATCGATGGCTGATTGAGGAGCGAGCCAGAGCAAGCCTGAGGCTCATTTACAATTCATGGGCCGAATTTATCGAGGTGTGGCGCGTAAAAACAGCGACAGCCTTGGGGATGAGAGCAGCCTTCATGGGGCAACTGCGGAACGTCGTCCAGTTCATAAACCCCTTCCATAGCGTCACAATATGGGCAGCTATCGCGGCTGGCGAATATACGCACCTTCGTCGCCAGCCCGGCACGAATTTTTTCAAGGGCAGCTTCTTGTTCAGCTTGTCTGTCACTCATTGTTGTTGCCACGAATCCTATCCTTAATCATGAAACACACCCTCTGTTTCGCCTGAACTTTTATCATATTTAGCGTCAAGACGGTATATGATAGTGGTCTTTTTCCTCTTGAACGATGGTGGGATTGTACGTTTGAGTGCCTATAAAGACAAGATCAACGGGAGATCTAAATAAAGCAGTACTTTTGCTATAATGGGTTTACGCCCAAAGGTCCAGTTAAAGTGGGTTTAAAGATTAAATGATGATTTATTTGTTTGTTTTCTATGTCAATATATAAATGGAGAATTTAAGATGGGGTTCTTAAAGAGATTATTTGGTGGTGGAGAGAAAAAACCAAAAGAATATGTGGATACCCGTGGAGTCTATTTTCATGTTCGCTGTCATAATTGCGCTACGATTTCCCGCTTGCGGGCGGATAAAGAATACGACCTGATCCGCGAAGGGGATGGTTTTGTCTGGCATAAAACGATCGTTGATAATCGGTGTTTTCGGCCGATGCCCACAGTTGTGACATTGGATAAGGCTTACCAGATTGTGAGCGCGGACATTACCGGGGGAGAATTCGTGAGTGAAGATGAATATAATGCCTGGCTGGAATCCCGAAATGCACCGGCTGATGTGGAGGAACCTACAGAAGGAGATGATGAAGAAGAGTAGACTTAAATGAAAAATACTCAATTGAGGTATGCATTAAATGTCGGAATCTATCGTGATTTATACATCGAGATTTTGCCTGCACTCCCGCATGGTGCAGCGTTTTTTTCAGGGGCAGAATTTTCCAGTCGAATTTATCAGCATTGATGGTAACCAGGATGCCCGGGAGCGCGTGATGGCTCTGAATAGGGGCTATGCCAGTGTGCCAACCTTGCTATTCCCGGATGGAACGCAATTAACAGAACCCTCAATGGGGGAAATAAAGTCAAAATTGGGGATTGACGATCCGGGTGTTGTAGATCGACTGAAAGGGATTTTGGGTAAGTAGATTCAATGTGGCCGATGTGATGATTCAGTTTGGGATTTTGTTAATATTTTTTGCCTCTATTTTGCCCGTTTTGTTTTCTCAAATAATAAAGGACCGTCGCTGAGATCATTCCTGAGGCTCCGAGAATACTCCAGCTCAACTGTTTCAGGCTTTTACTCATTTGCTCTTGATTTTTTATTTCTTTGGGATCTTGTTTGTTTTGAACGGCGATCCGCCCCTTCTCTGCCATTTCCAACAGACGTAAAATTCGGGGAGGCATTTCCAGGTAGGGCCGGATACCCTGTAATATCATCTCGCGACTCATCTCACGCAGGTCCTCTCCTGATTGCAGTCCGGAGAGCCGGCGGCCGTATTTTTCGATCTGGTGCCAGGCATTAATGTCAGGGTCAAGCTGGGAAACAAGGCCCATCACCATCCCCAATGCACGGCCGAGATAGATAAAATCTTGCGGAATCTGAAAAGGAAAATCGAAAAGTAGATCACGATATTCGCTGGTGATTTCCTGGACTTCCTTAGGATCGGGGCGGGAAATATCGAGCAGCTTGCGCCCCCAAATATGGTCCAGCACGGTTGACTGCGCTTCATTGATGCGGTCGATGTCCGCTCCCGGCAGTAGAAAACCCAAATCCTGGTATGCTTCTGTTAACTGCCGAGCATCACGCTGCATGACACTGATAATGACTTTGCGCAGGTTATCGCCAACGAGGCTGGGGACATGACCGACCATGCCGAAGTCGATGAAAATGAGCATAAACGGCCGTGTTCCCGGTTCACCTTCCCAATTGGTTTGAGGGCGCACAAACAGGTTGCCCGGATGCGGATCAGCATGAAAGAAGCCCTCATCAAATATCTGCTTAAAGTAAGCATCTAGTAAACTGTTGGCCACCGCTTTTGGATCGATTCCCATATTGATTAAGGAGGCAATGTCGGCAATTTTGAGCGTTTCCACATTTTCAAGCACCAAAACACGACGTGTGCTGTGCCGGCGATAAACGGCCGGAATATAAATCTGCGTATCCTGGGCGTGAATTTGGGCAAAACGTTCGACGTTGAGCGCTTCCAACTCATAATCAAGCTCATCCCATAAAGTCCGTGAAAATTCCTCCAGCAGCGCCGGCACATCAGCCCGGCGGCGAATAGGGGGATAGCGCATTAAAATGCGAGCTACAAGGCTAAGCGCAGAGAGATCGGTGCGCACCATATCTTCAATTTGGGGGCGCTGCACCTTGACGACCACGGCCTGGCCTGTATCCTGCTGCTCATCATCAGGCAATAGCCACGCACGATGAGCCTGGCCTAGAGAAGCAGCGGCGATTGGCTCTTCTTCGATGTGCGTGAAGCGGAGTTCAAGATTACCCAGGTCGGCGTTGAGAATCGTTTCGATCTGGCTCCAGGGGACGGCCGGGACTTCATCTTGCAGTCCCTTTAATTCATCGGTGATGTCTTTGGGCAGTATGTCGACGCGTGTGCTCAAAAACTGGCCTAACTTAATCATCACGCCACCCATTTCCACGGCTAACAGGCGAAAGCGGGCGGCCCATTTGCGGTGCCGGCCGGATCTTGTCTGCCGCGCGCGCCAGCCCAGGAATGGAACGCGAGCCAGCAGCAAATCCCACAGAATGACATGAATAATCATGCTCACAAAAAAGATGAGAATCCGCCGAAAGCGTCTATTGTCAATGAATGATGGCGGTCCAGGGCTTGTGTCCATGGCAAATAATATAAAACGTGAAGCGTGAGTGTTCTTCACGATTCACGTTTTCCGGTTCAAAAAAAATGGGCTTCACCCAACCATTGGATGAAGCCTCTCTGTATGCCCCATAGGGGACTCGAACCCCTGTTTCGGCCTTGAGAGGGCCGCGTCCTGGGCCGCTAGACGAATGGGGCCAGGGTAGCGAGATTCTAACAAACGGCCGTTCCCCTGTCAAAAAGGGATGCATATTATGAGGAATAGCGTACCATACATACCTTGATCTGAAATTAGTGAGTTGCAGATTGTAAAAAAGAAGAAAATTATTAATTGTTGAATTGGTGAACTGCGAATTGTTAATAGATGCTAGCCTGAGCGTTTTCATTAATAATTCAACAGTTCAACAATTTTCCATTAATTATTCTCTTACTATTCGAATGATTGAAAAGATCGAACAAAAGTCTAATATTCCCTGGCTGGCGGCAACTCTCTATGCCCAGACCGCCTGGGGCACCTTTCCGGTTCTGGTCCGCTATCTACAAACGATCACTCACTTGCCCAGTATGTCCCTGATTTCTTTGGGCAGTTTCCTGGCTTTAGGGGTGGTTGGCGTATTTTATTTTCCGCGCACCGGTTGGCGTTCCTTTCGCTCGCCTAAACTGATTTTCTTTGCGCTCATCGTCGTCGCTCGCGGGACGAGTAATATTTTAGCTGCCCGTTTTACCTTGGCTGTCTATGTGCAGTTGATTAATTTACTTACCCCCTTCCTTATAGCCATATTGAGTATGGTTTTCCTCCATGAAAAACTACCTCGTTATACATTTAGGGCGATGGGACTGAGTGTCTTGGGCGCTCTGCTGCTCATGGGCAGTGATCTAGCCGGTGTGGCCTCTTTCCCAGAGGCAAACCGCACGGATTGGTTGGGAATTGTGCTTGCCCTGGCTAGCGTCCTCTTTTTGGCAATTTATATGGTGACCGTTCGGGGTTCATCAAAAGTAGGAGTTGGTAGTGAGACGATGCTCCTGGTTCAGCTATTTTCATTAGGCTGCGCCGCGGCTGTTTTTAGTCTATCACTGGGCGAAGATTTGAGTCCCTGGGCCGCGATGCAGCCTTTTGATTGGTTCATTTTCGCCCTGGTCGTTTTCGGTGTTTGGGTGGGGGCGAATATGTCACAGATTGGGGCAATATGTCATTTAGGCGCGGCCGTCGTCGGCAGCGCAATGCCCTGGCGACTGATCAGCACCCTTTTCCTGGCTGCCTTGCTCTTAAATGAGCGCCTGACTTCTGTCTGGCAGGTCGCGGGCGTGATTTTGGTGTTTGTCACGGTAACGTGGTATCTGTGGCGGCAGAGAGGATGATAATGGTTAATAGATGAATTGCTGAACTGTGAATTGTTAATTGGAACATCATTAATCACATGAAGAAGTTGATGGAACTTTTTTACACAGAAACGCCACAGTTTATTGTTTACGGAGGATTATCTACGGCCGTGCTACTGGCAACGGGGATACTCTATGTAAATGATAGACTGATTTACCAGCGCTTCCTGGGTCGCATCAATCCGTTGCTCGTTGCGGGTTTGGTTATCTTGCTCGGCGCGATGCTGTTAACCTATTTGCTAAGTCAAGGGTGGTTTGCCATTTACCAACCTCAAAATGCGTCAGGACTTTGGATCGCTACTGGTTTAGCCTCATTATTTGCCATGGGAATGATCCTGGCGGATACACAGATTGTTCTCCCTGAAAATATCAATATCCCTTTCCCACAATCACTACTGTTTTATCCTTCTATCGCCTTCGTGGTTGAAATCCTTTTTCACGTTTTGCCCCTAACGCTATTATTATTTGCCGTTACCTTAATGTTTGAAAAATTGACATTGGGGGTGGTTATATGGCCGGTTATTCTTTTGGTGGCTTTTCTGGAACCGGTCTACCAAACCTTATTCGGCTCCTCAACAGGATACTCTACATGGTCTGTTGGATTCATCGCTCTGCATATCTTCTTGATCAACGTTTGCCAGCTTCTGATTTTCAAACGCTATGATTTTGTTTCCATGTACACATTTCGGCTTGTCTACTATCTGTTCTGGCATGTTATCTGGGGATATATGCGCCTAAGGGTTTTGTTTTAGTTCATTTAATAATTCGAGCTGCTTGGAGATTCTTACTCCCTTTATTCGCCATTCCAATCTGGCAGGTAGAACAATAGGCTTTATAATTGATGATCCCTTATGAGTAGTTGACAGCGGGCAGTAAACGGGGGTGAAACAATAGGCTTTATAATCGTATAATTGATGGTCCTTTAGAGCAGAGACTGCCCAGTTTGCGCCAATAAACAAGCTGGAAAGTTTGTTCTACGGTATTCTGACAGCGAACGCGAAAGCGACGGAGAGGGGAGCCTGGATGGGATCAATTAAGATAGAGAAAGAGATTGGGATTTTTGGATGAGTTTATTTGATGAGTTGAACGAAGCACAGCGGATTGCGGTGACGGCCGAGCCAGGGCCGGTGCTGGTCTTAGCCGGCCCAGGGAGTGGTAAGACGCGCGTGTTGATTTACCGTATTGCCTATTTAATACAAGAACTGAAGGTCAAGCCCTGGCATATTATGGCTGTGACATTTACCAATAAGGCGGCGCGAGAGATGCGCCATCGCGTAGAGGATTTGTTGGGAGGGCAGCCGCGCGGCTTATTAATGGGCACGTTTCACGCCACCTGCGTGCGCATCCTGCGCCGCGAAACGGATGTCCTAACCGACTACGACCGCGATTTTGTCATTTTTGACACATCAGACCAGCAGCAGGTAGTTAAGCAAGCCCTCAAAGACCTTAACCTGGACGACAAAAAATTTCCACCGAACAAAATGCTTAACGGCATCAGCAACGCCAAAAATGAGCTGATCACACCAGAAATTTATGCTTCCAGTGATTATATATCCGAAGTGACGCGGCGGGTCTATGAACAGTACCAGCTCATTCTGAAGGCCAACAATGCGATGGACTTTGACGACCTGTTGATGAACACGGTGCTGCTTTTCGACGAACGGCCGGATATCCTGCAAAAATACCAGGAACGCTACCAGCACATCCTGGTCGACGAATTCCAGGACACCAACACCACGCAATATCGCCTCTTAAAGCAGTTCGCCGGGCTGCATAGCAATTTGTTTGTCGTTGGCGATTCCGACCAGTCGATTTACAAATGGCGCGGTGCCGATTTCCGTAATATTCAACGCTTCCGTGAGCAATTCCCGGAGGCGCAGCAGGTACTGCTAGAGCAAAATTATCGCTCCACACAAACCATCCTGGACGCGGCCAAGGCGGTGATCAAACGTAACCCCAACCGGGTGCACAAGGAGTTGTTCACTGATCGCCAGGGCGGCGAACTGCTGGAACTGCGCGAGGCTTATAATGAGCATGAAGAAGCGGAATATATTTTGGACCGTATCCAAAGCTTGATGCTGGAGGGCTATTCCGGGGGAGATATGGCTGTCATGTACCGTACCAATGCCCAGTCTCGCGTGTTGGAAGAGACCTTCTTGCGTGTCGGATTGCCCTACCGCCTGGTAGGAGCGACCGCCTTCTACCGCCGGCGTGAGGTCAAGGATGTGATCGCATATTTGCGCGTGGCGCATAATTTGGCGGACTCAGTCAGCTTCGGCCGTATCCTTAATGTCCCACCGCGCGGCATCGGTGCTAAGACGCGGCTAAACTTCCTGGAGTGGGCGGGCAATAGCGGCCTTTCACCTGCGGAAGCCTTGCTCAAATTAAACAGGGAGGATGCTCTTAACCATCCTTTTTCGGGCAGAGCTTTGAATGCCCTCGGCCGCTTTGGTGAAATGCTTAATGGTTGGGTGATGCTGCGTGAGAAACTGACCGTTGTTGAGCTGTTAGATGTGATCTTGGAACAAGTCGGCTACCGTGAATATCTCGACGATGGCACGCATGAAGGGCAGGAACGATGGGAGAATGTGATCGAGCTGCGCAGTGCTGCCGGGGAGGAATCGGATCTGGGCTTAAGCGAGTTTTTGGAACAGGTGGCCCTGGTTTCGGAAGCGGATAACCTGGAAGAAAAACCGAATGCGACGACATTACTAACTTTGCATGCAGCAAAGGGATTGGAATTTCCGATTGTTTTTCTAACTGGTCTCGAAGACGGTCTGCTGCCGCACAGCCGTTCCCTGGAAGATGGGGAAGAGTTAGCCGAGGAGCGTCGTCTGTTCTATGTAGGCATGACCCGGGCCAAGGACCGTGTTTATTTGTCCCATGCTTTCCGGCGCACGTTTTATGGAGACTCTTCGGTGAGTACGCCCTCTCGATTTTTAGATGATATTCCCTATGAGCTAATTGATGGCGACAGCATGTCCGTGCGCCGCCAGAACAGCAAATCTCAGGCCAGCAGTTGGAGCAGCAGTGGCAGCTGGGATTCATTCGCGGGTGCTTATTCAGGCGGCCATTCGCCCTCTTATTGGCTGGAATCACGTCCTGGAAGCAAAAACTTGCCGCCATCACGAGCATCAGAGCCGGAATCACCCTTCGCCGACGAGCGGCCGCCAGGCTCGGAGGCCAGGTATGAAACCGGACAGAAAGTGCGTCATGCTAAATTTGGAGAAGGCACGGTGATTGAAAGCAAACAAGTTGGAGGAGATGAAGAAGTGACGGTGGCTTTTCCAGGGGAGGGAATCAAGAAGTTGGCGGCGAGTTTTGCGAAATTGGAAATTGTTCAATAATTTCTTCTAAATTTTATTATGCATTATCTCATCGACGCTCATAATCTCATCGGCAAAATGCCGGACATAAGCCTTGACGACCCCGATGACGAGGCCAAGCTGGTTTTGCGGCTGCGCGGGTGGGCAGCGCGGGGGCGAAGGCGTAAGGTAACAGTGATCTTTGATCATGGACTGCCGGGTGGGGTGGAGAAGAACCTGTCGACGGGACAGGTGAAGGTGTTGTTTGCGCCGGCGGGAAGAACGGCCGATGCGTTATTAATCTCGCGTATTCGTAAAGCGCGCAATCCGGGTGAATATACGCTGGTCAGCAGCGATTTGCGTGTCATCCGGGTCGCCGAAAAAAAGCGCATGCCGGCCATACGCTCAGAAGCATTTGTGGAATTTATATACAGCGAAAAGGTTGCCGGTGCGCGGGCAAACAGTGAGACCGAAACAGACGATCGGCCGGTAAGCGCCGAAGATGTTGATATGTGGCTGAAAATCTTCGGCAGTGGGTCAAATGAGCAAAATTAAATCGAACATACCCTTTATGAATAATAGGCTTCAACCCACGCTTTTCCTCTTTCCAGCGCCCTTTTTTGGCGGAATAAATGATGTTTGATGTGCCGGTTAATGTAACGAATTCGCCTGGCCACGTTGGCCTGCCGGCAGCCGGCCTTGAAGGGGAAATTGATTCCCCAATCAGGCAAATCTCGTAAATTGTTATTGAGCGCCGATTGGTAACCACTCAAGCAAGTGGCCAATTCCGGCATTAGTGTGCCCTCAAACTCTTCGGCCGCTTGCATATTCAAATCGGCCAGGGATCCGCTTAGTAATTTTGGCTTTTGCTGCAACAAAAGAGATTGGGTAATCGTGCAATAAGTACGGTGCCAAAATACAAGGTGCGCGAGAACCTCAAAGGCGGTTTGATAACCATCATAATGGTTTGGCCTGGCCTGGCCAAAAAAAGCGGCGGCCAGGGAGACGGTCTCATTCAAACTGGCCAGTAATAGATCCCGATCCTTGCCGTCCTCTTTCATTTTTAACCCCCTTGCCAAAATTGTACTCTCCTAAACTCCTCATGTGCTTTTAAGGTACATATTTGATGAACACAAGCAGAGTTTAGGAATTTCTCAATATCCCTCTATACATTATAAAATGTCTCTGGTAATCATGATAGTGACATTTGTCACAATTCGTTTTGAGAAGGGAAATATTCTTAAGTTTGGGGTGAAATTTCCACTTTTTTTGTAGATTAGTGGACATAGGCATCGGAATGTTGTAATATATGCTCAAGCTTGGTCAGGTTAAGAGGAACTCCTCCCCCCCAAACTGGCACGAGAGAAACGCGACTGGAACAACCCTGGCTAAGAATAGATTATCACCCAACCCTCCCTCGACTAGGGTAATAATCGAAATGGTTCAATCACTGCCCTCCTGGTGCTTGGACCGCTAAAACCGCCCTCTTGTGGGGCGGTTTTTGGCTTTAAAGAGCGGCTAAAGAACAAATATATGAAAAACTGCGAATGGGTGAATTGATAATGAAACTCAATCATTAACAATTCACAGTTCATCTATTACTAATTACTTGGGGATAATTGATAAAGTTCCACCAAAACGCCACCGGTGCTTTTAGGATGAATGAAGGCCAACTGCTTGTCACCGCTGCTTATTCTGGGTTCTTCGTCAATTAACTGCACACCTGCATCTTTAAGGCGCGCGAGCGCAGAACTGATATCATTCACCTCAAGACAAATGTGATGCAACCCCGGACCTTTTTTCTGTAAATAGCGAGCCACACCACTGGAATCGTTCGTTGGTGCTAAGAGCTCTATGTGGCTTTCGCCAACCGGCAGAAAGGCAATTTCGACTTCTTGTTCAGGTACAACTTCTTTCTTCTCCAGGTTGAGACCCAAAGCATCAACCCAAAAACTGGTTCCCTGGTCAAGTTCAGGCAGTAAAATAGCGACATGATTAATTTTTGCTTTCATGATTCCTCAAAAAATGATGCCAGTTTTCTAAATGTTGGCATATGATGATTGATAAACTTTAGAAGCCGGGCCGATATTCACCCCAAATGTCACGCAGGGTATGGCAAATCTCCCCTAATGTGACGTCATTTTCGACACAGGTAATAAAATGGGGCATCAAATTTTCATCAGTCTTCGCCGCAGATGCCAGCCTGTCTCGCAATTGATTGACTTTTTCATTGTCTCGTCGGTCGCGAAGTTCAGCCAGCCGCCGACACTGCTCTTCTTCTTGTGCCGGGTCCAACTTCATCATTTCCATATGCATGTTATCTCCGCCTTGGAGAAAGCGATTGACGCCAACGACGACCGTCTTATCTTCTTCTAAGTCGCGCTGGAAGCGGTAGGCTGCTTCCTGAATTTCACGCTGCACATAACCGTTTTCGATAGCGGGCAGCATGCCGCCCATGTCATCAATGGTGTCAATATAAGCCTGTGCTCTACTTTCTAATTCGTCGGTCAATGCTTCAATAGCGTAAGAGCCAGCTAAAGGATCGATTGTATCGCCGACACCAGTTTCATGGGCGATGATTTGCTGGGTGCGCAGAGCGATTTGAACAGCTTCGGCCGTCGGCAGGGCCAGGGCTTCATCACGACTGTTGGTGTGCAGGCTTTGTGTGCCTCCTAATACAGCCGCCATTGCCTGCAAGGCGACGCGTATGACATTGTTCTCCGGCTGTTGGGCAGTCAGCGTGCTGCCTGCGGTTTGGGTGTGAAAGCGCAGGCGCCAGCTACGCGGGTCTTGCGCTTTGAATCGATCGCGCATGATTTTAGCCCAAAGACGACGGGCGGCGCGGAACTTGGCGATTTCTTCTAAGAAATTATTGTGGGCGTTGAAGAAAAAGGATAGCTGCCGGGCGAAGCGATCAACATCAAGACCGGCATCCATAGCTGCCTGGACGTAGGTGATGCCATCAGCCAGGGTAAAGGCGATTTCTTGCGCGGCCGTGCTGCCGGCTTCGCGAATATGGTAACCGGAGATAGAAATTGTATTCCATAGGGGTACTTCGCGGCTGCAATAATCAAATACATCAGTGATCAGGCGCATGGAGGGACGTGGGGGATAAATATAAGTTCCCCGAGCGATATATTCCTTCAAGATGTCATTTTGAATGGTCCCGCGCAGTTTGTTGGCCGACACACCTTGTTGCTTAGCAACGGCAATGACCATAGCCAGAAGAACGGCCGCTGGGGCATTAATGGTCATGCTGACACTCACTTTATCCAACGGAATTTGGTCAAACAATATCGCCATATCATGCAGGCTGGAAATGCTGACACCCACCTTGCCGACTTCACCGGCAGCGAGTGGGTCGTCGGCATCATATCCAATCTGGGTTGGCAGATCAAAGGCCACGGAAAGGCCGGTTTGCCCCTGCTCTAGCAAGAAACGGTAACGCCGGTTCGATTCAGCGGCTGTGCCAAATCCGGCATATTGGCGCATGGTCCAAAAACGGCCGCGATACATCGTCGGTTGAACGCCACGGGTGAAGGGAAATTCTCCGGGAAATCCCAATTTCTCTTCATAATGGGGTTCTTCGTCAGAAGGGACGTAGAGGCGATCAATGGGGATTGTCGATGAGGTTTCAAACTGCTCTTGTCGTTCTGGAAATCGATTGATCACGGGATCGACAATTTCCTTTTGCCATCTGTTTTTACTTTCTTGAATGCTCATATTAATTCTCTAAACTTTAAAACAGAAATGTGATTTCTATTTTGACAGGTTATCACTTATTTTCTACATACCCATCACTATTAAAATTGTCATTCTGAGAAACACCACATTGCAGGCTTTGTTCTATGAGGAAAGAAACACCAGTTTGTCATCCTGAACGCAGTGAAGGATCTTGCACTTCCTAACGGTGAAAGATTCCTCGCTTCGCGTCGGAATGACAATTTGAGACCAGTTTGTTTCTTAGCAGGCGATAGCCGAAGAATCTTTTTTGCATTTATATGGTTCATATTCACGTTTTAGCATGATTCTTCGCTCGTTCCTCACTCAGAATGACTAACTGATGGGTAGCTAAATCTCCCATAAAAGATTTTAATCGAATAGACAGGATTACAAAAGTAATATCCACCATTAAAAAAGGTGACAACTGTATAGTACTTTGCGGGTCAATCCTCTCTATCATAGTAAAAAAAGTGGCGTCATCCAACCTTTCCAACCATATACCGGCGTGTGTATAACGCTGCATGATCGAAGCGTTGGGAAAAGTGTAAAGTAATTTACACTATTTTAATGATAAAAAACTTGCTTTTTCGATTTCAGTAAGGTATCATAATATTGTTGATTGATTGGTCAATAACCAAAATGACTGACAATTAATTCCTCTTTCCTCCTTTTTCTCCTCTTCCCGAAAAAGGCCCCGCAGTCGCGGGGCTTTTTTCAATTGGGAGCGTTATAATCAACAATTATGAACAAACAAAAAATTTTGGTGGCTGATGACGAGGTTAATATCCGTGAGCTAGCCCAATTATATTTGCGCAAAGAAGGCTATGAAGTTGTCATGGCCGAGAATGGGCAAGAGGCGCTGGATAAAATCGACGCAACCAATCCCGATCTGCTTGTTCTGGATCTGATGATGCCGGAAGTGGATGGCTGGGAAGTTTGCCGCCGGGTTCGCGCTCAAGGCAGCCTGCCAATTGTGATGTTGACAGCCCGAAAGGCTGATATTGACAAGATAGTCGGATTAGAAATGGGAGCGGATGATTACCTGGTTAAACCCTTTAATCCGAGGGAACTTGTAGCGAGGGTTCGGGCTGTGCTTCGCCGCAGTGCTGAGAATGGGTTTGGCGGTCAGGGCAATGTCTTGACCTTAGGCGATGTGCGGATTGATCCTGGCGGGCGAGAGGTCACCGTTTCCGGAAAACGCATTTCCTTGCGGGCTAGGGAGTTTGATCTGTTTTATACGCTGGCCAATCATTTGAATTTTGTCTTGTCCCGCGAACAACTACTGGATCTTGTCTGGGGTTACGAGTTTTTAGGCAAAACACGGACCGTGGATGTACATATCGCTAATTTAAGGGACCGGTTGGCTGGGAGCGATGTGCAAATTGAAACTGTCTGGGGGGTTGGGTACAAATTGGTTGTGGTCAAGAAAAATGTTTGATAGCCTGCGCGGGCGTTTGTTAAGTTCTTATATTCTCATTATCCTGGTGGCCTTGATTGTGGTCGCTGTGGCATTGTTTGGTTTTGCTTCGTTGACGGCCGTTCGCGATTTACCTGCGCTGCAACGCCTGGCCGCGATCAGTTTAACCAATATCTATGAATTGAGGCGTTTGCAGGAATCGGGCGCTGACCCGGGGACGTTTGAACGATTCTTGTCGCAAACCGCGCAGGATCACAATGTGCGTATATTGGTCGCCAACAGCGCCACGCGGCAGGTTATTTATGATAGTGGGCAGGAGAACAGTTGGGTCGGTGTGTTTATTGATGATGTCAACAAACCGAGGCGGCTTTCTTTCGATGTTGAGCGCAATACGGTTTACGGCCGTTTTCGCCACCCAAATGGATCGCTGTGGCTGGTCTATTCGCAACCATTACAATTTTTCAACCGCGCGCTGATTTTTTATGCTCAGCGCGAACCGACCGCCGTTGAGTTTTTCCGTGATTTTTTCCTGGAGCCTCTCTTATGGGCCGGTCTGGCCGCTTTTTTGTTGTCTATTTTATTGGCAGCCTGGATCGCCCGGTCGGTTGCTAAACCATTGCAGCACCTGGCAACGGCCGCCGAGAGCGTGGCTCATGGTGATTATGGTCAGAGATTGCCTTTGGAAGGACCATTGGAAGTTAAACGGGTGGCCGCCAGTTTTAACAGCATGGGCGAACAGGTTCAGGCCGGCCGGCAGTCGCAGCATGATTTCGTGACCAATGTTTCCCACGACCTGCGTACCCCGATCACTTCTATCAGTGGTTGGAGCCAGGCGTTGTTAGATGGGACGGCCGTCACCCATGAGGAACGACACCAGGCGGCCGGTGTCATCCATGATGAAGCTGAGCGTATGCAGCGGTTGGTGGATGAACTACTCGATCTGGCTCAAATCGAATCCGGCCAGCTCGAACTCGCTTTACAAGCAGTTGATCTGACTTTGCTGGTCAATAATATATATCAAGCCTTATCACCACGCGCGGAAGCTCTTGGCTTGGTGATGAACTTGGAAACTGAACCCGTTCCCCAGGTGAACGGGGATGCGGATCGTCTGACCCAGGCTATTTCTAATATTGTCGAAAACGCACTCATCTACACGCGGCATGGTGGGCAGGTTTGTCTTGTCGTGCAGCCGGGATTGAACAACCTGGTGCTTATTGCTATTGAAGATGATGGGCCGGGCATTCCGTTGGCTGAACAGGAGCGCATATTTGAGCGATTTTATCGCTTAGATAAATCCCGGGTGCGCGATGAGCGGAGCAGAGGATCCGGGTTGGGCCTGGCTATCGCTAAAGAATTGGTAGAAGCGCACCGGGGGTGGATTGAACTTCAGAGCGCAGAAGGACGTGGTAGCAAATTTTTAATTTACTTGCCGGTTGCTTCAGGACATTGAAATGCTTGAGTCATTCAAAAATTATTTTTTTATATACGTGACAGCCACTTTATTGATGACTTAGGGGATTTGCAGAATTCAAGTGACTGTCACATCTTAAGGAATTTCGTGTGCAATCGAATTAAAGGAGCGCAAAATGATTTTTGATATGGTGATCAAGAAGGGTACGGTGGTGACGGCCGAGACGAGTTACCAGGCTGATGTTGGGATAACCGGGGAGACTATCACCGCCATCGGCGATGATTTAACCGCAGAAAATGAGATTGATGCCCAGGGTAAACTGGTCATTCCGGGAGCGGTCGATATTCACGTTCATATGCAAATGCCCATTGGTGATTTCATCTCCTCAGACGACTTTTTCACCGGCACGCGCGCGGCCGCTTTTGGGGGGACCACAACGATTATTGATTTTGTAGAACCGGAAGAGGATGAATCCTTGCTGGCGGCGCTGGCCAAACGCCGGGCAGAAGCCGATCCCAAGGTCGTCATTGACTATGGTCTGCATATGACCCTCGGTCCGGCGGAGATAAGCAAACTAGATGAAGTGCCTGCTGTCTATGCAGCGGGCTGCGGCAGCTTCAAGCTGTATATGGCCTACGGGTTTCGACTTGATGATGGCCAGCTCTGGCAAGCGTTGGAAGCGGTGGCCGGTGTGAATGGCTTACCAGTGGTTCATGCTGAAAATTGGGATGTGATCTGCACGTTGATCGAACGCAATTTAGCCAAAGGGAATATCTCTCCCCATTGGCATCCACGCAGCCGGCCGGCTCAGTTTGAAGGAGAGGCCGTGCACAGGTTAATCGAATTGGCTCAATTTGCGGGAACCCGGGCACACGTTTTCCATGTCTCTTGCGCCGAAGCGGCTCAAGCGATTGCCGCGGCTCAGCAGCGAGGGCGGCCGGTGACCGGGGAAACCTGTCCGCAGTATTTGCTGCTGACCCAGGATGTGTATGATGCGCCTAGTATTAAGGGTACCTGGTCTGTTTGCTCCCCGCCAATTCGGGATAAGCGAGCACAGGATGCGCTTTGGAAGGCGTTAGCGGATGGTGTCTTAGAGGTGGTGACAACGGATCATTGCCCGTTCATCAGCGCCGATAAGGCGACGGGATTAGGTGATTTTAGCAAAATTCCGGGGGGCGTGCCTTCGGTGGAAAGCCGGTTGGCGGCCGTTTACTCCTGCGGCGTTAAACAGGGACGGATTACACTGAACCAATGGGTAGATAGCTGTTGTACGAAACCGGCCGAGCTATCAGGTCTGTCACGAAAAGGGAAAATTGTGCCTGGTTATGACGCCGATATTGTCATTTTTGATCCCGACAAACATCTTGTCCTTTCCACGGACACACTGCATGAAAATGTGGATTGGACGCCTTATGATGGGATTGAAATTGAGGGCTGGCCGGTGACGACGATCAGCCGGGGAAAGATTGTCGCCAATGAGGGACAGTTTTTAGGTGACAGGGGACGCGGCCGATTTGTAAGACGTCGATTCGATTGAAAGGATTATTTTCCATTTCTTTAGTAATCATCCTCGTCTCTTAAATTGCCACAAGTAACACACTTTTTCATTTAAATTAACCATGCTGTATTTAAATTAGGCTCTCAAGGTGCAACATAGGGTACTGTATTAAAAGTCATCGCCGGATTTATAAAACCAATACCCTATATATAGGGAAAAGGCCACCGATTTTACTCGGTGACCTTCTATATGGGTATGGGCCATGAGAGATTCGAACTCCCGACCAATTGATTAAAAGTCAACTGCTCTGCCAGCTGAGCTAATGGCCCGATTTGCTGAAATTATAACATGGGCCGGGGCGGATGCAACAGGGAAGCTAAGAGAGCAATTAGGAAATCCGCCTACTTGATGTAAGGATGCCTGTATTTACGTATTCTAAACCAAAGTGAAATTCCCGTGATGTGGTTTGCACCGCATTTTGGGGTCCACTATAATTTGAATCGAATATCCAGAAAATTGCTTCCGAATTTAGCTGCATTTTTCTGAATTCAACGACAGGTGAAGCAGCATATGGCTCAGGCCGAAGACGTAAATGTGCCGGAACAAAAATCCGATCAGCTAGGCGAACAAGCGCAACCCCCGCCCTATCGCCAGCCCACTGAACTGGTGGTGCGGGAGATCATTGAGACATTGTTGCTGACCTTTTTTATTTTTTGGTTAGTACACAGCCTGGTCGGCCGCTACCGTATTGACGGCAGCAGTATGAGCCCAACCTTACTCGATGGGGAGTATCTGATCATCAACAATGTCACTTATTTGATGGACGATCCCCAAAAGGGAGATATTGTCGTCTTTCGCCACCCCCGCAATGAACTTAATCTCATCAAAAGGGTTGTCGGTGTACCCGGTGATCATATTGAAATAAACGATGGCCTTGTTAAAGTGAACGGTCAAGTTCAAAATGAACCGTATGTTGCCGATTCGCCGAACTACGATGGAAGCTGGGATGTTCCTGAGGGAGAATATTTTGTTCTAGGGGACAATCGCAACAATTCCAGCGACTCCCATTCCTGGGGCTTTCTGCCGGAGGAGAATCTGCTCGGAAAGGCGATGTTTGTTTACTGGCCTCCCAGTGATTGGGGACAGGTTGAGCATTATGCCCAGGGTGTTCAGGCTGCAAATTAATTAAACATGGGCGATTAAAAAGCCGAAATACCAAAGGCATCCCAGAATGAGTTATGACCCAACTGAAATAGAAGGTCTGGTACGGAAGATCGTTACTCGCACGCTGGGAAAATCCTCACAAATTGTCAATGATGATATAGAGCAGCGGCCGCTTATTGATGAAGAAATTGTTCGCCGCATGCCCCCCGGATCACAACAAATAATTTCTAAAAACAGCATATTGACGCCATTAGCTCGCCAGGTAGCCTTGGAACGGCAGATCCGTTTTGAATATGATTCTACGGAAGATTTAGGAGAAAGTCGGCAATCTTTCATTATTGAGCCAACGAGCCATACTCCTCAGCATACCATTGCGATCGGAGCCGATCATGGTGGTTATGCTTTGAAAGAACAGCTTAAGGATGTTTTGGCGGCTGAGAATGCGGCATTTATAGTGGTAGATTGCGGCACCCATTCCATAGATTCGGTTGATTATCCCGATTACGCTTTCGCCGTTGCCCGCATGGTCGGCAGCGGACAGGCATGGCGCGGGATCATCATTGACGGCGCGGGTATCGGAAGCTGCATGGCCGCTAACAAAGTTCCTGGCGTTCGCGCGGCGATGTGTTACGATCAAGCGACGGCCGTTAACAGCCGGGAGCATAACAACGCCAACGTATTAACCCTCGGAGCCGGGTTAATCGGACCCAATTTAGCCCGGCAAATTGTGCAAACCTGGTTGCAAACGGACTTTGCCGGTGGCCGGCATGCCCGCCGGGTTGATAAGATCGACCAGATCGGGCAAAGGTTTAGCAAATAAAGAACACCTCTCAGGTCGTTAAAGATTTCAGAGGTATTGAATCGGATGAAGGACCAGACGACTGTAGAAAAAATCATTGAGGAAGTCACTCGCGAAGTGTTGCTGCGCCTCAATCATGGTCAGAGCACAAAAGCCGGATCGGACGACGCTTGCAACTGTGATGGTGATTCATGCGTGCAGGATTGTGTTGATGATGTACAGAAGGTAGTGCAAGCCGGTGCGGGCCGACTGACTTCAACCTTGGGTGTGCGGCCCAAAAATGAGGAAATTGCCCGCCTGATCGATCATACCCTGCTCAAACCGGACGCTTCACAAGACCAAATCGCCCAACTTTGTTACGAGGCGCGCACCTATCATTTTGCTTCTGTTTGTGTCAATCCCGCTCATGTAAAATTGTGCGCCCAATTATTGAAAGATAGTGGCGTTGACGTCTGTACCGTTGTTGGTTTCCCCTTAGGGGCGACATCGCCGGCGG
>JANQGC010000221.1 GCA_028277515.1 Anaerolineae bacterium
AAAGTATTGCTATAAGCCACGAAACAGGTGATGTCAGTTTGGTTTGTCGCAAAAGTATCATTACCCAACTTGGACAGGGCGACTTTCCCCGTAGCATTGACTAACCAGATGCTGGCTCCATCTCCTTGTATCTGCGAGTCTCGCACCAACAATGCATCATTATCCTCACTTTTGATGCCTGCTGAGATCGCGCCTCCTACCGCTGCAACTGTCGTATTTATTACTTCAATGCCGTTGGTTTCTGCCGATATCCCGATGGAAATACAACTGCTCGTGACCTGAAATTGTCGGTTATCGATCCCGCAACCACTACTGTTTGTGACCCGTAATTGTGAGTCAACAACGATTGGTCTATTAGTGGTTGAGCTTGGGACGGCGTTTAAGGAACCTGATGAGGATGAAGGTGCCTGATTGCCAATCAAGCTCACCGGGGAGGTAGGCTCATTGAAAACAAGAATAGCTATGATCTCATCATTTGGGCTGGAACCGGTTAATTCGATATTTAACCGGCTCAAACGGGGAAAACTGGTCTGATTCATTGTAATGCCAACAGCCATTTGTGATGATTGGAGCGACATGTTGAGATCAGTAATCGCCGGCGAGGCTCCAGCTAAAAAAATTCCGGAGATTCCTGTTGCTGTTGTGGCGGCAATGATAGATATATCATACAGAGTGACACTGTCATCGACATTGGTCATCGCAACAATACTCTTTGGTTGGTTACTGTAATCTTCAATCGTCAGGGAACGCACGGCGGCCGATTGAATATTATTGGCGGTAATGACGGTGTCATTTAGCGCGCGTAGAATAGTCACGCCCTGGCCGCTGCCTTCGATGTTCACATAGGACTTGAGATCGAAAGTATCCGAGTAAACACCGGGAGCAACTTTGATCAGATAAGGATTGTCGGCCGCGGCGTCCACGATAGCGCTCAGTGCATCTGTGATGCTGCTAAAATCAGCGTTGGTCTCGGCCACAGTGATGATATTTTTCTCACCTTCCGCAGTGGCCGTATACAGGGCATAGGGCACAGGATCGATGGGCTGACGCGGCGTGATTGTGGTGTAACTTCCGCCACCGGCCGGCCTGGCGGCGATTTCCAGGTAGCGCGCCTCTCCGTCGAAGGCCGCAGCGCCAAAATCAAGGGTCGTGGTAAATGCTTCCCCGTTCACGGGCAAGGTCTGGGTAATGGTGTCCCCGACCTGGCTGCCGGCGACAGGATCATCATAGAGACTAAACAGGAAATCATAATCACCCGTAACATCCTGGCCGTTTTCTTCCAAGTGGCCGTGATAATGAAAACCGGTGGCCTGGGAGACGGCCGCTTTTTGATCCTGCTGTCTTTCCTGCGCGCCGGCCAACGAGTAGCCAAGCAGGATAATACCCCCTAACAATGCTAAGCTAATGCCGATTACAAGCCCACCTCTCTGGTTCATCTTCGTTCTCCCGTGTCTGTGAATTGGTTCGATTTATTCTTCATTAGATGTATCACAATTAATACCCAAAGGTACTAATAAGGGTGTGTAGACGGCGATGCACCTTAAATCGCCCGCCGGACCATCCAAAACTTGCCCAACCCGGGTTAATTCGACCCCTGCCTCAGCATCGCCACTCACTTTGATACTGATGTCATCAGCGCTGATATCCGATTGGCTGATATTAATCATGCTGCTGGATAGCCCTTCAATACCAATTCTGTTGGTGATGCCCGTGGTGTGCACAATGACATTATCCAGCGTCGCAGAGCTGTTCACGACAAACACCCCAACATTGGATGTTCCCCCATCCACATCGATCGTAACATGACTCAAATCGGCCGTGCATTCATTGGTTACAATTCCGGCACTGTCATCCGCGCCGGCCAGAGAAATCTGTGAATCGGACAGATGAAATTCCCCCGGTTCGCCGCAGAATATTCCTTTGTCAACCATACTATTTTGCAAATCAATGTTGATGCCATCAAAGCTGATTTCACTTTTTTCGAGGTATAGACCGTAGTTCAAAAGAGCGCCGGCGGCGCGTATCCACACATCTTCGACCCGCATATCCCCCTGCACATTTTGCGCAACCAGGCCGGAGACATATAGATCGCTGCTGCTGCCCTCGATAGTCAGCAGGCGCAGACTGCTGGTCACCGTGCCGGAGACAAGGACGGCTCCGCTTTGTAAGGGATCGCTGGGGCTGCCGCCGCCACGCAGAATGGTGATGTCCTTACCACCGCCTTCTATGTCTACATAAGATTTGAGCTGAATAGTCTCCGAATAAACACCGGGAGCGACCCGAATAATATAAGGGTTTGCGGCTGATGCGTCGCTGATGGCAGCCAGAGCATCGCTGACGCTGCTGTAATCACCGTTGGCTTTGGCCACGGTCAGGATGTTTGGTGGATGCAGCAACTCAGAGGCATATATGGCGTAGGGCAGGACACCGATTTCCTGCCGGGGAGTGAGCGTGGTAAATCCGCCACCACCGCTGAGCTGCACGGCCGTTTCCAGGAACCGTGGTGTGCCGTCAAAGGCATCAGGGCCAAAGTCCAGGGTTGTGTGAAAATGGCCTTGCTCCACGTGCACACTTGCGCTGATGGTACTGCCCACCTGGCTGCCTGCCACCTGGTCATCATATAACTTAAATTGGAAGTCATACTCTCCATGAGCAGGCAGGCCGCCATCTTCAAGCTGCCCTTCATAGGTGAAGCCTGTTTCCGATGTGGCGGCAGGGGCCTGAATGCGTTGTCTTTCCTGGGCAGTGGCCAGGGTTTGGCCGAGAAAAATGCCGGCAGCGATGACGCCACAGAGCAATATAATAATTAAACCATATCTTCGGACCATGTCATTTCTCCCTTGTGACAGACAACTTGGATGTAGTTGTTTTTATTCAGTTTATGAAGGTTAGTAATGGGTTGGGATTGATACAATCGAGGGAAACGGCCGTGTTTTCTGTTTGTAACCAGGCAACTCCCAGCGAAGTTAGGCAGAACCTCGCTCCAGGTTCGATTCAGATTTCGCTTGTAAAATGCGTCGCCAACGGTGACCGGAGCACGTTGTCGCATCATATTCTCCTGGGCTAAGATGATTTTGACCCTTTCGCTAATAACCGCAAGGAATCAAAAAGTTGCTTCGTTATTTTGAGAACAATTCTATTATAATCCAATACTGGAAAAATGGCTAATTTGCTGTGTTATGGTTTTTTTGAAGTAGCCGCGAAATCCATTTCGCACCGCCTAACAAAAATAGATTTATCAGTTACGATGTTTGGTAAGCGGGATTTGGAACCGTGCTAATAAAATGGACGAGTGAAATAGTTAATTTTATTCGTTTGATTTTTGTATATCTGATGTTATAATGTTTTCACAATACTCCATCATGTCATTAGTCAACCCATAATCACCTGCTCTAACCTCAGGTTGATTTAGCCATTATTGGAGGCACCATGAAAGTTGCATCTCGTTCCAGGCTGACGACCATATTATTCAGCATCGTCTTGCTTTTCATTTTTTCCAGCGGATTTTCTTTGGGTTTTTCCGGACTGGAAATACCCTGGTGGAGCATGGATATCGGTGGCGGCCAGATATCCGGAGGTGACTTTACCGTCTATTCCACTTTAGGCCAGCCGGACGCCGGTACGCTAGACAATGGAGATTTTGCAGTAAATGGCGGTTTCTTGAACAGGCTGGAGATCTTACAAGGGATCAATTTCGCCTCCGGTTGGAATTTGATCTCTTCCTATGTGAATCCCTACCCGTCAGAATTTAATATCATCTTTAAAAGCTTAAACGACCCGGCATTCCTTTGTAAAAATAATGCAGGACAGATTTATTGGCCGAACCAGGACATAAATCAAATCGGTACCTGGGATGAAACCCAGGGCTATCTGTGCCACCTGCCCCAGGGACAAACAGTTTCCTTGACCGGTCCGTTGATCCCTGTCGGAGAAGGCTTTAAGATCGGTGGCCCGGCCTGGAACATGATAGCTTACTGGCGCAATGTGCCGCTGCCCATTGAGGACGCTTTAGCCGCTTGTGATGATGAAATTTACATTGCAAAAAATGGCGCGGGTGAAGTTTACTGGCCGATTTTCCAAATTGACCAGATTGGAACCATGCAGCCCGGTGAAGGGTACCAGGTTTATGCTACTGCAAGCTGCCAGATAAGTTATCCGGAGAGTTAAGAAGGTACAGTGGGGCAGTGATCAGTAAACAGTCATCAGTTTTCACTATCCACTGCTTACTGATCACTGCCCCACTGACTACTGATACAGGGCAAACCATTGTTCCCTCGTCATCAACCAAATGTTGACATCTTGCTGTAGCTCGATTTGCTTAAATCGAGGGCTGGCGATTTGGGCAAATCGCCCTACAGATCATCAAACCACTTCTCGCGCGTCATCAGCCAAATGTTGACATCTTGGGGAAAACTGAGCCAGCCGGGAGCGAAATGGGTCGTTTCCAGCAGTTCAAATCCCAGGCTGGCCAATGTATGGTTGGGGGCGGGATTATGCGCGTAAGGCTGGCAAAATAAATTTTGCAGATCAAATGTTTCAAAGAAATGCGTAATTGATTGGCGCACAAAAAAAGTGCCGTTGCCATGACGCCGCGCTTCCGGATTCCATAAATGCAGGTGCATTTTAGCTTCCTTGGCGAAGATGATTTCGTTGATGTTGGAATGACCCACAGGCTCACCGTCCAGTTCCCAGATCAGATAATAATGGCCGCGCTGTGCGAGTGGTTTATTGTAATCGTCATCTAATAACTTGCGCCAGGATGCGGCCGCCGGCAGTTTATCCTTCTCGACACCCATACCCAGCAGAAACGCTTCATCTGCTTCCAGGAAGTAGCTGATCACCAGGTCAAATTCATCCGCTTTTATTTCTCTTATACGCCGCACCAAGATTCTATCCTCGACTGATATACCGATTCCTTCCTATGGCTCCTCTCGCTGCAATCCCGGCACACGATCAAAATCACGATCAAAACTGAGCACGAAGTCTAAACCCAACCGTTCTGCCAAAACAGCATGATAGGCATCGGCGAATGGCAGGTTTAACTCTACATAATATTTAAATACTTGCTGGTAGCGTCGTTTGCCGGGCAGAACAATTCCCGGAAGCTCAATCAAGGGCAGCAGCGCATCGCGAATTAATGACCGTGGCTGTTTGTAAAAACGCTGTAAGGTGAATACAGCTTCAAAAATCACGGTATCGGCCGTGTGTCCCTTCAACTCGCCATCTTCTATCCGCTGTAAAAACCTGGTACTCCGCTGAGAATGTTCGGGATGATCTTGCAAAAGATGGCGAAGGAAGATATTGGTATCAATGAATGGTGCGCTCATTTAACTGCGCTCTTGCGCTGCTTTGGCGATTGCCTTTTCTGCCTGCTCCCGTTCTTTTTCGGCCGAAATGGCTTCGCGGCTGATCTTTAACATCCCAGCCGTTTGATCGACAACTCCCTCGGCAGGCCGCAGCAATACCTGGTCTCCTTCCAATGTGACAGCGATGCGATCACCTTCCTCCAAGTTTAAACGCCGCCGGATGTTTATTGGAATCGTAATCTGGCCTTTGCGAGTGACGGTAGTATACTGTTCTTTCATATTTCATACCATTATATAAAGGTAGTAAAATATATATAGTGTTCAACATACTTTAGCATAGTTTTAATATCTTTTCAATGGTATACCATGCTATGGGTGCGGTTACTTTTTGTGTATGATTTGAGTTGACATGAAATTCGATCTCTCCAATGCCTCGATCATTGTCGTAGTGGCGGGACAGGCAGGCAAAGCCTTACCGGAAAACCCTGAACTAGCCATCCCGCCTGTCTCGCCCCGGCAAAACACCGCTTGGTTGTTAAGGGTGAGCCGGCGCGGTGGGCAGGTCTTGGGTACGGCCGACATCATGCCGCGCCGGCCCTCCCCTACCATTGGACGGCCGACCCAGTCGAACCCTCCGGTTTTACACAATTTGTAACCGCACCACTATACTATGAGTAAATGACTTCTCACAAAATCCGCCGTCACTTTGCGGTACTGCAGAACAACCTTTCCAGGTTGTTTTAGCTGCAAGCTTCTACAGGAAAGCTCGCGCTACAATGTCATTAGCAGAGAGTCAAGGGCCGTATGCTGCTCAATGAGTAAAGAAACGGTGGTAAATGCGCCTCGTCAGACCGGCATCCAGGATGCCTGACTTACAAAAAATATTGTTTCTGCGTTGGAACCGAGGGGTCTGGTTTTCGACCAGCCAAATATTCCTCACTGCGTTCGGAATGACGGTTCGAGATAGTTTGTTTCAGAGGTGCAGGTCAATATACGAGGTGCTCATCCAATGACCTTTAATTACCGCCTTTACGGCCGTCCACCTTACGCCACCATTCTCGTGCACGGTGGTCCTGGCGCAGCGGGTGAAATGGATCCGGTCGCCGAAGAACTGCCTCCCCACTTTGGCGTCATTGAAGCGTTGCAAAAGCCAAAGTCATTCCCGATTTTCAATTCATCCAATTACAAGCGTGCGGCCACAAGCCGTGGATCGAACGTCAGGCCAGGGGCAATTTTTACACGTCGCTGAAAAATTTACTCTAATTTGCAACAAAAAAACCACCGCCCCAACTATACGGATAACGGTGAATTTTTTCTAGTTGCCGCTTTTGTTTAGGGTGAGAGTTACGATTTTAGGCCGGTAAAAAAATATGTGAAACGCTTGATAATTGATTAAACAATCACCCTACAGAATAAACTATCGGGGGTAGCCTGCGGTAAAAATAATGACGCTTATTCAATTGAAGAATAAGTTTTTTACGGTTAAGATTCATCCCCACTGCCGGCAAAACCATCACCCCCCGTGGTTTGCCCGGTTTTGGTCATTTTTGCTAAATCGCCATATTTTTCGATTTTTGGGGGACTAAATTTCTTTTTTTCAGCTTTTTCTTGATTAGAATTTTTCATTTGCATGCCTTCTTTTTGATAGAAAATAACATTCGTCTAACACTACTTTAATAATGATGGGATAATAGCATATCCTTAGTTCACTGTCCAATTCATTTTGATCCCGGCACACAGTCAAAATCACGATCAAAACTGATCAAACATTTGGCATGGTACGGACGCTGCCATTCAATTTCTAACCTGATATGGTTGACAGATCGGCCAGTACAGCCTGGCGCACCCGTTCAAGATGCTGTAATCCGCTGGGATAGCTTAATTGGCGGATGGGCACTTGCTGAACCAGCCTGGAAAAGATTTTAAGTCGTCGGGGCTGCCAGGAAAACGCTTCCACAGTGCGTGGGGTAAACGTGCTGCGCACCAGTTCGATTATCGCCTGGTTCGGCGATATCGGGCTGATGTCAACATTGGTTCCAGGCGTATCAGGCGGCCGTCGCTCGGGAACATAAATCGCACCCACTGGCTGTGGGTCACTGCAAAAGGTGCCGAACCCATCTCGGCCAACCGGGACGCGGCGCTTGGGGATTTGGGGATGAACAACCTTGAATGAATGGTAATCACCTACAAAATATTCAGCTTCCTCCGGCCATAAGCGCAACGAGGGATACCCGGACCGGCCCCAAAAACGGCCGTCTCTTTGTTCCACCGGCAATACATCATCCGTCTGTAGCGCATATCCAACCTGCATGAAACTGCTCGCTAACGAGCTTTTACCCCCGCCGCTGCTGGCCAGGAAGGCCACAATTCGGCCGTCCAGATTGACAGCCGAGGCGTGTAACATGGGAATCCCGGACCGTTCCAGGTAAAAAGCCAATACGGTTCCCAGGAAATAATTTTCCATCATATTCGGCTGGTTGAGATCCAATGGATGGGCGAGAATACGATCTTTATAAATATAATAATCAACAATGTTAGCATAGCGGATAATATCAAAATCTGGCAGGCGATAGGTGCTAATTAGACTTTGGCCATCATCAAGAATCGTTGGACTGGAATACACCGGCTCTGTCGACGTCCACTCAATAATGTGCGGGGGTTGATTAACAATATGGTAAGTAATAGGAGGGAAATCTTCGTTCTTAAAACCAAGCACCCCCTGACTGGGCAGTAAGCGGCTGTCAAAGGACACGTCGGTTTTCAGGTTAAGACCATATATTGAGTAGTGAGACATCCTAATTGCAACTAAAAACCCACCGTCCCCCCACTATTCGGATAACGGTGAATACATTATCTAATTGTTCGCTTTTGCCTGGGATTGAGGGTTACGATTATAGGCCGGCAAAAAAATGTGTGGAACGCTTGGTAATTAATTGGCCAATTCCTTGCGGAAGAAACTACTGTGGGAACTGCCTGCGGTTGAAATAATGACGCTTATACAAAAAAAGAGAAAAAGAAGAAATTTTTGCCGATTAAGATTCCTCTTCACTGCCAGCAAATCCATCAGATCCAATGGATTGTCCAGTTTTGGTCAGTTTTGCTATATCGCCATATTTTACAACTTTTGGGGCTTTATATTTCATTCTTTCAGCTTTTTCTTGATCAGAATTTTTCATATGCATTCTTCCTTGAGGGTAGAAAACAACATTTGTCTAAACAGTATTTTATAATGATGGGATAATAGCATATCGCTAGTTCACTGTCCAACACATTTCAAAGGGGAGTGGCCGGCTCATCTCATCAATATTTAATATTTACAAATCTAATTTCTAAATTTAAGTAAATATTCGAAAGATTTGTCAATTTTTATTTTCTTGTATCTCTGGAAATTCCACAGAAAAATTGACAAATCTAATGCAAAAACACTTAATATGGTTTTACAGTTGACTTAAGCCAGGTTTCTAAAGCCAGCGTATACCAGAGAGGATGTTCCTCGTTAATTTTTGCCTTTAAAAAGCTTTGATAATGATTTGATAGCTTAAGTGGATCAACAAATCCCATCTGGGCAACCAATGGATCGTCCAGCAGTTTCTCTATGGTCGCCGTCGCTTTATGACGAAAAGACCATAATAATAAGGGATAAGGAATCGTCTTGCGCAGGCGAAGGCGAACATTTTCCGGCAGCAGCCCATTCAGGGCTTTGCGAACCACGTATTTACTTCTTCCAGCATTGAGCAATCGATCTTGGGGTACAGCTAAGGAAAATTCAAACAACCGCATATCAAGCCAGGGATGTCTGAATTCCATACCCAATGAGGTCGCCAGACGTTCCAGCCAGATATTCTGCTCTGAAATAAAAGGGGTCGTCAAACTATTATACCGTTGCGCCTGGGCATAGGAATGGAAACTGCCTGGTCTGTCCTGCCAGATTTCCTCCCGCATTTCTTCAAATCTTGCTTTTTTGATCAATTGGGGTGTGATCCAGCCTGGTAGCTGGCGGAAGACGGATCGCTCACCGAATATGCGCTGCCGGCCTCGAGACAAGAGCGGGCGCAGCAAGCGCCTTCTACTAACATTCCATAGAGAATGATCCCACAACCGGGCGTGGGATTGTAAATCATGAACTAATCTTTTCCACCGGCCTGACAGGAAAAAATCGCTGTAGGAGTAAATTAGTCCAGCGGTTAGAAGATCGGCCGGATGTCCTGTTAATAACACCTTTGATCCATTTCTTTTTGCGGCCATTAAAGTCGCTCGAATGAGAGCATGGTAGTGGCCATGATAGGGAGAGTCAGCATGGATAGGATAGTTGTCCAGGTCGGAGAGCGGCCAATATTGATAGGCGGGGATACGCGTTAAAGGTAAGTGCCAAAAATCGGCAACAGATCGGGCAAACTGTTGTTCGTCGGCCGCTTGAATAGCCTGATCGCCGGTGAAATCCCAGGTATAAGTGTGAGGCCGGCCGGATATTTCCTGCTTTTGGTAATGGTCGGCGGCGAGGGCAACAACGGCCGATGAATCCAACCCGCCACTGAGCATTGAAGAGGGTGGAGCCGGAGAGCGCAGCCGGGCAGCTACAGCCTGGCTAAAAATATCCAGGAAATGATCCGTATACTCTCGCTCATTTTTGTAACCGATCAATTTTTGTGGATCGAGCGACCAGTAACGCTGCAAGGTCACCTTTCCCTCTTGCACCAGCAGCGTATGCGCGGGAGCTAACTGCTGAATATCAGAGAAAAAAGTCCATGTTTGGGGTGTTGGCAGCGAAGCAATCTGGGCGGCAATCCGGCGTTCATTGAGCTGATCCGTCACAGCAGGAATTTGGCGAAGTTGTTGGATTTCAGAAGCAAAGGCGAACATGTTACTTGAAGTAAAGTGGTAACAAGGACGTGCCCCCAGGTGATCGCGGGCCAGGAGCAGTCGCTGCCTATCTCTTTCCCAGATGGCAATGGCGAAAGCGCCCAACAGTTTTTCAGGAAAGGCAGCACCCCATTGTTGATAGGCGGCCAGGACCAGTTCAGCATCGGTCGTCTCCTGGTTAAACGGCCGTTGAAGGGTGGACAGCCGTTTGATCAACTCCGGACGGTTGTCCAGTCGAACATCGGCTACTACTATCTGAGACTCCGGCCGGCCGGCCAATGGCTGCTTCTCAATCTGTGACTGCGGGGTGCTATGCAACGCCAGGAACCCTAAACCGGCATTGCCCATACAATACAGAAAAACACCATCAGGGCCGCGAGATGAAGCGGCGCCCGCCATAGCCTTTAACAATGATGGGTCGACCGGCGACCCGTCGTTGTGAATGATTCCAAAGATGCCGCTCATATGGATTTATTTTAGACAGTTTAAGGAAATAAAAAAGATGCCAACTTGAAAAATGAAAGTTGGCATCTTTGACTATTCATCTCCGAAACTTCAAAGCTCCGGAAAAATGAGTTTAAACTTTACTGATTAATCCCTTTATTGTAGGAGCCTCCTTCATCGGTGCTGATCATCGCTCGTCGACCATCCAGGTTTTCAGCAATGCTATCGGTATATACCCATTCACTACCGTTCCAGGTCATTTGCTGTTCAAAAACGGAGGGGTCAACATTGGGATCACCACCCAGGTCGGGGCCATCAACTGATGTGGTCATGCAAGCCTGGTTTATGTTGGGATCTATTGACAAAGGATTCCACGGATATTGGCTGGTGAAGGGTAGATAGCTGCAATCTGACTGAGCTGGGAAATCGCTATCAGCCTCGATAGTCAGAGTGCCACTGCTGTATTCGTGGGTGTTCATCTGAGCTGTATCCGGCTCATGGTCACGCGGCTGCACATAATAACCCTGCCCAGGATCGATGGGATCCTCGACACGCAGCCAAAGGTCGTACAGTGAGGTGCTCGATTTAGACTCAGGCAGTTCACAAGGCCATTCGCCATCCGTGGCGACAACATTTCCGTTGGCCACAAAGCTGGTTGAGGTGCAGTTGGCGTCGGGCATGTCACCAGGTACTTCGACGGCCAGGACAGTGAAACTGAACAGACCCATGCGCTCGTCTTGAAGGCTGGCTTGCTGGGTCAGGTAATTCATGCTGATATCACTATCATAGACCACAGCAGTGCAGGTCCGGCCGACCAGGTTGACCAGGTCTTGATTACGCAAGGGATGCACATTATCGACTGGGTCCAATTGGTTTTGCGGAATTACACCATACCCAAAGGCGGCCAGGAATTCGGCCGATGTTTCAACGGTATTCTTTAATATATTACTGCCGAAGGGATAATAACCGTGGGTGGTATTAAACGGTAGGGAGGGGCTGGTGATCTCCGGTGGAAGGGCGAACCAACCTTCATCATCGCGCTGACCGGTTGTCACCTTGATAATATCATGATCACCGCTGCTTTGAACAAGATTGTTCCATTGGAAGAACGGATTGCCAACTTCCGTGGGCACATCAATATTGCCAATTGACGGTAACCGGTCATCCCGCTTGCCACTGTCGTTAACAATCGTGGCATCAGTTACGCCCCCACCATATTCAGGAGCGGCGTTCTGGGCAGAGGAATGTCCATTATCAATTCCATCTTCATCGATAATCAGCAAACAGGCCTGCGTGGGAATGGCCGTTGCTGAGGACTGGGCCACACATGGTTCGCCAGACCCCTGGTCAATGCCACTGATCGTAGCGATATTGGTCGTCAATTCCGTCAACGTTACCGGTCCACCTGATAGCGTTTGCGAGGCACCTGGTCCTAAGGTTATCGCTGTGTTATTAATTAAGCCCAGGTGCGTATCGTTAACAAATACATTGTTATAGGTGCTGGAACCATTATTTTTTATCTCGTAAGTATAAGAGACATCACCCCCTTCATAGGGGATTTCACAAGCCGTGCCGGAATTGATATCCGTCTCACAGGTCTTGATGATTTCCAGGTCACAGACCGGGCTGGTCGGCACGAGGTCGTAATTGGTATTGATGAAGATGTTGTTCCAGGCATCCACGCCTTCTAGATCCCAGGTATAGGAACCTATAGGTAAATCACTTACCTCCGTATCCGGGTCGGGGACATTCTCGCCTTGTTTGGCGATTCGGAACATTTCCCACTCAAAATTACCTGATGTATCATCATTGGTAACTGTTGTACTATCAGGGGTGGTCACTTTGTACTGAATATTGGGCGAGATGGTCCAGAAGCCCAGAGAACCGTCGTCATAATCATCCATTGGCGCACCAGGCAGCGCATCTTCAGCCCTGGTGACAGGCGACTGGACAAATGGTGGATAGGCTACTTCCTCGAACAGTTGGGTGTCTTCATTTAACTTCTCAATTTTACAACCGTCAGGCAAACTTTGATTATTGCGATATGCCGTTTGCGTGTAAGGTCCTGTCGGATTCAGGAAGGTATCGGAATAAGTGTAGTCTAACTGCACATCCCGGCAATCCACGGATGGGGTGTTGCTGTCATTCGTATCACCACGGTGGTCAAAATCAGCATCGAACAAGTCGATGACAACCGGCTGGCCAATGCCGCCGATACCCGGACCTACTGGTGGGGGCACGAAGAAGTTAAAGCTAAACTTTCCGTCATATTCCGTCCGTGAGTCTTCCAAACATTGAACAAAAGCGTTCAAATCAACGGTGGGCGGATCACTTATCTCACAGGAATTAAAATCAGCATCCGTTCCCTGGAAGCCGATCGTGCTGCCGGCGAGTAGAAAAACCTGGCCATCACTGGCCACCTTGATAAAATTTGATTGGTCCGTGTATAGGGGATTGATCCAGTTGGCCACGAAGTGGTAAATACACACGCCGTTTGGATAATTGGGACAGGTTGATGCGTCTTGCTCAATGACCGAAGCGGTGCTGCCGGGTGTGTCTGAACATTGGACAGAGCCAACTTGTGATCCTGTAGTATCGGCCAGGTCACACCACTCGTCATCGCTCATTGATCCACCATCCCACGTGCTTAATAAATCGCCTGGATCCGTGCTGGCCTCAGCGTCCGGATCTTTATACAACTCGTATTCAACCTGATCGAAGTTGACATTAAAACGGTCCCATTTGCCGCCCATGTCACCATCAAATACCGTTAAGGTGAATTCATCATATGCTGCTGGAACAGACAGGGAGAGGCTGACCACTTCGTTAGGGTCGGGATCGCCAAGCGTGGCCAATCCAAGGGTGATATCAACAAAACCCCCATCATTGGGCACATAATCGCTGTCTTGAGGGTCGCCAACAGGGTTAGGGATGGGATTGGGGAAAGCAAACAGAGGCGGATCAGTCGCCTGCTGCACTTGAGCTAAAGCTGTGCGATCCCTTGGCGCTCGCTTTACAACCGGTCCATCGTAATTGGATAGTAATTCAACAAGCGACTCGTATGAGGGACTGCCCTCGGCAAAGCCGCCTTCGATAAACACGGGTTGGTCAATTTTAAATCTATCGACCGGATCGGGGCGATTTCCTTCACCTGTCTCTGCACTGAGGGGTTGGGCGATAAAAACAACCAGCAGCAACAAACCACATAATATTATAAATCTTTTTATTTCAACCATTCGATCCTTCCTTTTGTATTTGAGACTATTTTCGCCGCGGGATCGTTGCCAGTGAGGATGAGCAGCTTGTTTAAACAGTCGTTTGATAATCTGTGAATTCCAAATTCAGCACGCTATTCAAGATAATGTTGGTCTTCTTACTTTGTTGCTTGGGTGACGAGGATTGACTTAGCAGACTAAACCGATGTACGATGATTATTTTTTAGAATCCTCTGGTTTTGTTGGAAAGTGTATTGTTAAATGCAATTGTATCATTTTTTTATCCAATTGGGTAGTTAACATGCCAAATCACCAGGGCGATTCTAAAGTCGCCAATCGTATCGTAACCGCGAAATCATTTTCGCGCTCTGGCGTATGCACAAGAACGCGATTGTGAAATCGCGGTTACGAATCTGACTTTGGAACTGCCCTGACCAAATCACCGATGTCGGTGAAGAGGTTTTTAAGAACATGCTTCTGTTGGCAATAAATATACCAGGCTGCCGGCATTTCTTAAATGTATTTGATAGCCCATTCCCGGTTGTAAGTCGTTAATGTTATTAACCCCATAATCAGGCCAATACATCTTGCCCTTTCCATCTTTAAATAGGGTTAGTTCGGATTGGACGCTGCATAAAGTTTCATCAACGGCCGTTGCTTCTGCCATTGGATAAGAAATTAGAGACCATCCGGCAGGCAAATTATAGGGCATTTTCGGATCAACCATTGTTCCAGTAATCTCGAATTCCCTGTCTGTGTTCATATAAACCTGGTAGCCATTCTGGCTGTTCCAGTCACCTATCTCATTTATGTCGAGATCCGGCCAGAAGAGGCCCCCTAGACCATTTTTAACAAGAACAACATCGTCGGCTATGGTCGAAAAAACAGTTTCTAAAGCCGGGTTCAGTGGATCAATATATGCTGAAATCATATTCCAGCCGGCGATTAAAGGAATAAACTGGGTGTTGATGCCTTCTGTGGCGAAAGAAAAAGTGAGCGTTCCCGGGGTTTCTCGATAGGCAGCGACCTCAATGTAATAGGTTTGGCTGCTGAAGACGTTCAAATTATCGATTTGGGATTGACGCACACCGGACTGATAATCGTCGTTACAACCAATATTGGTTAGATTTCCTTGTGTCCCTTGCCACACCCCAAGTACCGTATCGTAATCGCTGCCCAGTGTACTGACACTGATCTGGCCGTCGACAGGGGGCTGATATTTGAACCAGACCGTGTTGAAGTTTGCTTCGCCGGTGCAGGGAAAAAGGGGATCATCGACGGCCGCCGTGGCATAGAGTATCTCCTGCACATTGCCATATGAAGAACCGCTGATTTGAATGGCATTGTCAAACTCATCGTTGACCACAACCGGGCTTAAATCAACATTCAAGGTCAGGCTGCCTGCTGTCTCGTCAAAAGAAGCGATTTCGATGAAGTAAGTGATGCCTTGTGTCAGCTCAACCTTGGGAATTTGCGACTGGTCACTTCCCTGGGCATCGTTATTGCAGGCCACACTGCTCAGGCTGCCTTCCGTACCCTGCCAAACGGCTAAAATAGTGTCGTAATCGCTGCCGAAGGTATCAATTGTGTGCCGTCCACTAACCGATGGCGTGTACTCGTACCAGACCGTGTTAAAACGCTGCCCGCCAGTGCAGGTAAAGTCAGGATCGGACGCCGATTCTGTCGCTTCATCGGTGTCCTGGCTGTTGCTGTAGGGAACAGTGTTAATTAGCTCCGGGTTGCCAATGATGTCATTGGCCACGGCGTAGACGCAAGCGGCCGTTGTGAACGACCAGCTATAGGCGCCCATCAGATTACCCGACAGATCCTCTACCCCGGCGGCGATATTCACTGTGTATTGAGTTTCACAGGTAAAATCAAACGATGGGTCGATAGTAAATGTAAACGTGTTTTCGTTCCAATCACTAGTAAATGTAATCACTGGATCAGTTGATAGGTTAAAAATAAGCGATTCCAAATCGATATTTTCACTCAGAGTGATCGAAATATTACTATCTAAGGGTACATCCGTCGCATCGGCTGTAGGTGAATGGGAAACCACGCTTGGCGGTGTTACATCCTGGAGAGGGGGTAAAGCTGAAACCTGGAATGTGTTGAATAGGATCAACAACGAGGCAGCAGCAGTGAATAAGATAAAGAAAAAAAATTGATTCAGTTTTAAGGGCACGGGCGCACACTCCAATGCTTAATTTAATATTTACCCTTTACCGTGAATCGGAATATCGATGTATAGGAGATTGTGCGCCACCAATTGATCGATAAAGGTTAGTAATTCTTGTCTTAATTCATTATTAGAGACATCATAATCGTCTAGCAAAGCGTTGTAGGCATCTTGCACCTGGTTGCTGGATTGCAGATGTTGCCAGATCTGGGTACCGACTTCATCAAGGCCGAAATAGATACCCTTGTTCATATCAAGGATCACCGCTTCACCATCCACTTCCTGGAAGAGGACACCTTCAGTTATGTAAACAGTGTTATCTAAAGTCGCCTTGCACATATTGGCCGTCAAGCGGAACGTTTGCGTCGTATGATATTTTCTGAGATTCTAAAAATTTCGCAAAAATGAAATTGCTTCGCGCAAACATTAAAAAGTATTGCAACAGTATTTTAGCATTTTGTTTGGATCAGGACATTCATAATTGGAAAACTGTCATTTATTCTATTGAAATTCACAGTTTTCATCGACTTACAAATGGCATGTAGCCCTTTTCCTTTCCGGATGCCTGAATAATCTGCATTTGCTTAGTCGCCGCGGCCGTTAAACCACCGCTATCTCTGACCTCTAAGCGGACCGTATGCAGCCCGGGGGTTGTATACGAATGGGAAGCTGTTTTACTCTTGGACCAGGCGACATCCCATGTGCCATCATCTTCCCAATCCCAACGTACCTCTAAATCGGCCGGAGAATCTTCAGCATCGCTGCTCGCGGAAGCATCGAACTGGAAATTAGTTTGCGTTGTGCCGTTTGGCGGTTGAACGTCAAAAGCAGCAATGGGGCTTGAATTGCAGGCCGTGACCGGCACAGCGGCCGAACACGGTGAGGTATTGCCGGCACCGTCCGTCGCCGTGGCCGTCACATGAGGGCCGTTCGGTTGGCCGTTCCAACTAAAATTGCCACTGACCGCATCGGCGATCAATTCAGCTTCAAATATGCGTCCCTCGTCTGCATCATCAGAAAAAATCTGCACCAGGCAGTTAGGACAGGCTGTGCCGCTAACCGGACCCTGGCAGCTTGCCTGGCCGATCAGCGGCGCAGCCTGTCCTAACTGCCTGGTGCAGATTTTTTCTGATG
>JANQGC010000230.1 GCA_028277515.1 Anaerolineae bacterium
AAAGTATTGCTATAAGCCACGAAACAGGTGATGTCAGTTTGGTTTGTCGCAAAAGTATCATTACCCAACTGACATCACCTGTTTCGTGGCTTATAGCAATACTTTGGATGTTCTCGGCCCACATTGCCAGTTCCCAATGTAAGGTTGACCGGCGAAATTTTGAAACTCGGTAATTAGATGAAATATTTCAAGCGTTATATTTTTAATATCCGGGTTTCTTTGACAAAGAAGGAATAGCAACTATGATTCGCAGACTTGGTATCATCATCATCGTGTTACTGGCTGTTTTCGCTGCCGCCATTTATTTAGGCCAGATGATGGCTGCGTCGCAGCTCCGCCTGCAAGCCGCTCCCCAGGTGGCCGCCGGAAGTGGGTTCGCTTACCAGGGTCACCTGGAGGGGGATGGCGATCCTGAGGATGGTAGTTTCGTCTTCAATTTTCAGCTCTATGATGCGCCAACCGGCGGGAATCAGATTGGCAGTACGATTTCACAAACCCTACCGGTGAGCAACGGTCGATTTATGACCAATCTTGATTTCGGCGCAGATGCCTTCAACGGAGAGGTTCGTTTCCTACGGGTATCTATTAAGAATGAGGGAGGATTATATATTATTCTCTCCCCGCGCCACCCCTTGACCCCGGTACCTATGGTCCATTACGCATCCCAGGTCCCCGCGCCGGCCAATATCATTCGCGTGGCTAAAGAAGGGGGCGATTATGACAGCGTCAGCGCCGCCCTGGCAGCAATCACGGATGCCGCGGCCGACAACCCTTATCTGGTCCGCGTTGCGCCGGGTGTATACACCGATTCCATCGATCTCAAATCCCACGTTGACATTGCCGGCAGCGGGCCGGAAGTGACCGTCCTGCGCGGCCTGGGCAGTAACACTGTTTTCACCACGGATGGCAGCAGCGCCACCGTGCGTGCAGCCGGTCTGGTCACCGCCGAACTGCGCAGCCTGGCCGTGGAGAGCATCACAACTGATGCTTTTGCCACCGGAGTGTGGGCATTCAATGCCGGTGATGCCCTGCGCCTGACCGAAATCGCCGTTAAAGTGGAATCTCCTGTTGCCGCCACCGGGTTGGCCAACCTCACTTCAACACTAAGCCTTGACGGAGGTCAGATTTTTACCAATGGAGACTCTCAGTCAGCAGGCATCATTAATTTTAATGCCGCCTTACAAGCCAGAAACCTTCAAATTTCCACCAGCAGCGCCATTTCAGGAAATAATGCCGGAATCAATTCCTTTAATTCGCAGATATTCCTGGATGATGTGCAAATTAAGTCCGCTGGCGGAGAAAATAATACAGGACTGGCCGATAACAGTGGTTCGCTTGAGCTGGTTAATGGCGACATCGAAGCAGTAGCCGGGCCAGGGCTGAAAGATTATGGCATCGCAGGAGATGATACATCCATATTCATTCGTGATTCGCAGGTAAAAGGAGAGGAGAATGCTATTTCAATTAGTGGTATCTCAACAGTAGATATTGCTACTTCCCTGCTCATTGGGGATGTCGATGGTGACGGCATCACTTGTTTTGCGGTCTATGACGAAAACCTTGATATCGTGTTATGCGATGGGGGGCTTGATCCATAACAAATGCCAGACACTTTATATCTAAGATTGGTCCAATTTTCAAAATTGGACCGATCTCTCAATTAGAATCGTATGACAATCGTTCATTAATCATCTTGTAGCCAACCTCCGGCTGGGTTATAAATGGCCGGAATGATGAGAAATCTCTTTTTATTCATCGTTCTGGTGTTAATATCCGCCTTTTCCGTGGCCCTGGTCGCGGCGCGTATCTGGTACAGCGGGCAGATCACGTTCATCTTCCTGGTCTGGAATCTGTTCCTGGCCTGGCTGCCCCTGACCTTTGCCTGGCTGGCCTTGCGCTGGCAGAAACGGCCGTTTATCGCCCTGCCCATGTTCTTCCTCTGGCTGCTCTTTCTGCCCAATGCGCCCTACCTGGTCACCGACCTGATCCATTTGCAAGCGCGCGCCCCTGTGCCTCTCTGGTATGATCTGATCCTGCTGCTGAATTATGCCTTGATCGGCATTCTGCTGGGTTTCGTCTCTTTACGCATCATGCAGGGCATCGTCAACGGCCGCTTTGGCCCGGCAGCGGGCTGGCTGTTTGCCTTTTTTGCGCTCAGTGCCAGCGGATTGGGCATCTACATCGGCCGTTTCCTGCGCTGGAACAGTTGGGACATCTTTTTACGGCCGATGCCTCTCCTACAAGATATTTGGGTCCAACTTTTCCAACCGCGCACCCTGGCCATCTCCGGCATGCTGGCCCTGATCATGATCCTGGCCTACATCGTCTTCTCCCTCACCCCCGCGCAATCCTCAAATTCCGAATACCAATCCCTGTAGAACACCCTTTCCAGGCCTGTCCTGAGCCTGCCGAAGGATTGTTCACTCGCACGATACTGTAGAACAACCTTTCCAGGTTGTTAATTCGCAAGCGGCAAGCATGCGCTACTGTAGAACAACCTTTCCAGGTTGTTCACTCGCAAGCTAGAAAGCATGCGCTACAAATATCTACTATAAGTCCAAGGCCACTGATCCCAATATTCAACCAACCCCGCCTTGACCGGATTCAACGTCACATACTTACGAATTCGCTTGAGTTCATTAATGTCACGCACAAAATGATCATAACTTTCATGCTGCCAAAATTGACCTTTACGTTTCAATACATCATTGCATGTTTTGGCCGTGTATCCCTTATGGGACTGCATGATTTTTCTCAAACTGAAATATTCGCCAGTTTTAACATCTATTAGCGGCGTAAAGATAGCATGGACATGATTTGGCATGATTGTAAATGTGTCCAACTCAACCATATTTTGGTGGAGAAATTTGAGACTATCACTGACCAACGAAGCGACTTCTTGTTCTTTCAGCCAGGTAGGACCGGATAAACAATTATCAAGAAAGCCATCCCATTTGCCAAATAATCGCCTTTGGTCCAAATAGCGTTGTTCGGCCGTTTCTTGATTTTCAGGGAGTGCGGAATTACGCTTTTCCAATCGCTTTGATTCTTGTTTCAATTCCCATAATTTTTGGGCCGGAATCGAGCCGGCCAAGCGGTAAGTAAGGAAAAGAGTCGCTCCGGGTGGTTGAATATGAGGAAGATTGCGCTCGTAAAAAATTTGAAATTCCGGCATGATTTTTTTGATTGTAATCGATTTTTATTGTTGAAAAACCTTTCCAGGTTATTCATTCGCAAGCTGGAAAGCATGCGCTACAGTAGAACACCCTTTCCAGGCCTGTCCTGAGCCTGCTGAAGGATTGTTCACTCGCAAGCTGGAAAGCATGCGCCACACGATGTCATAGCAGCCCATCGCGTAACTGGTTGGCAAGCTCCAAGGTGATAACTTGTGCACCTTCTTTTTTAGGAAACAGAGGGACTTCATTGCGGGTTTCCAAACTTTCCTGACGAATCAGCGATTCTCTGGCCAGGTCTGAGAGCACCTTTCCCATTGTTTGTTTTTTACGCCGGGCAATGGCTTTGGCTGCCAATATTACATCTTCGTCTATGTTCACAGTTATACGCATCTTAACCTCCAATAAATCGCAGTAGAGTGATGATAAAAAACCAATTATCTTTATAGCAATTGGTTCATATATTCTAATATTTTGTGAACGCGAATTCCATATTGCTCCCCTTCGGTGAGGATAAAAGTCCTCGGTTACTTTTACCCAATTATTTTGTGAATTTCAATCAAGAACTGTGAATACCTTGCCATCCCGCGCGCAAATCGTCTGCATACAATTCTTACCCGACGCCGCAGCCAGGGCCACCGTCCCGCCTGGCTCCACCCAATGCCCGGCCATGTAAAAATGATCCAGGCCAGGCAATGTCTTGGGCACGCCCCGGATCATCATCGGCATCGTCTCCTTCGTCAGCAGCCAGCCGGTCGTCGCACCCATCCAGTTACCGGTATACCGTTCATAGCTCATCGGCGTCGCTTCATCCACCACCTCAATATCGGCCGCAATCCCCGGATAAATGCGCTCCAACTGCTCAATGATGATGTCAGACACCTGACTCTGCTCCATGTCATATAGGCGACGGCCGTAAATGCGCTGCCAGTAAGCGTAGTTGCTGCGGATAATCAACTCGATCACCGACTTGCCCGCCGGAGCCAGCGAGGGATCGAAACAGTAATGCTTGACCCCCAGTTCATACCGTTCCTCCCCGGCCAGGATAATCGGCTCATCCAGCAGATAAGTGACCCAGTGCGGTTCGGCCGATAAATCACGATTCACTCCTAACGACACCTGGCACATCTGGTGCGTGGGCAGGTGGCCGTCATACATGCGCTCGATCTTGCTGTTACTGAACTGCCCGCCCAGCATGTCAAAAATCGTGCCCCGGCCGTCGGCGGCGGAGATGATCCAATCCGCTTGATGAACCGCATCATCATACAGCCTGACGCCGACGGCGCGGCCGTTTTCCGTGATGATCTTTTCCACCTGCGCCTTATAATGAATCGTGCCACCCAAATCGCAGTACCGTTTTTCCACAGCCCGCGCGAATTCCAGCGATGCGCCAACCGGAAAGCCGGCATTGCCCCGGCCCATATAAGCCAATAGCATCATACCCATCATCACCGGCGCTTCCTCCCAGGAGAACATCTGCGCCACCGCCTGGCGCAGGAAGGGGTCCTGAAATTTATCCGCAAATTGGCGTGAGGATTGGCGCGCCCAACGCAGCAGTGGGGGCAGAAAAGGCAGCATCTTGACCCCCATTTTCATCCACTCCAGCGGACCCATGAGCGCCTTGGGCTGCCTGTACATGATTGACATATCAAACCTGGCGAACTGGCGAACTCCTTCGCATAGACCGTCAATCAGCCGCGCATCGCCCGGGCTGAGCTGTGTCATATGCCCTTGCAGCCGGTCAGGATCGGTATAGACGATCAGCGTTTGCCGGCCGTCGGTGACCCGCTGATATTCCTGGTGGTTGATGAATTGCCGTTCCTGCACCGCCCCCAGCTCGCGCCACATTCGGTTAAAAGGCTGTCCATCCCCTGAGCCGAAAAGATAATGGATGCAGCCGTCGAAAATATACTCTTTGCGCTCCCAGGCTGTGCACAAACCGCCTGGCAAATGATGCATCTCAAAAATCTGGCTGTCATAGCCGTTCATTTGAGCATAACATCCGGCTGCTAACCCGGCCATACCGCCGCCGATGATGATAATTGATTTGTTCTTACGCATGGTCCCCTTCTTGTACCGCCGGCATCTTACCGGCCCTTTGCCACCAGGAATTGGCGCTGCAATCAGAATAGCATAATTGAATAGGGGATGTCAGGTGACGTTTGTCATATCTTTATGTTGCGAGTTTGCAAGTCGTGAGCAGGTGAACGGCTAAAAGACGAAATAATTATGGTTTGATCATTACCGGCAGCCAGACAGTGTAGGAAGGAATATTATTGGCTGTGATTTCAATGGAGAAGCTGCCTGGTCGCGGGGGTGACTGGCCGTCGCTGACCTGAAAAGTGAAAGTATCGGCCGAAGTTCCAGGTCCGGTATGCTGGTATAGCAGCAGGTCTTGGTTCACATCTTGCTGGGTAAATGTGTCCCCTGGAGCGAGGGTTACATCATCAAGGCGTAGTTGGCCAAACAGTGGGGCATTGACCAGAGTATAGATTAGCGCCGCCGGTCCGTCATCCTCATCCATAGTTAGAAGTTGTTCCTCATCAAGCAGCAAACTGCCTCGCTCCGGCACAGAAACCTGGTGCAGCCTATCCTGATCGTAAAGAATCACCTCATGCCCATCTCGCGTGGCGGCAAAAACATCCACATCGCCGTCGAAATCGACATCGATCGTAAAGATGCCATAAGCCCCGTCCGCACGATCATCGATCACTCGTTTCGTGAAATTGCCCTGCCCATCATTTTCGTGCCAGGCTACCGTATCGTCGTCGACGCTGGCCGAAAGCGCGTCGATATCGCCGTCCCCATCGACATCTGCTCCCAGCACCGTGCGCGCTCCAAGCGCATTGCGGTCAATAAACATATTATTAAAGTTACCCTTGCCGTTATTTCTATGCCAGGTCACAGCGGACCCTCCCTGAAGAGCGCCGAGAACATCCAGATCGCCGTCGCCATCAATATCGGCCGGAAATACATAATAAGCGCCACGGGCGTTGTTCCGAATGATATGTTTCTTGAAATTTTGTTCACCATCATTTTCATGCCAGGCGATTTCTTTGCTGGAGAAACTGGCCGAGATAATATCGTTGTCGCCATCCCCATCAATATCAGCCATTTCTGCTCGTTTAGCGTCATCCGCAGTAACGTCGATTACCCTTTCCTCGAAATTCAAATTTCCGTCGTTTTCATACCAGGCGATAATGCCCGCATCCTGGCTAGAAGTGATTAAATCAATATCACCATCCCGATCCAGGTCGCCGGTGACGATAGAATGGGCACCGTCCGTGCTATCGTCGATGATCGTTCTGCTGAAGCTGCCACCCCCTTCGTTACGATACCAGGCGAAGGTGTCCGCCGAATAACCGCCGGCCAGGATATCGACATGGCCATCTTGATCGACGTCCCCGGCATGCATGGGATACGCTTCATCCAGGTTGGGATCGACCACCTGTTGGAGGAAATTACCCTGGCCGTCATTTTCAAACCAGACCACCTTATCACCACCGCTGTTGGAGGCCGCGGCGTCGATATCACCATCACGGTCAAAATCGGCAGCGACCACGGCATGAGTGTTGGTCACGTCGTCGGCCAGGATGTTTTTAGAGAAAACCATTGTACCGGACACGATTTGCGGCAATACATTGTCATTTGCTTTGTCGGCAAGGGGCATGTCCCATCGCCATTCAACAGATAATTGCTCGCCAAAAAGTGTCTTACTCAAAGAAGGCTGTGAGAATTGGGGGGCAGGAAGGGTTGTACTGCCCATGTTAATCAAAAAAGAGATTAACCCCAACAAAATAGTCCATTTAACAATGTTAATGATAAATTGCATTACCAAAGACCCCCAATGGATCAAAAAATACAAGAAAGAAGACCCCAGTCAAAGAGGTCCGCAGGCAAAGAGAGGTCCGCGAACAATATAACTAGTTTATATGATTAATGGGTAGGAACAGTTCAGCTAATGAAATGCTTATGAATCGGCATATTTGTTAATCAAATAATTCATAATTGTTGCCGGTTTGTTGTCAATTATGCAACAACGATCCCTTAACTTGCCATGTAAATCAAATCCATCAAGGAGGTTTACAAATGGCAAGGAAAGGAAACCAGGCCCAACTAGATCAATTAGTAGAAGCGATCAAAGCGAATCCAAACCAAAAAGCCGGCTGGTTTGCCCGGTTACTAGGCCGCGATAACAAATCTATCATGCGTGCTCTTCCCCAGTTAGAGGATAGAGGTGAGTTATTGATGGAAGATGAAGACGGCCGGATCAGCTGGTTTGGCCGTCGTCGATGACCAAACCAGCAACAAAAAGGTCCCAAAAGTGGCGTTATTTGGCAACACTCTGTGGTAAGATTTCATAGAAACCAGTATTCAAGTTGAATCCTAAATATTGGGCGATCACATTCGCGAAAATTTGGATTCCATCGTTTGGAGGGCAAATGGCCGGCAAAGAACGAAAAAGATACGTCTATATCGAGGAAATGATCAATCGCTATGTGCAGCGCGCCTGGTCGGACGCCCAGATGGCGGAGGCGTTGGGCACCGATCGCAGTAACGTGTATCGAATGCGCACCGAAGTTTTAGAATATCAGATGGGAATTCCCATATATGAAGAATCTCGCGGCCGTTATCGTATTAACCGGGAACACTTTGTATCTTATGTGCGCCTGAATCCCGCGGAAAGCCTGGCGCTCTATCTGGGAGGGCGTCGCTTACAGCAGCAAACCAAAACCGGGCAATATGATGTCGGCTCAGCATTGAAGAAACTGGCGGAGGCCTTAAGAAAACCACTCATGCAAAACCTGGTGCGCTCGGCGCAGTTTGTCCTGGACCAGGAGCAAGATGAGCGACAGGCCCAGGTGATGCGGGTCCTGGTTGAAGGTTGGATCAACCATCGTCGCGTGCGCATCAAACACCGAAAACTACACGGCGACCTGCGCACCTATATCGTGAGTCCCTACCAGTTAGAGCCGGCCGTTTGGGGGGATGGAACCTATCTGATCGGAGAAAGTGATTACCATAATGACCTGGCAACCTTCAAGGTTGCGCGTATTGAATCGGCCACCCTGACCGCCGAACCGTTCACCATCCCAAAAGATTTCGACAGCCACAAATTGTTACAGCATGCCTGGGGCATTTGGCACACTGGCCAGGAACCGGTAGCCGTTCAACTAAAATTTTCCCCTTATGTGACCCCTCGCGTCAAAGAAAGCATATGGCATCCGGAGCAAACCATCCAGGATGATGACGATGGGGGCTGCATCTGGCAGGCAGAAATCGCCGAATGGCGGGAGATGGTTCCATGGGTGCGAGGTTGGGGGAGTGATGTAGAGGTGTTGGAGCCTCAGCCCCTGCGCCAATTGATAACCGGACATGTCCGCCGCCAGGCTGAAATATACGGGGTTCATATGGAAAATACAACCGCTCAAACACGTTTGCTAAAGTTGTGGGGCAAGACATCGACCGTGGATGACCTCTATCATCCTGCCCTGTTTCACATGATCGATGTCGCCCATGTTTCCCAACAACTGCTCAGCCCAAAAGCATCCTCCCGTTGGCGGAGAATATTAGGTGATGCATTCAACAGCGATGCGCAGGTCTTGTTTGAATGGTTGCCCTGGTTCATTGCCCTTCATGATATTGGGAAGATTTCGGTTCCCTTTCAAGCGCAAAATTCTTTTCAACGTGCACGATTAGAGAAACTTGATTTTAAGTTTGGCTCATATTCAAATCACCACAAGACGCTTCACCATACCCTATGTGGGCATCTAGCTCTCAATGAATGGGTCAAAGATTTTCCCGATCATTGGCGACAGGTGATTCTGGATGTAATTGCCGGACATCATGGATATTATCAAAGGCCGGAAAGGGAGCAGAAAAGGCAGTGGAAAACCCTCCAAGAACCCCAAGAATGGAGGGAGTTAAGAACAGAAGCGGTCGATGTTTTACGTTCGATCTTTTTGCTCAATGAACCTGCTGCCTGGCCGCAACCGCAGAATATATCAGCGGCTATTGTAGCTTTAAATGGATTTACCATTCTTTGTGATTGGCTGGGGTCGGATGAGAATTACTTTCCTCCAACTCCATACACGACCCTGCTTGATTATTTACCTCAAAGTCGGCGGCGAGCGAGAGATCGTGTGCAATCGGCCGGTTTTTTTACGCCGACATTAAGTACGGTTGGGGTTGATTTCAAAGAATTATTCGGCTGGCAGCCACGACCACTGCAAGAGGCCGTTGCCGATATCCCAATCCGATTGTTGGCTCAGCCGACACTGACCATTATCGAAGCGCCAACTGGGGAAGGAAAAACCGAGGCTGCTCTGACCCTCGCCCATCGAATCGGACGCCAACAAGGTAGTGACGAAATGTACATCGCCCTGCCGACAACAGCTACCAGCAACGCCATGTTCGGCCGAATTCAAGAACATTTGCGGGATCGCCTGGGATTATCTGCTACGTCCGTGCGTTTGATCCACGGCCAGGACTTTTTACTCAGTGACGATTTATCCGTAAAGCCACTGGGCAATGGTGAAGATCAACCGGCAGAGCATCCAGCCTTAACCTGGTTTCAACCGAAGAAAAGGGCGCTGTTAGCCCCATTTGGCGTGGGCACAATCGATCAGGCTGAATTATCAGCTTTAAACGTGCGTCACAATGCCCTTCGTCTGATTGGCCTGGCCGGCAAAGTTGTCATCCTGGATGAGGTTCACGCTTACGACACCTATATGACCACCATCATTAAGCGTATGCTGCAATGGTTGTCGGCATTAGGGTGTTCCGTCATCTTACTCTCAGCAACCTTACCTATTTCGCGGCGTAAGGAGCTGCTCGAAGCCTACGGAGGTGACGCAGTTGAATTTGAAGACGATGAAGCATATCCTTTGTTAATTTGTGCCGGTAGTCAAGGGCATTTTAAAGCAGTCCCTAATCCCATCCAGCCGCAGAAAACGATCCAGTTGAATTTCATACACTTTAATGAAGATGAGTGGCCAGAAAAGGCGCGCTGGCTGGTTGAAAAGGCGCAGGATGGGGGCTGTGTGTGCTGGATAACCAACACCGTTCATCGCGCCCAACAAATGTTTCTTGCGCTCAAGGCCATTATTCCCCAGGATATTGAATATGACTTACTTCATGCCCGTTTTCCAGTCAACGAACGGCAAAAACTTGAAGAAGTAATATTAAGGAAATATGGAAAAGAAGAAATCGGTAACCGGCCGCAAAAAGCGATCATCATCGGTACACAGGTATTGGAACAGAGCCTGGACATTGACTTTGACCTGCTGGTTTCTGATTTAGCACCGGTCGACCTGGTTTTACAGCGCATCGGCCGTCTGCACCGCCATCTAGATCGAACAAACCGCTCCCATGCCCATCCCAATCCGCACGTTTACATCAACGCTGAGGTCGACCAGGCGGGGCAAGTCGTAGAAGGAACTGACAAATTTTATACCCTTTATCTCCTGCAAAAAAGCTGGTTGGCCTTGCAAGCTCTAGAGGAAGAACAGGGAGCGATCATCCTACCGGCTGATTACCGGCCTTTGGTAGAACAGGTATATGAGGATAGCCAACTGGAAGAAAATACTCCTCTAAAAGCATTACGGCTTAAAAGGCATAAGAAAGAAACAATATATGAAGATGAAGCTGAGCTGCGATTGAGCAATAAGCCTGAAGCCGATTGGCCGTTTTGGAAGGGGCAACGGGCTGAGTTTAAAGAAGACGAAGAAAGCAACAACTGGATTGTTGCCCAGACGCGTTACCAGGAACAGGAGAGCATCACTCTCATTCCGTTAAAAAAGGTGGACAATCATTTCGTCCGCCTGTCTGGCCAATCCAAACAGATCCGCCTGGATGAACCGCTCAATCGCTCAGATCAGATCGAACTGCTGCGGCATAGCCTAAAAGTCAGCAACCGCACGGCCGTTGAAGCCATTAAAGCGCAGGCTGAGGCTGAAGGTCTTCCGGCCCTTTTTACTCGCTCAAGCCTGCTAAAACATTGTTATCCTCTTTGGCTCGTTGATCGAACTTGGATAAGTATGGAGGATCAAAATCCGGTCGTCCTTACATTGGACCCGGAGTTGGGTTTACTGATTGAATAATCATACCCCCACAAGGTGGGGAGATTTTAGTCAAACTCGTTTCGTAAGCCCACTAAACTGGGCCACCCCCAATAAGATTGGGGAGCGAGTTCATGTATATTATAAGGGAATTTTGCAAATTTTCAACCTATAAGCCCAGTAAACCTTATCGCATTGCAATCTATTTCTTGTTAGAATGGAGCTTGTTTTGTTTAGGAGCCTGGGGGTTCCCTATTTAGTGTCTCTGTTTTGCTCTCCCAAGCAGCAGTGGCAAGGAGGAAATATATGACTGATCCATCATTTAATCTGTGGCAAAATCCCTGGATAACCGTTGAAGACGACCAGGGTTTCTTATCCGATCTGAGCATTTCGCAGCTCTTGACGGATGCAGGCAAGTACCGGGGGCTTTTCGATCCCTCGCCATTGGTCATCGTGGCTATTCACCGGCTGTTAGTGGCAATCGTCCAGGATATATTTGATCCTCGATCCGAATCGGATTTGCAAGAGTTATGGCAGAAAGAGAACTTTCCTCGGTCTAAAATTGAAGCTTTTGGTGAAGAATTTGGTCATCGATTTGATCTCTTCTCTGAAGAAATGCCCTTCATGCAGTCGGCCGATATTCCCTTGTACCCGGAAAAATGGGGCAAGGGCAAATCCGTAGGCTATCTCTTTCATGAGCAAACTGCCGGCACGGCTGTCACTCATTATAACCATACCTATGACGATGAACAGCATTGCTGCCCCATCTGCCTGGCTAAGGGCTTGCTGAGCATTCCCCCCTTTGCTACCGCAGGGGGAGCAGGGATCAGGCCATCGATCAACGGCGTACCGCCCGTATATATTATCCCTGGGGGTGAGACATATTTTCAATCCCTCGTCGCATCCTTGCTGACCCCACCATTCAAGCCCGGGGTAAGAGACAAGAGAGATGACCGGCCCTGGTGGCGACGCGATCCGCTGATTGGCAAAAAGGAGGAAGTGCTGCGCGTCGGCTATTTGCACAGCCTGACCTTTCCGGCGCGGCGTGTTCGCCTGCATCCCCAGCAGCTTAGCAAACCCTGCACCCGCTGCGCCCGCCAGACAGCCTGGAGCGCGCGCGAGATGACCTATGAGATGGGCCAGAGCCGACCCAAAGATGCCGCATTTTGGCAAGATCCATTTGTTGCTTACCGTGTTCGCGAAAAAGATCAGCCCTTGCCTATTCGCCCGGTTGAAGGTCGTGCTCTCTGGCGCGAATATGCAGGTCTTTTCTTGCCTCACCAAAAGGATGAAAAGTTTTATAGACCCCTGGTGATTGACCAGTTGGAGGAGATCGCAGAAGATTTGCCTTTTGACGAATCAACGCCGATTCCTTTCCAAACGATTGCTTTTCGCACGGATATGAAGATGAAATTCTTTGAATGGCAGCTCAACGGCTTCAAGGTACCTACGACATTACTTTCTGATATTTTTGCTGAAGAAAAGATATCCGCTGGTCTTGAGTTTGCTGCCAGGGTGGATAGAAGTTTGAAGTTTACCTTCCGCCAATATTTTGCCGGCGAGGGAAAAAGCGAGCACCATGCCCAATTGAAGCGGCGTTTATCCCGGAAATATTGGCAGGATCTGGCTCCTCATTTTCAGCAGTTTGTGCAGGATTTAGCCGGGACTAACAACATGGAAGAGCCTTTTCATGATTGGCTGGATGGGGTTGTACGAACAGCGATAACAACATTTAATGACACGGCCGAAATGGTGGGCAATGATGCAGTTAAAATTCGCCAGCGGGTAAATGCGATCAGCCATAACCGATCTAAGATTTATAAAATGCGCCGGGACCTGTTTCCCCGGCCGGAGGAGGTACCTTTCTAATGGAAAAAACAAAAGATAATGTCGATCTGTTCATTGAGCGCCTGGAGGGTCTAGATGCCGGTGCAAAAGCGCGTTTGAAGCGCAACGCCGGCAATACCATGAGCCGGTCTCGCGGCGCGCTGCCCATCTTTTTCCGTATTTTACCTTATGGAATTGCCCGCTACCGGGAACCCTGGTATTTCCTGGTGGCTACGCTCTACCCACTGGCTGACGCCGGAGGTGGGGGAAATATCGGCCAATCCTTGCGGATCGCCCGCCGCAATCATCCTGAGCGCGAAAAGGGATACGATCGTCGTTTTGAAGTTCTCTTGGATGCTGACAAGGTCCAACTTCCCTTTCGCCTGCGCCAGATCGTGCGCTTGCTGAATTCGGCCGATATTCGCCTGAACTGGCCGCAACTCCTGCGCGATCTGCAAGCATGGGATCACCCCAGACGATATATTCAAGAAAGGTGGGCGCGTTCTTATTACACCATGCAGCCCGAGGAAGAGCAATCAACTTAATAGAGTAGGGCGATTCCAAAGTTGTCAATTGGTGTAACCGAAATTTCAAAATTTCGTTCCTCGGCGCGATAAGAAATCGCAGTTACATATCCGACTTTGGAATCACCCTGAATAGAGGAATCCGAAAAACCGGGTTTCTTCAAAGTTATGCCCAAACTAATCAAAAAAGGAGAAAACAATGTTAATTCAAATTCATATGTTGCAAAATTATGCCCCCTCAAATTTAAACCGGGATGATACCGGAGCGCCTAAGGATGCCGTATTTGGCGGCTTCCGCCGCGGCCGAATTTCCAGCCAATGTATCAAAAGGAGCATTCGCCGCTCAGAAGCCTTCGCCGACGCTTTTGAAGGAGATGATCTGCTGGCAAAACGAACCCAATTGTTACCCCGTCTGGTGGATCAAGAATTAGCCGAGCGCGGTGTTGATGAGAATGAGCGGGAAGTGATCACCAGCAAACTAGCCACCCTGGGTGGGGGAAAGGCGACAGACGACATGAAAACGCGTTTGCTTGTTTTCCTGGCCGACGGCGAAGTTAAAATCGTGGCTGATAAATTGTTGGAACTATACCGTGAGAGGGGAGAGAAAGCCTTCGCCAAATTAAAAATCGCTCAATTGGAAGACGCGATGGCCCACGCCACACCACGCTCTGTGGATGTCGCCATGTTTGGGCGCATGACCACTTCCACGGCATTTGAGGATGTCGAAGCGGCCGTGCAGGTTGCTCATGCCCTCTCCACCAATGCCCTGGAACAGGAATTTGATTATTTCACTGCCGTCGACGACCTTTCCGGTGAATCCGGAGCCGGGATGATTGGCGATGTGGAATTTAACAGTTCCACCTATTATAAATACTTCAACATCCACTGGGAGCAACTCCTGCAAAACTTAGGCGGAGACAGGGAGATCGCTGCCCGTGCTATGACCGCCTTGATCGAAGCCGCGGCGACGGCCCAACCCAGTGGGAAACAGAACAGCTTTGCTGCCCAAAACTTGCCTGATCTTGTGCTGCTTGAAATTCAGGAGAGAAATATCCCCATCAGTTATGCCAACGCTTTCCTGAACCCGGTCGGCAATTATAACGGTTCGTTAATGGACAACTCCATCAAACAGTTAAACGATTATGCTGCCAATTTGCGCCGCGCTTATGGTTTGAACGGCCGTCGTGCTTTTTTCTCCGTGTTGGATGTTCAGGTCAAAGACGCCGCTGATCAGAAATCCTTGAGCGCCCTCTGTGACTGGGCTGAACAGCAGATCAAGGAGGTGGCCGATGGCTAATACTTTGTTTTTGCGCCTGGAAGGGCCGCTCCAATCTTGGGGGGAACGTGGGCGATGGAGCATTCGCGATACAGCCCCTGAACCAACCAAATCCGGGGTGATCGGTCTCATAAGCTGTGCCATGGGTCTGCGCGATGATGAACCGATCCGCTCCCTTTCTGTCCAAACCCGCATGGGAGTGCGGCGGGATAAAGCGGGCACACTCCTTACTGATTACCACACCATTGGTGGTGGTGCCCGGGAGCCGATGCTGCTGACTGCCGAGGGCAAGCCTAAGAAAAGCAGCGGCAAGCCGCATACGGAGATTTCCTATCGTGATTACCTGGCTGACGCCTCTTTTTTAGTCGCTTTGCAGGGACCATCTACCCTGGTTGAGGAAATGGCCTCGGCCGTGCAGGACCCCGTGTGGGTCGTCTTTTTAGGCCGAAAGGCCTGCCCACCTGTCCGGCCTCTTTTCGATGGCCTGGGTCAATATGATAGTTTGCAGCAAGCCTTAACTATCCATAATTGGCCGCAGGGTGAAGATCGGCTGACGGCCGTCTTACAATGCTCACCGGCCGATGACGATGCCCAGGCTCGCCTGGATCACCTTCATGCTCGCAGCCATCGCCTGTTTCACCCCCGATACACGCGAACGGTGACCCTTTTCGCTAAACCTTCTGCCAGGGAGGAAGCATCATGACCGATCTTTGTCTTTCTCGTTTGATGCTGGATCCCCGTTCTCGCCAGGTGCAGCGGGAATCGACAGACGTGTACCAGATGCACCGCACGATTATGAAAGCCTTTGAGAAGAACCGGCAGGAGTCGGGCGTTCTATACCGGCTGGAAAATCAAAAAAGGAATAACCAGTTAACTCTTCTGGTGCAGTCAACAGCGGAACCTGATTGGAGTTCGCTGGACGGCCGATCCTACTTACAAGCGGTTGACCCGTTTTCCGGTTTGCCCAACCCGGCCGTAAAACGAATAAACATGCAGTTTCAAAAGGGACAAGTCCTCAACTTCCGTTTGCGTGCCAATCCGAGTATCAAAAAGAAACGCGAAGGCAGACACAGCAATCGCGTGCCCCTTGTGCGCGAAGAAAAACAGGAAACCTGGCTCAAGCGTAAGGGCCAACAGCACGGCTTCTCACCTGTGCGCTTTTGGATCAGTGGCCAGGGAAACCGTTTGGGTTGGAAAAAGAATGGTCAGAAACGGAAAAAGCTAACGATATATGATGTACAGTTTGACGGTGTATTGGCGGTCGTCGATCCCCAGACATTCGCTGATAGCCTGATCCTGGGCATCGGCCCGGCCAAAGCCTTTGGCTGCGGGCTTCTATCATTGGCTCCGGCGTAATCGTCGACGACCGCTCGATAGTTCGCCTGTCGTTTGAAAAAGTGAACCTTAACAATTAAATATCAAATTTTCTAAAGGAGGCTGAACATGCAAGATTTACATGAACTACCCAAACTGCGAGACAGCTTAAGCTATTTATATGTGGAACATGCCATACTGGATAAGAAACAACAGGCAGTAGAATTTATCAAAGAGGACGGCCGCACCCTGATCCCCGTCGCCAACCTTTCCGTGCTCCTGCTTGGCCCAGGAACCAGTATCAGCCACGCGGCGATTAAAACACTGGCCGAAAATGGATGTTCCGTGATTTGGACCGGCCAGGATGCCACCCGTTTTTACGCCCAGGGCAAAGGAGAAACCCGCCGCGCCCAGCGCCTGCTGCACCAGGCCCGGCTGGTCACCGATCCGCGTAAACGGGAACAGGTGGTGATCAACATGTATCGCCATCGCTTTGACTATACTCTGCCGCCCGACTTGACCTTGCCCCAGGTGCGTGGCATGGAAGGCGTGCGCGTGCGCGAAGCATATGCCCAGGCTGCCCGCAAATATGGCGTCACCTGGCGCGGCCGTCGCTATGATCGCAGCAAATGGGCTAAATCCGATCCCATCAACCGCGCCATCTCAGCGGCAAACGCCCTGCTCAATGGCCTGTGCCATGCGGCCATTGTGTCCGGAGGCTATTCAACCGCCCTGGGCTTCATCCATACCGGCAAACAACTCTCCTTCGTTTATGACATTGCTGATTTGTACAAGGTTGATTTAACCATTCCCCTCGCCTTTGCCATCACCGGCGAATCCGAAGAAAAAGTAGAAACGCGCGTGCGGGAGGCCTGCCGGGAAAAGTTTAAAGAGGACAGGCTGCTCAAGCGCATCTTGCCGGACATCGATCAGCTGTTGACATTGCCCGATCAAACGTTGGAGAAACAGCAAGAAAGCGGCGATATTGATGCCGATCCTGCCTTGCCGACCCGTTTATGGCACAGGCTGGAAGGGAACTAAGGAGAAACAAATGGTTGTCATGATCCTGGAAAAAGTGCCCATATCCTTACGCGGCCAGTTAAGCCGTTGGTTGATCGAGCCGCGGACCGGCGTCTTCGTTGGCCACATATCGGCTATGGTTCGAGAAAAATTGTGGGAAAAGTGCAGCAAAAGTAAACAAGCCGGCGGTGTCGTGCAAATCTGGTCGACCAACAACGAACAGCGCTTTCAAATGCGCATCACCGGCGACACCAGCCGGCGCATCATCGAACTGGATGGATTACAGTTGATCGAAATACCCCACGATTTGGACCAACTAAAAAATGGAAGTATCATCAAGAGTCGGCTCGCTCAACTGCGCAAAACCGCAATATCTGGGGATTAACCCTATGCAATCCCCCCAGATATTCGATAAAAATGGATGAAGGGTAATCCCCACACAGGTGGGGGTGAACCG
>JANQGC010000320.1 GCA_028277515.1 Anaerolineae bacterium
CGGCCGGCAGCCAAATTATGAGCCAATTGGGTTGGCGGATCTACTACGGCCGTTTCCCGTTCCTGACGCGAGACCAGGCGCACCTTGGGCAGAGGCCGGGTCAGTTCACCAGGTGTATCCAAAGCTTTACGCATCTCAGCGATATGATCGGCCGTTGTTCCGCAGCATCCGCCAATCAAAGAAGCTCCGGCAGCCTTAAAGGACCGCGCATATTCGCCAAAATAAGATGGAGTGGCCGGATACAATACCCGGCCGGCATTCGACTGCTCAGGCCAACCGGCGTTCGGCGCGGCCGATAGGGGCATACCAGGCAAAAGCTCATGCATGGCCAAGACCAGGCGCAACACCTGGGCCGGACCACCGCTACAATTGACGCCCATAGCGTCTATATCCAGCCGGCCGATCTTGGATGCCACATCGTCAGGTGCGCTGCCCAACAACGTGCGGTCGTCCCGCGTGAAGGTCATTTGAGCGATGATGGGTATATCAGGGGCGACCCGGCGCGCGGCAGAAACGGCGGCCGCCACTTCCTTGACATCGGACATGGTCTCAACGATCAGCAGATCGACGCCCGCCGGTTCGGCCGTAACCAGGGCATCAATCTGTTCGCCGAACGCCTGCTCCGCTTCAGCCGCACTTACCCGGCCCAAGGGGGCCAGGCGCACGCCTAATGGGCCAATTGATCCGGCCAGCAACACATCACGAAAGGAGCCAGCAATCACCCGCCGGGCGACGGATACGGCAGCCTGGTTAATTTCTCTAACCTGGTCAAGCAAATTGTGTTCGGCCAGATTGTAGCGATTGGCGCCAAAGGTATTGGTTTCGATAATGTCCGCCCCGGCGTCGATGTAGTCACGATGAATGGAGGCCACCATCTGCGGATCAATGATATTCAGCAGATCGAAGGATTGGTCAATCGGCACGCCTTTGCTATGCAGCACAGTGCCAAAGGCCCCATCAAGGAGGATGGGGCCTTGTTTTAATCGTTCTTGAAATTGATTACGATTCATCCTGTAACCAGGATAACGTGATTGGCTTAAAATTGCACTTAACTAAACCAAGAATTATTCACTGTAAAACAATTCGTGCACGAAAGGCGTCACTTTATCCGGTTCCAGCACCAGCACTTGTGATCCTTGATCGGTCAGATGCGTGCTTACATAATCGAGATCCAAAATCTCGCTACGAATATTTTCTGAGTCGATCTTACCAACGTCTCCGGCAAGCCGGACGATTTCTTCCAGGCTGAGATCGGTACGCACGCCATGTTCAATACGCTGGTACAACTGCGGCGCGCGGGATAACAAATCAGCCAAGCCCAAGCCCAATGCTTTGTCTCGCGCGGCCATGATCACCTGCTGCTGCCGGGCCGCACGGCCGAAATCATTGTCGACATGGCGTGTCCGTGCATATTTGAGCGCTGTGCGGCCGTCCATATGCTGCAAGCCGGAAGGAATATAAAGCGGTTCATAACCATAATCCATATCCGGAAAGGTAGGGTCGTTGATTTCAAAAGGCACATAGACATCAACCCCGCCCAGAGTATCGATCGTTTTGGTCACCGCACCAAAATCAACCAGTACATAATGATCGATGTGCACCCCCAGATTGTACTCCACCGTGCTCATGGCCATCGCCGCACCCCCGGCGGGATTATTTCCCACCGATCCATAAACAAAAGCCGTATTGATGCGGTCCAGGCCGTGGCCGGGAATCATGACGTAGAGATCTCGGGGAATGGAAAGAACACTGGCCTTTTCATTCTGGCCATCGACAGAAATCAGCATCATTGAATCCGTTCGTGAGATAAAGGCTTCTCCAGGACGGCGGTCGATGCCCATCAACAGAATATTTGTTCTGTTGTCATTATCCCCAGCTTCACTGGTTGGTATCAGGGTCGGCGTCGGTTCACCCGGTAAAATAACCGGGGCCATAGCAGGACCATCCTGCCCAAGCTCTAATTCTACGGTCGAAGCATCAGCCGCAGCCGCCTCCACGGGATTGACGGAACGAGTCCATATCACCTGCGCTGTCAGATAGGCGAAAATTAGGACTGTGACCGAGGAGATGACAAAAGCGGCCGATAATAAAAAGCTCAGCCAGGCCGGCAGAGCTGGATTGCGTGTTCGATGCAAAATAGTCTCCTTGAATTTTCTTGGCAATATGTGACTCATTATATCTTCCCCCAACCAACCTGCTGAATGGTTTTACGCTGATAAGCCTACTATTTATCAACCATTTACCCGGGGAGACCATTGACCGTCACGCAATTTGCCGAACTACTTGCCTTTCACTCTTGTATTGTCATCTGAGGCGATAGCCGAAGAATCTTTTTTTGTGATATTAGGCAACATTTTTTTGGAACAATGATAGATTTATGGATAGCTTGTTTGCCAAATCGGCCGGCGCGATTTTGGCAAATCACGCTACTGAACTTGTCAAAAGTGACATTTTTATTACGAAACTAATAAAAAAGAAAATGTTGATAAAAATTAGTTGACATTCGCTCCCATTAGCGATACATTTGACACAATAGTTCTATATCAAAATTATTGGATATTATGAGCCTCGATCGATTCGGCCGAAACATCAACTACTTGCGCATATCTTTGACAGACAAGTGCAACCTGCGCTGCGTTTACTGCATGCCTGAAGACATGACCTTCCGGCCAAGCCATGAGCTGCTCCAGGATGATGAAATCAAGCGCCTGGTGCGTATCTTCGCTGAACTAGGCTTTATCAAGTTTCGTTTAACAGGCGGTGAGCCAACAGTCCGAGCCAATGTGGTTGATTTGGTGCATGAGATCGCCCACACGCCCGGCGTGGAAACGGTGGCCATGACCACCAACGGCCTTCTGCTGGAAAAACTGGCCGCGCCTTTGGCTGAAGCCGGTTTACAGCGGGTTAATATCAGCATCGACACATTAGATCCGCAGAAGTTCAAAAAAATCACCCGCTGGGGAGAAGTTGAGGAAGTGTTTGACGGTATCCGCGCTGCGGAATCGGCCGGTTTAGGCGTCAAGTTAAACTGCGTGGTTGTCCGCAACTACAATGACAAGGAAGATGTCGTTGATTTAGCACGCTTAACCCTCATCCAACCCTGGCAGGTGCGCTTCATCGAGATGATGCCCTTTGGCGATGTCTCTGATTTTCAACAGGCCGGCATCGTCTCAGAGGAAGAATTGATAGCCACAATTTCTGAGGATCTCGGCCCACTGACGCTTATTGATGACGGCCGCCTGGATGGCGAAGCCCGCCTTTTCCAGCTTCAAGACGCGCGCGGAACCCTGGGCTTTATCAGCTCGGTCACCCAACCATTTTGTGCCACCTGCACCCGGGCGCGTTTGACAGCCGACGGCCGCCTTCGCCTTTGCCTGCTGCGTGAAAAAGAGTTGAATTTAATGCAGCCCCTGCGCAGTGGCGCAACCGATAAGGAAATGAAGGAGATCATCGCAGAAGCCATCTGGTGGAAACCGTGGGGACACCAATTGGGTCAAGATGTGATTCCCCTCAACCGGGTGATGTCGGAAATTGGCGGTTAGAAGACAACCGCTATTACTCTCTGATCTTTTGCTCTCCGGCTTCCTCAAATTCCCATTTTTTATCGACAAGATATAACGGCCGTTCTTTTACCTCATCGTAAATCCGGCCCAAATACTCTCCAATAATCCCCAAAGAAATAAGCTGAACCCCACCTAGAAAGAGGACAGTGACCAAAGTTGTGGCTTGCCCGGTCAGCGGTTCTTGCGGCCCGAAGAGACGCAGTAAAACAACCGTCAAAATGGCTAAACCACTAAGGGCGGCCATCGCGAAACCCAGATAAGTGGCAATGCGCAGCGGGAAATATGAAAAGCTGGTCACCGCATCCACCGCAAAAGGCAGCATCTGGCTCACGCTGCTAAATTTCGATTCTCCGGCAAAACGAGACTGGCGTTCGTATTCGATACCGGTCTGTTTGAAACCCACCCAGGGAACCATGCCGCGCAGGAAACGGTTGCGCTCAGGCATGCGCCGAATGGCGTTTACCACCCGGCGGTCAATAAGGCGAAAATCTCCGGTGTCAAGGGGTATATCCACACTGGTGATACGGTAGATGATCCGGTAAAAAAGTTTGGCCGTAAACAGCTTGAACCAGGTCTCCCCCTCACGGCTGGCTCTGACCCCGTATACCACGTCATACCCCTCGCGCCATTTGGCAATCATACGCGGAAACACTTCCGGCGGGTCCTGTAGATCGGCATCCGTCAGAATGATCGCCTTGCCCCGCGCATGGTCCAGCCCGGCGGTCACAGCAATTTGAAAGCCAAAATTGCGCGAAAAGCTGACACCGCCTACGCGGGCATCAAGATCATGTAGTTCAGCAATAATTTCGGCCGAGCGGTCCTTGCTGCCGTCATCGACCAACACCAGCTCCCAGGTTTCCCTGGTTTGATCCATGACCTCAGCAACACGGCGATGGAGTTCATGCAAAACTTCTTCCTCGTTAAAGACCGGCGCAACAATTGAAATGGTTGGGTTCATATTTTCATACCTCTAACGTGGCAATGAGTCCCACGTGATCTGATGGATAAAGTGTATCATCTTCTAATGAAGGTTGGTCACAAAATATTTGGGCTTCGGCCACACTCTGAACGGCCGGTGAAACAAGAATATAATCAAGGCAGGTCGCCATTTGAGCCGAGGAGCTTAATGCCGTGGGATAGGTTGCCAGTGGTTCGCGGCCGAAATACGCCTCATAAGCGGATCGAAAGGATTGCTTCATATATTGAATCGCCAGCCCGCCAGGCGCCTCGTTGAAACTGCCGACGATGACCTGGATCGGCACATGCTTGTGACTTTGCAGCCAGCCCATTAATTTTAAGCCCTGCTCCTCACGCGCTTCTTTTTCATATGGGACTGGGTGCAGGAGCGTCGAGACAAAATCCATCGTTTGATGCGAGCGTAGTTCAACGTGCACCCGTAAGGCCACCCTGCCCCCAAAGCCCAAATTGAGGCTATCATGATACAGGAGTGGCAGGCGAGTCAACACCCCCACCCCTTCCGAATAACCTTTAATCAAATGGTGACGCCGTTTTTCAACCAGCCGGTACGGTTTTTTGGATGATCCGGTCAACCGAAAATTAATTTGGTGGCACAACCATTTCCCCTGGCGGATGGGCATAGAAATTTCTTGCAGGCCAATCAGATCGGGCGTTGTTTCCACCATGCGGCCGATGAGCAGGTGACGCCGTTCCGCCCACCGGTCAGACCGGCCATGTAAATTGATAGTCGCAACAGTTACCCGGGTGGTCATCACCCCCTCCGCAGTTCAGTCGATTATCAGCCCCAGCTTCCCGGACTTTCCTCAAGTTAAATCTATTTCTCTCGTACCCGCCGACAAGGGTACTTTTAAGTCAAGAGATTGGTCATGAACGACCAGCGTGAATGGAACATCTGTCGAAACCGTAATCTGCTTCTTGTCTCCCATTAAGCTCAGGGTGCCATTTTTACCAAGCGGAAAATTCTGCACGCCATAATGACGATCAGTCTCTAGACGGCGGTTCCAAACCACATGCCGGGTTGGCCAATCAACCTTCACTCCAATCACATCCTCAAATAGCGTGGCGATGGTGGATAACCCTGTCCAACCCACGAAATTCGGCCGGGCTGCGCTTCCGGGTGCGCTTTCCAGGGCATCATAATATTCCCAGAGTGTATCCGTATGCTCAAATACTTCAGCGACATGCTGCAAATGATTGGTCGCAATTGAATGGGCAAGTCCTGCCTTTCCAACTTGGTTCAATCCTTTTAGGACCATAAAATTCGCCGGTGGCAGAACGACACCACTGGTTTCATCAAATCCGACGCTGTCCATGGACAGCGTCGGTATACGGTGCTTTGTCTTAAATACACCCACTTCCCGCAAATGGCGTAGAAAAAGCTTCAATCGCTCCTCGGAAATAAGTGATTTATCCAGCAAACCCCAATAGGCGCCAATGCTCTTAGCCGTGCTAAATTGGCCACGTTCATCAATGTCTTGAAAAAATGATGTTTCCGGGTTCCACAATTGAAGATTGATCGCCTCCTTAAGACGCCTGTGCTCAATTGCTAATTCGGCTGCATAATCCTCCTCTCCCAACATATTGGCCAACCGTTCTAAGATCAAGCAATTAACAGCAGCCTGCATACTGGCATCTATCCAGGACCAGTGCTGGTGGTGATGCGTTCCCCCCGGCACACGCGGCTGTTCGCCCATTTCGCTGCTTATGCCGGTAGCCCAATACAGTCCGCCCGGCCAGGATCGGTTGGCGCTGCACCAACGATGGTAAGCCAATAAAGGTCCAAACACTTCGCTTAATCGTTGTTCATCACCAGAAATACGGTAATGTCGCCATTCTACCCAGGCCATGATGTTCGGACCTGTGCCATCGGGATCAAATGGAGCATATAAGTCCGAGCCATCACTACTGTCGATCTCTCGACAGATCGAACCATCATCATGTTGTTTGCTATAAAAGTTGTTGATGACCTTAATGAATGGAAAAGCGCGCCGTCCATATACCCCAAAAAGCGTGGAGAATAAAGTGTCCCACATGCGAATACTTTTTCCCTCTTCAGTTTGCAAATACCCGGCTATGAGACTGCCGGCTCGCTTAGGAAGGTGAAGATTGGACCAGGCCATTTCCCAGGTGCGCCAATACAACTCAACCCATTCGCTGTGTTCGGGTAGAATTGGGACCGGAAGTTTAGTTTTTGCCTCGTTAAAAGGGATAATCGGATCACGGTAAGCCGGCCGACCGCGAAATGAATTTTTGCGCACCAGTGGTTCGGCCGGTCGCGTATGCGTCGATTGAACCATATTCTAGTTAATTATCCATAAATCACCTGTTCCAACCAGATGAATCTGCTCTTCATCAAACGAGAGCGTGCGTAGATTATATCGAACCAGAACATTATCGCGCAGACGGCCGTTCCAGACCAGGGAATCCCCTACAGCCAGGTAAGGATAACCACTTAACCCGCCGAATCGAGCCAGTTGATTCCCTTGATCACCCGTTCCCTGGCCTTCCAATCCCTCATAAAATAACGTTGTGCCCGGGACCTGGCTGCCCACAGGGACTTTGTAATCAACGAACAAATTATTGAAATGATATTGTTCGTTAAGCTCCCCAATTTCAGATAGTTCTACCGGCTCAGGGAATAGGACAAGAAGTTCCACGGGTCCGGCAACCGGCAGCCCGCCAAAAAACGAAGTGGTCAGGCGCAGTTTGTAGTTTGCGAAGACGCCGGGGGCGATGACGCCGCTCCAGTAAAATGAATCCCCTGTTCGCTTGAATGCATTTAAGCCATCAATGGAAACTTCAAAGGCGTCACCGGAACGGCCGACATAGGTCAACCCGGTTCCCGGCACCGTTTCTCCCGGCTGCAAACTGGTGGCAAATGCGGGAGCAAGCAAAGCAAGCGTATCCTCAATTTGCCCCGCCCCAACATCCGGTGTTGGTTGAACAGAATCTGTTAAGAAAGGAATGTTAGGGATGCTAGGCAGCGAGGGCATGCTGCAGGAAACAACCGGCAGCATCAATAAGAGAATAAACAGGATGATGGACTTAAATTTGCGCATGATATTTTTGGAAGCGGAAAACAGATTGAAATATCTCATACTTCCAAGACGACGTTAAGCCCTTCTTGGTTCCATTAAAAAATGCCAGGCACGTGTAACATGCCTGGCATAAAAAATTGTATTACTCAACCACCTCAATCGTAACTGATTGTATGCGGTCCCCTTCAGGGGCCTGGGGATTTGTCTCCGGGTTACGTGGGGTAATAGCCTGCACGACATCCAGCCCTTCCAGGACACGGCCGAAGATGGTATAACCGCCATCCAGGTGCGTCACCGGTCCGAGAGTTATATACCACTGGCTGCCATTCGTATCAGGACCCGTATTAGCCATAGCAACCATCCCAGGGGAATCATGGGATAGATTGGGGTCGATCTCATTTGGTAACTGGTAACCGGGACCACCCATGCCCGTGCCAGAAGGATCGCCCGTCTGAGCCACAAAATCGGGCAGCACCCGGTGGAAAGTGACCCCATCAAACCAACCTTCATTGGCCAGGAACACAAAGCTATTGACCGTTTGCGGGGCGGATTCCGGCAGCAGTTCAATGACAAATTCATCCCCGCTTTCCATCTCGACCCGTGCTAAATACCCTTTTCCATCTTCTATAGACATCTCAGGGGCCGCATCATACTGCATCTCCTCCAGGGACTGCACAGCAACGAGGGACCTGACGAAATTTTCCCAAACCGTGAAATCAATGGGCAGACCTTGGCCGGCAACAATTTCACCATTGACCAAGGCCGCCGGCGTTCCTGGTAGTTGAAGATTAACCGCTTCTGTTTCCAGGCGGGTTACATAGTCGGCGTACACACCACTATCGAGTTCTGAGGTAAATGTATCAACATCCAGACCTGAATCATCAGCCAGGTCAATAAACCACTCTCGGGCTTCTGCTTCGCTAAGGCTGGCCCATTCACTCTGATTTTCATAAAGTTCATCATGATAAGGCCAGAACGCACCTTGCGCACCGGCTGCTTCAGCCGCTTCGGCTGCTTTTTGGGCATTTGGATGAATTCTGTTTAAGGGGAAATGACGATAAACAATTTGAACCTGTTCGGGATAAGCGTCTACCAGACGCTCAAGCAGGAGAGCAAACCCTGCACACCCCGGTCACTGGAAATCACCGTATTCAATGATCGTGACAAGAGGCTCCTCCGCCCCTTTGGTCCAATCGCGCGCGCGAACAACACTCGCTTGAGCAGGATTTTCACCTATCGTAATATCGTTATTCAAAGGATTAGACGGTGCAACAACGACCGGTGCATCTTCAGAATCCGACCCCGAAGCTGAATCAGAGGTTGTCGTTGATTCGTCCGTTTCTGGTTCCGTATTCGTTTGGCTCTCTGTGGGAGCGCCGCCTCCTGCCTGGCAAGCCGCCAGTAGGAACAGGATAGACAAAAGCCATATCTTTCGCATACTTCTCACTCCTATGTTAATTTTAATGTCGCATTCTACCACGTTAAAACTGTTAGCGGTAAAATCATCATGTGAGGTTGAACAAGTATGAAAAGATGGCTTTTTACACAATGGTTTCCTTTTTTATTGCTTATTTTTATGCTGGCAGCCTGCGGCACTGCACCACCCGCTGGGCCAACGGCAACACCAGGTCCTGCCCCTGATGAAGCACTTAATCCACAGAATGGACCCACAGCGACTCCCCTTGCGCCACCGGCAGAATCCCCGCTTCCAAGCTCTTATCCTGGTTCCCAACCAGCTCCGCCACAAGCGCCAACAAATGAGCCGGGATATCCGCCGCCGCCCACATTTCCACCCACGGTTGATCCTTATCCGGGAGGCCTGGTATGGATAATCCGCCCTGTTGGCACCCAATGTGAAGAGGGGACAATCGAAGGGTATGGAGATTTGAGCGAATCCGTGGCTACTTTGGTCGCAGCGGGACTGCAAGTCGAAAGCTCCGAGATGACAGATATCCCGGTGACGGCTAATTGCGGTTCGCCGACCAGCGCCCATTATCGGATCCAAATATCTTATGAAGGTTTGGACACCGCCTTATCTATGGGCTGGAGGCAAGAATAAAATTGTTGCCTACTGGTTTGTTCACAATGTTTCTCAACAAGTGACAGTCACTTTATTACCCGTATTGCTATTCAAATATTGACCAAAGTGACTGTCACATTAACTTAATTAAACAACGATATTAATCAACCGGTCAGGAACGACAACGATATTACGAATCTCCTTGCCATTGATGTGGCTTTGAACGGCCGATCGGCTCAACGCTCGCGTTTGCAAAATTTCATTATCGACCCCCTCTGCCACCTTCATGCGATCGCGCACCCGGCCGTTCACCTGAACAACAATGGTAATTTGTTCCTTCCGTACTTGATCCTCATCAATTGTTGGCCAAGGCTGCAGATGAACCGATTCATCATGACCCAGGATCGTTTGCCAGACTTCTTCGGTGATGAACGGCGCGATGGGACACAGCAGCAGCGTCAAAGTGGTCAAAGCAGAATGCCACTGATCTTTGCTCAACCCATTGTCCCGCGCTTTGATCAAGAAATTCAGGTATGACATCAGCGCAGCAACGGCCGTATTAAACCGGAACCGTTCTATATCCGTCGTTACCTTTTCGATGACGTGCCGTTTTTCCAATTCAAACGCACGCAAATCAAATGACTTCCCGCTGCTTATTCCGGTGGGTGCATCATTCGCCAGCCGCCAATAGCGATTCAAAAACCGTCTGACACCCTTGATTCCTCGCTCATCCCAGGTCGAATCGGCTTCAAAGGGACCCAGGAACAATACATACATGCGCAGGGCATCTGTCCCATGTTTGGCGACCACCTCATCGGGGGTGACGATATTCCCTTTGGATTTAGACATTCTTCGGCCATCATCAGCAGACAACATCATCCCTTGATTGCGCAGGCTGCTAAATGGTTCGGTAAAAGGCACCAACCCGGCATCATACATAATCTTGGTCCAAAATCGAGAATACAACAAATGCATCACTGCATGTTCCGTCCCACCCACATAAGAATCAACAGGCATCCAGCGCCGCATTGATGCTTCTTCAAACGGACCTTCTTGATAATGGGGACTGGCAAAACGCAGGAAATACCAGGAAGAACAAGCGAATCCATCCATGGTGTCTGTCTCGCGCCTGGCCGGACCATGACAGTTGGGGCATTGTGTATTGACCCATGTTTCCGCCCGGGCCAGGGGCGAACGCCCATCTTCAGAAGGTTTGAAATCAGCAATGTCGGGCAGGCGTACCGGCAGATCTGCTTCAGGCACGGGGACGACCCCACATTTGGGACAGTGGACGATGGGAATCGGCGCGCCCCAGTAACGTTGGCGGGAAATCAACCAGTCGCGCATTTTATAGCTGACAGTTTTGTGCGCCAATCCGCGTGATTGTAGTCTTTCCAGCATCGCCTCCCCTGCTAGCAATGAAAACTCGCCGTTATATGGACCGGACTTCACCATGACACCATGACCGGTATAAATAGGTTCATCCACTTCTTTATCCGGACGGATCACACGAACGATGGGCAAATTATTTGATTGAGCAAATTCATAATCTCGTTCATCATGTGCGGGAACACCCATGATAGCCCCTGTTCCGTAACTGGGCAGCACATAATCAGCAATCCAGATCGGGATCAATGTACCATTCAAGGGATGAACCACATGCGCGCCGCTGAAGACCCCTGTCTTTTGACCCTTATCTGCTGAACGATCAATTTCCGTCCGCCGCATTGATGCCTGGACGTAGGTATCAACAACCGCTGCCCGGTCAGCGGCACATAGATCCAATATCATCGGATGCTCAGGGGCCAGGGCGATGAAAGTAACTCCATACAAAGTGTCCGGTCGCGTTGTAAATATGCGAATTTCTTTTTGCGATCCATCGACTTGAAATCGTATTTCCGCTCCGACCGATCGGCCGATCCAATTGCGTTGTGCTGCTTTGATCGATTCCGGCCAATCAATCGTCTGTAGATCATCCAGCAATCTGTCAGCATATTCCGTTATTTTGAAGTACCACTGCTCCAACTTTTTGCGAACCACGGGCGTTCCACAGCGCCAGCAGAGGCCGTCTTCTACCTGCTCATTGGCCAATATGGTGTGATCGTGCGGGCAAAACCATTGGCTGCCTTCCGCCCTGTAAGCCAACCCTCGTTTATGTAACAGCAGGAAAAACCACTGGGTCCAGCGGTAATAATCGGGATCGGTAGAGGTGAATTCGCGGGACCAATCATAAGAACATTCGATCAGCTTCATCTGACGCCGATACGTGGCCGAAAATTTCGCACTACTTTCACTGGGATGGATATTATGTTTGATCGCATAATTTTCCGCTGGAAGTCCAAAGGCGTCCCAACCCATGGGATGCAAAACGTTATATCCTCTCTTGCGGTAGAATCGGGAACTAACACAGGTCGGAACATAATTGCGGCAATGGCCAACAGACAGCCCCTCTCCAGAAGGATATGGAAAATAATCCAGGATATAAATATTGGGTTTCTCCGAATCATCACCCGTTTTGTACAGGTCTATTTCTTGCCAGTATGGTCGCCACCTGGCCTCAATCGATTTAAAATCGACACTAATTTCTCCGTTCATTTTGTTATTCATCACAATTTACCTCTCAATAAATGGCGGCAATCAGTTGCCGGTCTTCTTAAAACCTAAAACAGCCCGAATTATTTTGCTATTCATACCCGGCAACCGTTGCGTGTCAGGCTTGCACCGCCACCTATTCAGATTTGGCTGCCGGGCTACGTAAGAGGAGAAAAATATAGAAGATTTTCATGTTGCACCTTGTTTAGAAAAACGAACAAAAAAACGGCCGCTGGAATCATCCTGCGGCCGTTTAGTTAAGAAATAAAAAAGCCACAGGGCCGGAGCACCTGTGGCAGTTTCTGAAAAAATTAGTTAAAGGAAATCAGAAAGTCGGAAAGACAGGCGAACTCCAGCGGTACAGACCTGTACCACCAAGTAATAACCCATCTAAATTTTGCACAACTTTACTGCTAACCATCTCAATTTCCTGCAAATAACAAGTTATATAATACAGATTAGCACAAATCACCAATAGGGTCAATCTGAATTTAGATAAATTTACAGTTGACAAGATAAGCGAGAGCGTTTATAGTGTTGCCCAACAATTACATAAATGTCACTTTTATCCAGAGAGGTGGAGGGACCGGCCCAATGAAACCTCGGCAACCCGGTGTAGGTAAGGAGAAAAACCTATCACGCCTGGGTGCCAATTCCGGCAGAGTAATTCTGGAAGATGAGAGAAGACAGGTTCGTGTCCCGCTCGCAACGTAACAGCCCATAAGCGTTACAATCCAGATTTATTCCCGTCTCTCTGTCTTATCAGACAGAGATTTTTTATTGTGTTACCTAAAATTTGACAACTTTTGTTAAAGGTTTTCTCCCATATATCAAGTGAAAAGTTGTCAAATTTCTGTGCAATTGATTTTTGTATCAGTGTAATTAATCTTAAGGAGAATCAATCATGTCAGATTTAAATAGTAATGGTCATCAATTTGGTTTTACCACGCAGCAGCTTCACGCCGGCCAGCAGCCCGACCCCACAACGGGCAGCAGAGCTTTACCCATTTATCAAACCACAAGCTACCAGTTCCAAAATACGGAACATGCCGCTAACCTGTTCGCTCTGAAAGAGTTTGGCAATATATATACGCGTATCATGAACCCCACATCGGATGTGTTAGAACAGCGCATCGCCCAGCTTGAGGGGGGCGTCGGGGCATTGGCCTCAAGCAGCGGGCATGGTGCGCAAACGATGGCTATTTTGACATTGTGCAGCGCCGGCGATCACATCGTCAGCAGCAGTCGCCTTTACGGCGGAACGTATAACCAGTTTAGTTATACGTTTCCCAGGCTGGGAATTGATGTTACCTTTGTCGATCCGGGAAATCCGGAAGCATTTGCAGAAGCGATTCGACCCAATACAAAAATTTTATACGGCGAAACATTGGGTAACCCGGATATCAAGGTATTCCATTTCGAGGAAGTGGCCGATATCGCCCAGGCACATAACATTCCGCTTTTCATAGACAACACCTTTGCCACCCCTTATTTATGCCGGCCCTTTGATTGGGGTGCGGACATCATCACGCACAGCACAACTAAGTTCATTGGCGGGCATGGCACAACCATTGGCGGCGTCATCGTCGATAGCGGTAAATTTGATTGGACGAGCGGCCGTTTTCCCAATTTCACAGAACCTGATCCCTCTTATCATGGACTTGTCTACGCCGATCTCGGCCCACCAGCTTTCATTCTAAAAGCGCGGGTTCAAATCTTACGTGATGTCGGTGCTTGCCAATCACCATTTAACAGTTGGACCACCTTACAAGGGGTAGAAACCTTGAGTTTACGGATGGACAGGCATGTGTCCAATGCTCAAGCCGTCGCTGAGTATCTGGAAAATCACCCGGCGGTCACCTGGGTCTGCTATCCCGGTTTAGCCAGCCACCCAGATCATGAAAGAGCCAAGAAGTACCTGCCCAAGGGTCCGGGTGCAATCCTCGGTTTCGGCATCGAAGGCGGGCGCGAAGCCGGTGAGAAGTTCATCAACGAACTCAAACTATTCAGCCATTTAGCCAACGTCGGCGGCGCTAACAGCCTGGCCATTCATCCGGCGAGTACGACACACAGCCAACTGAACGAATCCCAATTGGGGCAAGCGGGTGTGACCTCAGATTTTGTGCGCTTGAGCGTCGGGATTGAAGATATTGAAGACATTCTTTGGGACCTGGACCAGGCACTCGCGTAATCTCATTAGATAACCGAACCCGGCAGGTCTAATCACCTGCCGGGTTTCCTGGAGATCTGCTTATGTTTCCCACAGATTCCGTAGGACTTGTCGAAACCCATACCTTTACATTTGCTGAAGATGAACCTTTTGAGCTTGAAAGCGGCGCATCTTTACAACCGGTTACATTAGCTTATGAAACCTATGGCCAATTGAACGAAGCGCGATCCAATGCCATCCTCATTCTGCATGCCTTAAGCGGCAGCGCCCATGCTGCCGGCTATCACTCGCCAGATGATCAGAAACCAGGCTGGTGGGATGAAGCTATAGGTCCTGGCAAAGCGTTTGATACCAACCGCTTTTTTGTCATCTGCAGCAATACCTTAGGCAGTTGTTACGGATCAAGCGGGCCAATGAGCATCGATCCGGCCACCGGGCAACCCTACGGTCTGAACTTCCCCGTGGTCACCATTGGCGATATGGTCCGTGCCCAGGTAAAGCTGATTGATTACCTGGGAATCGATCAGTTGCTCTGTGTAACGGGGGGTTCAATGGGCGGCATGCAAGCCCTGGAATGGGCGGCGCACCATCCTCAGAGAGTGAAATCAGCCATCCCATTGGCGACAACCGCGCGGCACAGTCCCATGCTCATCGCTTTCAGCGAAGTGGGACGGCAGGCTATTTACGCCGATCCATCCTGGAACGGTGGTGACTATTACGGCCAGGTCCAAAAACCGGACGCCGGTTTGGCAGTAGCGCGCATGGTGGGGCATATCACATACCTTAGCGAAGAAGCAATGCACCAGAAATTCGGCCGTCGACTGCAATCTTTGGAGCAATACGGTTACGAATTTCAAACGGAATTTGCCATTGAAAGCTATCTAAAATACAACGGCAACAACTTCACACGCCGCTTTGACGCCAATTCTTATTTATATGTGACGAAGGCGCTGGATTACTTTGATTTAACCCAGCCCAGCGGGTCATTGGCTGCCGCCTTTACCCATTCAACCGCAATTAAATACCTGGTGGTCAGTTTTACCAGCGATTGGCTTTATCCTACCTACCACAGCAAGGAGTTGGTTACCGCCCTCACCGCTGTAGGAGCCGATGTAACGTACCTCGATATTGAAAGCACCTGGGGTCATGATGCATTTTTGTTAGAAGTGGGCACGATGACCCGCCTTTTAGAGAGTTTTCTGCACCGGCTGATCCGAGAAGAGAATATCGCTCCCCCCAACACAGCGGAAATGATTCGATAAAACACCATGCGTGACCGAAGCGCCCCGTTATCATCGACCCTAAGGCCCGATCTTGAAGCTATCTCAGAACTTGTTCCTCGAAACTGTAAAGTGCTAGATTTGGGTTGCGGATCAGGGGAACTCCTGGCTCATTTAATTCAAGTTAAAAATGTGATGGGCAGGGGGATCGAAATCAGCGAGGAAGGCGTGTTAGCCTGTGTACGTAGGGGGTTGAGCGTTCGTCAAGGAAACCTGGAAGAGGGATTAGCCGATTATCCCGATCAAAGCTTTGACAGGGTGATTTTAAGCCAAACCTTACGCTATCTCGATGATCCGGGCATGATCCTGGAAGAAATGCTGCGGGTTGGGCAGCAGGCAATCGTCAGTTTTCCCAACTGGGGTTTCTGGCGCTCGCGCCTTCAGTTCCTTTTTCGCGGCCGAATTCCACAAGCCCCCGACCAACCACAAAGCTGGCATCAAGCCCCGCGCTGGCAGGCATCCACTGTCACAGATTTTATTGATTTTTGCCAGGAAAGAGGATTTACCATCCGCAACCAGGTTTATTTATCGGGACGGCGAAGAAAGCATTATTTCAACAACCTGTTAGCCCAAACGGCCGTTTTCGTCCTTGAAGAACAAAACGGCGTCCATACAAATCCCGAATCGAGTTTGTAGTCACGACTTTAGCCGTGAAACCGCTGAAGCGGTTACTACCAACCGACTGGCAGGAGATTGGTTAATCTACTCTGTTATTTCTTGACCTAATAACCGTTGCCGTACTTTAGGGATCCAGGCAGCCAACTCGCCGGAAAGCATCCCGGCATCTCCAAATTGAGAATAAGCCAGTTCTGCAGCAGCGCCATGCATGTAAGCGCCTAATACGGCCGCTTCATACGGCCGCAACCCCTGGGCCAGCAATCCGGTAATAATCCCGGCCAACACATCACCACTGCCACCGACAGCCAACAACGGATTGGCGAAGGGAATCAAGGTACAGCGGCCGTCCAGAGCAGCCACCACCGTATATGCCCCTTTCAGCACAAGGATGTGGTTCCAGCTTTTAGCGCTTGATCGGGCAATTTCAACCCGGTCAGCATCACGAATTTCGGCCAGTTCAACCCCCATCAGGCGGGCCATCTCGCCAGGGTGGGGTGTTAAAATGGTGTGTACGGGTAATTTGTCCGGCCACTCTGCCCACCCGGCAATGATGTTTAAACCATCGGCATCAATAACCAATGGAATCCCCGCAGGATCTGAATTAGCCAGATGAAGCATCTGCGCCATCAATTCATGCATAAACTGCCGGGCAGAGTCTAGCCCTGGCCCCACCAGGACGCTATTTAACGAACCGGCCATCTCCATAATCTTTTGCACCGCGGCTTCAGACAATACATTTTCCTCATCGACCGGCGGGTAAGTAGCTTCCGGCATCTGGCCGGCGATGGTCGGCCGAATAGCCTTGGGAACGGCCAGGGCAACCAATCCGGCCCCGGCGCGATAAGCGCCTTGAGCAGCCAGGAAAGGCGCACCCCAATAATGATGCGACCCGGCGGCGATGAGCGCTGTACCAAAGGTCCCCTTATGCCCATCAAGGTTTCGTTTTGGCAGAAGATGAGCAGCCATTTCTGCTGTCGCCAGTTCCAACGAAACCCCGGCAACCGGCGGGAGATTGGTTGAAATATCAATGTCGGCAACCACCAGCTCGCCGCAAGCCGATGCTCCGGGGAACATAAAATGGCCTCGTTTTGGCCCGGCAAAGGTGACCGTCAGATCAGCCCCAACAACCAGCGGATCAAGTGCTCCATTGTCACAATTTAAGCCGCTTGGACAATCTACGGCCGTGATAAATGGCCGGCTGGCTTTGATGACTTCCCGTTCAAAATCGGCAATGCTGGTTAAGCGGTCAAATTCCCAATCATGATCGGCGCAGTCTTCTAAACTATCATGAACCGCTCCCATCAACCCGGCCAGATCGCCTCCTATTGGACGGGTGACACCCGTTCCCAGCAACGCATCAATGAGCGCATCGCAGTTTTCAGTCAAAAGCCGCAGTTGCTGGTAATCCTCATCCTCATCCGCTTGCAGAACAAACAAATTCATCTGCTTAACCAATGCATAATTCCTGTCCAGATTGATATCGCGCGGCTTATAAAGATAAAAAAAGACATCTGCGCCGGCCAGGGCCAGGTATCTCCCGGCTACAAGACCATCGCCTCCGTTATTGCCCGGTCCAACCAGGATTAATATTTGCGCACTCTCAGCATCAAATCGCTCGATAATTGCCTCAGCCACACACCTGCCGGCGGTTTCCATCATTTGATCGTAGCTGACGCCTGAGGCATCGGCCGCTTTTTCCGCGGCGACCATTTCTTCTACCGTAAATATCTTTATCGTCATTTTTTATCTCAACAAAAAAGACCCGTTCCCACTTATGCATTCAAAGCAGCAACAGGTCTGACTATTTCATAGTACCCCAGGAAGGAGTCGAACCCTCAACCTACGGATTAGAAGTCCGAGAGAAAAGAGTAAAATATGCCCATTATTTCCATTTCCTAGAGGTAGATCTACCTCTAGAAATCTCCTAATTTCCGATATTTCCATGATTTCCATTCTATAAGCAAATAATAAGCAAATATTTGCTTATCCTAGAATTGCTTCAAACTGATCGGCCGCTTCCGTTTGCAGTGAGGGAATGACGTGCGAGTAAGTGTCTAACGTCAGTGATATCTGGGAATGACCAAGACGCTCTTGAACCACTTTCGGATGAACACCAGCTGCTAGCAGGAGCGTGGCATGTGTATGGCGTAAATCATGGAATCGAATTTCCGGAAGACCAGTTTCTTTCACAACCGACTTGAAGTGTCGCAGGATATTTCTGGGAGATATTGGATTTCCTGTTGATGTAGTAAAAACAAGCCCAGAGTCGACGCCTATCAATTCAAAATACGTGTGCAATTTGTCGAGGGCAGTTGGTGGTAATGTGATCGGCCGTCGAGCTTTTTCGCTCTTCGGTTCGCTGATAGCGAGACCTTGTCCAGGGATTACGCTAATCTGATGTCTTACATTAATGACACCTTTCTCAAGATTCATGTCCTCGCGATGAAGACCTAGTATCTCACCTTGTCGCATACCAGTGTAAACAGCCAAGGTGTAAATAGGATACCAACGGTGATCGGAAACAGCTTCAAGGAATCGATTCACTTCGTCGGCCGACCAGGTAGTGAATTCTTTTCTTTTCGGTTTTGGCTTTTCAACAAGGTCGGTAACGTTGCGAACGACTAATCCCCACTTCAAAGCCTGATCCAAAGCCTTATGCAATACTGCATGTATGTACTGGACTGTCCTTTTGGAAAGCCCCTCGTTTAGCTTCTTTGTATAAAATGATTGAACTTGATCGGGTCTGAGAGAATTGAGTTTTATGTTCCCAAGTTCTGGCTTGATATGATTTCTGACTAATGAGTAGTGTCGTTCATAGCTTCTCGGTCGAAGTGAGTTTTTGGCTACATCTTGCATATACCGGTCTAAGAATTTCCCAAGTCGAAGTTTGTCATCACCTACGTAAATTCCTTCACGAAGCCTGTTCAATTGCTCAATTTTCCAACTTACAGCTTCGCGCTGTTTTTTGAAGGATTTACTTTTACGTTTACCATTCGGCAGCGGAACTTGGGCGATCCAACGATTATTTTGATCGTTAAAGTATACAGTGCCTTCGCCTTTCGGCCGTCGCTTCGCCATTTATTACTCCTAGTAATACCTATTCAAACATTATATTTAACCGACATTGAACACTCCATTTAGGCTAATATAACCTCTGCATATTTTTTTAATTTCCGTTTGGAAAGCCGATTGATGACATTAACTGGCAAAAAATGGCCGATTATGCATTAGAAACACATTTTGAATTAATGGGAAACAGTCTTGGATTCTCAAGTCAGAATTTCAAAAAGGAAAACATACAAATAGTATAACGTAAAAATGATACTAAATTCCTTTTTTACGAAAAAGACCTCTCTATTGTTAAGCATCTTTCACATAACCATAATGACTGATCTTCATGATTTTTGCAAAATTTCTTTTACCTATAAATTCCAATGCTTTACCATATAGGTTCAGCTAACTGATAGCCCAATTTTTGTAAAGTACTTATGGTACGAATATATCAAAAAATTATAAGCGAAGGTTAAGATGAGCAAAGATCTATTTAAGAAGCCAAATTTTGAATGTATTCGAGCCTTTCTACTCAAAAGTATAAATCAAACCTATACGTTCAGTTCATACTCCAATACACCACCAATTTGTATTCATCGAATATCACAATTTTAATATGCGTAAATCGGAGGAGGGTTGAATTTCAACTTGATTGCAAGTCTTTCAATCAAAAAAACAATTTATTTTTATCCTACTAGCAACTTGCCTCATCACGGATGTTTGGACGGGCTAGTACACCTGTAAAGTTTCCTTGAGCTATTCATAAATTGCTATTAAATTATACTTATTTGAATTAGTTTCGCCGGTAGAATTGAAAACCCAGACAAAATAGAGACCATTTGGAATATCAATAGTAATTGACTCTTCGCGATTTCCAAGACGTCCCGAATCCTTAATGATTTCGAGGTTACCATCAAGTAGTATTAAGTCATAATCTTGACCACTTGGGATATCTGACAAGTGTATGTCGATGATTCCATGATTGTTTTTATAGAAGTAGAAATAATCATTGATATCGCCATTGAAAGAAAAATTTCCTCGATAGTTAATTCCTGAAACAATTGGTCCGTTTGCTTGATCCCATTTGTTGTTTGGTTCTTCTTCATTTGGTCCTAAAAATTTGGGTGTCGGGAAAAAGTTTAAAATTGGCAAATAAACATTGAATACCCTATTAATACTAATCTCCACATTATCAAGCAGAGCACCAAGTTTATTATCAGGATTGGGTTGGTTATCACTCCTGAAAATAAAGGCTATCCGGACTTGCTCCTCTCCAACATAATCCAGCAAGCTTTGTTGAAAACTTTCCCATTTCCCTGTTCCGCCATCGATTATTTGAACCCCGGTATAAGTGCTACCATCAGTTGAAATAGCCATTGCAAATGTGTTACCAGGTTTATTTGGATCGCCAGGGACACTTGACACTGCGTCAAGGAACAAGTCAAAAGTGACAACACCATCGCCAGCATTGCTCATATCAATAGGGCCAACAACTAACCATGAATTCACATCATTTGCATAACCATCAGTTTGAGGATCCAATTCAGGTGTACCTGTTCCTACTCCCCATACAACCATCTTAGAGGATGTATCCAGAGAGTTGGCAATAGATTCCTCACCCCAAGAATATGGGCCGTTATTTAAACTAATATTTAACCAAGGTGGGCTGTTAACTCCCTCTTCAAAATCCTCCTCAAATACTGTTGCCCAACCCGTTATTGGGCCTGTATGAATTGATGCTCGTGAGAAAATTAGATTTTTGTCAACAACAGCAGAAAACAGTTCTCCTTCAAGGTCCAGAAGGACTGGTGGTATTGTTTCAGCACTGACTGAAGGCTATTGTAATTCAGATGCTATGATAGTTAAAACTAAAACAATTACTAAGGTTGAAATGAATAACCAATTCCCACCTTTCATTAGATTATTCATCTCCTTCCTCCATAATTCCATAAATTGCTTGAAATTTTTCCCAAATTAATTGATTTATATTTTGCTCTGATTGCAAAAAACACGTTACATCTATGACCTGACCAGGATTTAGTGGACAGGGAGTTAAGCAATGTGGATACTACAAAACAGAGGTGTATCCATGGGACAAAAGCGTAGCACGTATAGCAAAGAATTCAAGCTGGAAGCGGTCCGGCTCTCTATGAGAGAAGGAACCACTGCCACGGAGGTTACCGAGAACTTAGGCATCCATCCGGCGCTCATCTCACGCTGGCGCAAGCAGTACTTCCGCGACCAGGAGGAGTCCTTTCCCGGTCGAGGCAACTTGAAAGAAAGTGATAAGGAGCTGCAGCGTCTGCGCCGTGAAGTGGTGCAACTGCGTGAAGAGCGGGAAATCTTAAAAAAAGCGTTGGTGTTCTTCAGCAAGGAAAGCAAGTGAGATTTTGCTTTATCGAGCAATATGGAAAGAAGTCGGGAGCGCGACGGATGTGTCGGCTGCTTCACGTCTCGCCCAGCGGTTATTATGCCTGGCGAAGAAGAGAGCCGAGCCGCCGTGCGCGAGAAGACAAGGTACTGCTGAAAATGGTCCGTAGCGCTTTTCGAGAAGGACGAGAGCTTTACGGCTATCGTAAGGTTCATGCTCTGGTGGAGAAGGATTTCCCCTGTAGTAAGCACCGTGTCGCCCGCCTGATGCGCGAAAATGGCTTGCAGCCGAAGAAAAAACGGTCCTTCAAGCTGACGACCCAATCGCGTCACAACCGGCTGGTT
>JANQGC010000333.1 GCA_028277515.1 Anaerolineae bacterium
TTGACCAGGCCCTGGGGAGCATTTCCGGCTCGTTGAAACTGGCCAAGAATGGAGATGGCGAACTGTATTGGCCCGAATTTGGTATCAACCAGGTCGGCGATATGCAGCCGGGGCAAGGATATCAATTGTATATGGATCAGGATGGTTCGCTTGTGTATCCGTAGGATGCAAATATGAGGTAAATTATTATGTTTTCAATTTTTAATCTTGGAATTGGCTTTCTGATAAACTTCACCATCGCATTGTTGATTGTTAGGTTTATCTACTATCCGCAAAGTCACAATAAAAATTTTGTATTTACCTCTCTTGCCTTCAACACAATCATTTTTTTTCTGCTGGCCGTCTTGGGTAATTCAACATTGAGCCTCGGCGTTGGTTTTGGCCTGTTCGCTTTGTTTTCTATGCTGCGCTACCGGACGGATACCTTACCGAGCCGTGAGATGACATATCTCTTTTCGCTGATCGCCTTACCTGCGATAAATTCCTTGCTCTTTGATGGACAATCACTGCTGTTGATGATCCTGGTCAATCTGGTTGTTGTCCTGGTGTTGCTCGTTTTGGAGAAAGGGTGGGGATTCCATTATGAATATTCGCGGAAAATTGTATACGACAATATTGAACTCCTGAAGCCGGAATGTGAGATGTTCCTTCTATCCGATTTACAACACCGAACTGGGATGCCCATAAAGCATGTGGAAGTTAAAAATATGAATTTGGTGAACGGGACTGCCACGATCAGTGTCTATTATGATGAACCACAATCGGAGAGGGACCCGCTACCATATTTGTCGCCCTCCCAATTTCATGCGGTTAGTATGGAACGGTTTTCTTCTGGTAATGATTGATGTGCGCAATCAGCGTGCCCTCTGGGAATTGCCTAAATTGTTCAGACGTCACAAATTAGGCAATTTGTGTTACATGGGACAAAATCTAGGCTAATTCTAAATCATAAGATTGTCTGTAATCTAATCAAGTAGAATAGGAACAAGACATTATTGTGATTATGGAACGACGCCCGAATTCCCCGGCGTATTGGTAGACTTTCAATACAAGCAACATGGTGCATCAAACGTCCAATACACGATTATTTTTCCTGCTGGGCGCGGCCGTCTTGATCCTGGCAGCGGCGGCGCTCTTGCTTGGGGGGAGGCTGCGGGAAGATTCTGATGGGGGCAGTATGCTGCGTAATGATTCAGAGCCGGTGGTTACGACTGTTTCAGAAGAACTTTCATCCATAACCGAAATCGATGTCCTGGAGATACCCCAATCCACGGCAACTCCCGACTCGCAAGCGGTCTCTGTTTTCCAGGCAGCCGAGGGCATTAGCAATGTGCATATAGAATTTATCGTTGATGGCTCGGCCAGCATGGCAGCCCGGCTGGCGGATGGAATAGCGAAACAGGATGCCGTACGAGACTTGTTTTTGCACCATCTGCCGGATTTTTCCCCGGAAACGAACCTGGGACTGCGTGTGTATGGACTGGCTGGCTGCCAGGATGTACAACGCATTGCCTCGCTACGGGCGGGGCAGAGGGAGACGATTGCCGGTTGGG
>JANQGC010000354.1 GCA_028277515.1 Anaerolineae bacterium
ACCCCCTTTTCGCGGAGCATTTGGGTCACCAATAAAACCAGATCCGTTGCGGTTGCCCCATCAGGTAAGCTGCCGGCCATCTTAACGCCGATCACATCAGGCGTCAGCATATAAATGGGCTGGCCGAGCATAACGGCCTCAGCTTCAATCCCGCCAACACCCCATCCCAATACACCTAAGCCATTAATCATCGTAGTGTGCGAATCTGTACCGACAAGGGAATCTGGGAAAGCGACCAAACCGTCCCCTTCTTCCTTTGTCATAACAACCTTACCCAAATACTCTAAATTTACCTGGTGAACAATGCCGGTAGCAGGAGGGACGACCCTGAAATTTTCAAAAGCCTCACGACCCCATTTTAGAAATTCATAGCGCTCTCTGTTTCGCTCAAATTCCTTCTCCGCATTGTACATAAGGGCAAATGCAGAGCCGAAACGATCCACCTGCACCGAATGATCGATGACCAGGTCCACCGGCACCTTTGGATTTATTTTTTGCGGATCACCATTCAGTCGAGCCATTGCTGACCTTAATGCAGCCAGATCAACTACAGCCGGCACGCCGGTAAAATCTTGTAAAATCACCCGTGCCGGCTTGAACGGTAATTCATCCTTAGCACCACTTCGCTCTCCCCAACCGACCAGCTTAATTACATCTTCCGGTCTCACTTCATAACCATCACAAGTGCGCAGCAAAGCCTCAAGCATCACCTTTATTGAAAATGGCAAGCTATCGACGTTGCCATATTGTCTCAGTTTATTTAATTGATAGTAGTTAATGTTGGTTCCCGGTAACATCCCGCGGGCGTTAAAATGGTCATTTAATTCAGTCATTGGCTACCTCTCTCGTTATTAGTTATGGCTCAACAATTTCCACAATTATAGCTTAAGAGTTTGATCTCATAAATGTTCTCAACAAAGTGGCCACGGTTTCAGCAGTCAATAATTTTCATGATCATAGGAATTAATACAAAATCTATCTTCAGGTGAATCGTAATCTAATCCCCTTATCATAAAATTCACGGTAAGATAACGTTTCGTCGTGAAAAAGTCGTTATAATTAATTTTGGAAAGGAATGTAGTTTTATCCTGGACAACGAACAACTTGAACCAACATTAATGTGTATTTTTTCAGGAGGCCAGCAATGAAAAGAATTGCTGCAACTATTTTCATATTCCTCGTCATGGCAGTTTGGGTCCAATCAATGCGGCAGGTTAATAATACCGCTGATAGTGACCAGCTTCCAGGTATTGAATTTTTAGGCGAGGGTCCAGGTGAATATACCGTGGGGGCTACACAAAATTTTATCGTGAAACGGCTCCCTTATCGATTTGATTTTGAATCCGGACCATCTTATACCGGCGTTGGAGAAGAGCGTGTATGGTCTATTAGCGGTCTCAACAATTCGCCTCCTGCGCTTTGGGATGAAGAAATTGATCTCGGCCAAAAACCGGCCGGCTGTGTCATCGAATATATTGGTATTGATGATGATATTGACGGACGCATTAACACATTTGAAGTTAATGGTGAAGTCGTTGAAACTGTAACCCAAGGCCTGGTTTTTAGTGGCAATTTCGTACTACCTGAAAGTGGAGATTTAAAATTCATTGCTAGAGACAGTGTAGGAGGTTGGATTTCCGATTGTGTTGATATCATTACACCCACTGATGAACCAACGGAAACCCCGACAAACACGCCATCACCAACGAGTACCAGCACACCAGATCCGTCCGTTACACCAACCGAAACTCCAACTCAAGGTCCAAGTCCCACACCAACAGATGGTCCGTCCCCAACACCAACGGCTACGCCTACCGGCATTGTTATGACGCCGACAGCTACGGAAGCGCCACCTACGCCGGAAGCGACTTCTACACCCACCAGAAGACCACGAGAATCAACTTGTCTGCGGATCAACTTTGATGTTGGTGGCCAGTCAGCACGTCGAGGCCTTTACGTCGTAAAAGAAACCGGCGGCCGACTCCTTGCCGAATGGTATGCTGAAGACGGCTGGACAGATAGCGGTTGGATTCGAGACATTGATATCAGCTTCGAGAACGTATACGTCCAAGTCTTTTACTATTCCGGTCCGGGTGCAGATCCAATTGAAATGAAAATCCTCAACCCAGCGCCGGGAACACCTTATGGCTGGCTCTCCTGGGGAGTATGTCATGCTATTGAAGTTGCCTGGCCGGGTGAGCCGCCTCCATTCCGAGACGATAGTCAAGCACAAGCGGAAGCAGATGGCCAAGCAGCAAGTGAAACACAGGCTGAGGTTGCTCCTGCACCTGCACCGGATAATGCTTCCCCACCTGCTCCGGAAGAACCGACTGCTGAACCAACGCCCGAACCGGTTGTCGTTGATGACGATGATAATGATTCGGGAGGATCTTCGGTTAGCCTGGGTGGCGATTAAAAGCATTCGATTTAATTATTAGTTGATACGCCTTCTAATTTTCTCTAGATTTGAAAATTAGAAGGTGTTTTTGTTTATATGCCTAGTTTACATGCCTATGCGAAGTTAAAAACAGGTTTGTTCACCCCGCTCCTATCTTTACCATATCCCACCTTATGTTTGTTTACTTTACAAATCTAATGCTAAAATGAACTATGCAATGGCGAGGAATATTATTTATAGACTGATTTTTATCCACTTATAAAAATCATAACCGCATGTAACTAGGAGTTAGTTTGCAACAAATGAACAATCGGCGTCGATATATTTTTTCATTTCTGCTATTAATCCCACTGACAATATTCCTATTCATTCGGTTCGGAGAGACCTGGTTCAGGCACCTGCTGCTCTATCTTTCATATGCATCTTGGGCAAGATCGTTGGTCAGTGGGATGCCTTTAGCCAGCCAGGTTGCACGCCGGTTCGTCGCCGGAGAAACTATTGAAGACGCGCTTCGCGCAACCCGCGAATTGAACGATAAAGGAATGGCTGTCACCTTAGATTATCTTGGGGAAAGTGTAACTAATATTTATGAGGCAATGGATGCCAGGGATGAAATATTGCGCCTGCTTGGAAAAATCGATCAGCACGGCTTAAATGCCAACGTATCTATTAAATTAAGCCAGTTAGGTTTAAAGCTAGACGAACAATTTGCTTTGGACAATGCTCGCATGCTTGTTGAGTGCGCCCAATCATATAACAACAAAATCCGAATTGATATGGAAGAAAGCCAGGTTGTTGATATCACGCTAGATATTTTCCATGCATTACGATATGAACATGGATTTGAAAATGTGGGTGTGGTCATCCAATCATATTTGTATCGTTCTGAAAAAGATGTGCAAGAATTGATTGATGAAGGTGCCTGGGTCCGCCTGTGCAAAGGCGCCTATATGGAACCGGCCGATGTCGCTTTCCCCGACAAAGCAGATACGGACCATAACTTTATACATTTAATGAAAATGTTATTAGGTAATGATGCATTGGAGAAAGGGGTATACCTCGGAGTAGCAACGCATGATGAAAATATGATTCAAGCGACTATCTCTCACGTTCGAGAAAACAACATATTACCAAGCGATTTTGAATTCCAAATGCTCTATGGTATCAGGCGCGATCTTCAAGAATCTTTAGTAAATCAAGGATACAAAATGCGGGTGTATGTCCCATATGGTACCGCCTGGTATCCATATTTTGTGCGTAGATTAGCGGAGCGCCCGGCCAATCTTTGGTTTTTTATATCTAATCTCATTCGCAACTAGCCATATTTAAACTGAGTAGCAATCATTTAAAAACGAGTTAGAGGAGAAAATGGATTTTATCCAAGATTCTGAAAATATTGATGGGGTTCAAATTGTACGTTTGAAATCCTTTGCTGATGATCGCGGCCGATTCATGGAAACTTTCCGCAAAGAATGGTTTCCGCAAAGAAGTTGGGACATCATTCAATGTAATCGCTCAGACTCCAAAAAAGGTGTCCTACGAGGGTTACATTATCACCACCACCAGGTTGATTACTGGTATGTTCCAACTGGCCAGCTACGTGCTTGTTTAGTTGATATCCGGCCAAATTCGACAACTTACTTAAATACCGATTGTTTTGAAATGGGGGACCAAAATGAAATTGGTTTATTTATACCCGTTGGTGTAGCTCACGGCTTTGCTGCCCTGAGCGATGTTACCCTGACATATATTGTTGACAATTATTTTAATGGAGGCGTTGATGAAAATGGCGTCGCCTGGAACGATCCCCAGTTTTCATTAAACTGGGGAGTGGAAAACCCGCTTGTATCAGCCCGGGACAAACAAAACAAACAATTGAAGGAGATTAAGAATCTTCCGACATAAATGCAATTACACAAAAAGAACAGCCCAAAGTGGGGGACCAAGAATCAACAAACCGACAATAACCGCTGCCACGGCCACAAGTAATACAGCTCCGGCGCTCACATCCTTTGCGATTTTGGCCAATGGATGGGGATCAGGCATCATCATATCCACAACTGCTTCAATGGCTGTGTTAAAAAACTCAGCCATCCAAACCAGGGTAATAGTCAAAACAAGCAATGCCCAATCAAATCCTGGAATTACAAGCCAAACACCTAAAATAATGACTCCGATTGTAATTACAGCATGAATCCAGGCATTTTTTTGCGTTTTCAAAACGTAGAAACAGCCTTCAAACGCATATTGAAAACTTCTAATTCTCTTATTTAACTCAGATTGATCTTTGCTCATTTAGATAATTCAATTGATGCGGCAATCCTCTGTAAACCAAGACCGGCGAGTATCCCCTCCTGCACTGCCCACATTTCTTCTTTATCTTGTTTGTTAAGGTGATCATAGCCCGCCAGGTGCAATACGCCATGAATGGCCAACAATTGCAGTTCTTCCGTATACAAGTGCCCTTTTTTCTTTGCTTCTCTTTGAGCATACGGGATTGATATAGCGATATCGCCGAGATAAAGAACCTCACCATTTTCTCCTGGAAAAACTTCGCCTACAGTAAAACTTAACACATCCGTCGGTGAATCAATCTGACGATATTCAAAATTCAACTTTTGTAATTGTTCGTCATCAGTCAACAAAACAGATAATGAAGCTGAAGTATATTCAAGATAGCTCAATGTCGAGCACACGGCGGTTCTTACTAACCCCAAGATTGTATCATCAAGCGCCATTTCATTAAGGATATCAATTTGATAGTCCATTTTGACCTAATTGGTAGAAATATCTTGGGGCAGAAGAGGAGTTGCTGATGCTTTTGTCGAAGGTAGTTCAGGATTTTCAGCAGGTTTGGGCAGCGCAGCCGTTGGTTCAGGAGCTTCCAAAGCTTCATTTCCTGGATATTTAACCCGCAAGTGGAAACGGCCCTTAAGTGTTTCAATGAACGAATGCCGTATACGTTCAATATCTCCAAGGCTCAATCCGGAGTTGTTTAACTGGCCTTCCATCACATCTTCATCAATAATTGAGTTTACTAATTTTTCAATCGCCGCGGATGTATTGGGTCGCAGCGCGCTTGAGGTTGCTTCCACTGCGTCAGCCAGCATGACAATCCCCGATTCGCGAGAACGTGGACGAGGTCCATTATGACGAAACTTTTCGATATCTACCTCGTCAGCATTGTCTCCCGCCTGTGCGCACGCTTTGTGATAAAACCCCTTTACAATACGATCGCCGTGATGTTCGGCAATAAAATCCTGGATTTGATGGGGCAGACGATAGCGACGGGCTAACACCAGGCCATCCGCTACATGACTGATAATGATCCGTGCACTTGTAAAAGGATCGAGAGAATCGTGAGGATTTATGCCTTCTTGATTTTCAGTAAAGAAAGGCGGCCGGTTCATTTTACCAATATCGTGGTAAAACGCGCCAACACGTACCAGGGTGCTATTTGCCCGTATTCGTTCGGCCGCTTGTTCAGCTAGATTGGCGACCATAATACTGTGATGATAGGTTCCCGGCGCCCGACGTAACAACTCCTGTAAAAGTGGATGATCGAGACGCGATAGATCTTGCAATTGCAGCGTTGTAATAATTCCAAATACACTTCCAATTGCGAAAAAGCCAACCAACGTGAGCGCGGCCGAAAGTAGCCCATTTCCTAAACTATATATGAATTGCGTCAGCAACGAAACTAACTCAATTTCTTGCGGAAGAGCATACATGAGTAACACAATCATCCCGCCAAACGCGGCAAAAATGCCCGACCGAAAATAAGCCACGATTCGTTGTGAATCCCTCAGGGAAAAGATTGCTATCAAAGCCCCAACGGCCATAAACAAGGATAATTGAAGAGAATTCGGAGCGATTAGCCCATAAATTGCCGCAATGAGGGTAGTCACCAGCATTGAAAAACGAATATCAAAGACAACTGCGATCAACATCGCTAAAGCTGCTAGGGGGAAGAGAAGGGGCCAATCGCCGGAGGTCGAGGCCATTAATTTAGCGACCAGTGTGAAGAATAAAATCAATCCCCCTAGAACGGAGAGATATCGTCCATTATCCCATAGTTTACTGTGAAACAATCTCCAATATAAAACAATTAACGTCACAGAAAGTAAAGAGACCAGGAAAAAGCTGGCAACATCACGCCAATTTAACTCCTGTCGAAGAAGGCCAAGCTGATCTAGAAGTTCTTCTTCCTCCATCGTAATCAATTCACCGGCGCGGACAATCCGCTGATCCTTGGCAATGCTGCGCGTAACTGGCTCTACTTGAACAGCTGCATTTTCCTGCGCTGTTCTGGTAGCTTCTTCGTCTTTAAAGATTGTGGCCACAATAAACTGGCGAGCCAGATTGGTCACAACATTTCTTTGTGCCTGGGAAAGGCCTAGACTGGCCTGACGTTCGGCCTGCCGCTGGAAATCTACAAGCTGATTTTCTTGGAACTCTTGACGCATAATATTGTCGATTATGCGCGTAATCTCACTCTTGGTCATCTCAAAATCTGATTGATTCATCGCCAGTAAGTCCAGAGCGACGGATTCATCAATCACAATTTGATCAATCGCTTGAATGATCGCTGTTTTTTCTTCAAGCGAAGCCTGGTTATCAGCTCGGACCGTTTCAATGAAGGAAAAAACTGCTTGAGCCTGAGCTAACTGCTCCCGGCCAATACTTAAATTTAACGGAGTGTAGATTTCAGAAACGTTATCGGCAGCTTGTTGGCGAGCCTGTTCTGTCAGTAATTCACTTGTGTAAGATAAGGAACGTGGAGCAAACACATCAGCAGGCGCCGGCTCTCCAACCAAAACCTCAACCTGTGATGCCCAGGCTAGATTAAAGGAGAGGATGAGGGTCATCCCCAGGGTCAGTATAATTGCAAATACACCAAGGCGAAGCTCGCCTACTGTCTCCTGGAGTTGCTGGCGTGCTGCAGGAAGTGTATCCATAATTTGTTGATTTCCAGGTGAAATATCAGCCCGTTAGAAGTTCGCGGACGACCTCGTTAACGAGTCGGCCATCGGCGCGTCCTTTTACTTGAGGCATTAATCGGCCCATGACTTTTCCCATGTCTTGGGGATTTGAAGCACCTACTTGTGAAATTGTTTTTATGGCAAGCTCACTAATTTCCGCTCGGCTCATTTGTTGGGGTAAGTATGACTCTAAGATATCTAGTTCTAGTTTTTCTTGTGCAGCAAGGTCAGTGCGATCTGCTTTGTTATATTCTTCAATACTTTCCCGGCGTTGTTTTGCCTGCTTGTTGAGAATAGCCTGAACCCCATCATCATCTAATGACTTTTGTCCATCAACCTCAGCTTGTTTGACAGCGGACAACAATAGGCGCAATGTGTCTCGCTTCTGTTGATCTCCTTCTCGCATTGCATCTGCCAGGTCACTTTGTAATTGTTCTTTTATGGCCACTTTATACTCTCTCCAGATGTTATTAGATTGTAACATTGGCCTTAGGTCTGTCAAACCACGCTAACATCTGTTAAAATTGTTTCTGTCCCTGAGTTCGTAGACATGTGACAGTCACTCTAGCTATTGTTTCCTCAAGTCCACTCTTGAAAAGTGACTGTCACTTTATCTATATGGGTATAAAAATGAACCATTTAGTTATAGCTTACCTAATATCGTGTAAAGATTAAGGTTCCCTTCCTTACCGTCACTTCTAAATTGATGCTCGACCAATAAGCTTGCCTCATCTGCCAAAAATGCAGTTTCTTGGGCATTTATCATACATACGTAACGCAAGCCAAAACCTTCTCTCTTCCATGACAATAAATAATCATTGGCTTCTAAGTCTTCAGATGTTAAACCAATCTTCTCCCAACTTTGAATTTTACGTTGCTGTCGAGGGCTATCCATGAATTGCCAATTGCCTAATATTAATTTCCCTCCACCAGCCAAATGATTGCCCATTTCAGCAAGAAATTTTATTCGGTTCGATATTCCAGGAATATGCTGCATGGTTGACAAACACATAATAAGATCAAACAGGCCAAAATTTTCAAGGAAACCTGGTTGGGAAATGTCTCTTGTTATGAGCATTCCACTAACATTTTCTGCGGCTTCCTCCAACAGTTCTTTTGTAAAATCGATTCCTACATATTCAAAATCAGGAGTATGATTGCGCAAAAATCGGCCGAATCGGCCGTTCCCACAACCTACATCCAACACATTTTCAAAGGTGTTTGGGATATGGTTTAATAGAATCTCAAAGCCGGGTTGTGGTTTTTCACGACTGGAAGCAAACGCATCTGCAAATTTACTATAAAACAATCGGTTTAAAGCCAGAAGCTGGTTTTTGATTTCCTCTTTCATTGTTATAAATGCAATTCGAATATTAACTTAATAGCCCAAATGATTTAGAATCGAACTGACGCTTTGTACGTAACTGCCCCCAAATAATCTGACATGGACGAGAAGTGGATAAAGATTATAAATATCTCTTCGGACTTCAAAAAAGCCATCTTTTATCGGCCGAATGTCACCATACCGCTTAAAAAACGGCTCCTTGAAAGTTCCAAATAATGTCGTGAATGCCAATTCAATTTCGGGGTCCGCATAATAGATCGCCGGATCAATGAACCCTACGATGCGCTCGTCTTTAGCAAGAACGTTTGTCGTCCAAACATCCCCATGAATCAAAGAGGGTTTTTCAGGTTCCTCCAGCCAATTATCCAAATGATCGCAAAAAACAGTGAGCCGTTGGAAAAGAGAATCAGGAAGTCGTTTTGATTTTAAGCCTTCCTCCGCCATATACAACAAACGGTGGTCCCGGAAGAAGGTTAACCATGACTCTGTTTTAGGATTAGGCTGTGGTAAACCACCAATTACGGTTTGTCGTTCAAAACCATGCGTTGGAGAACTAATCTGATGTAAACTCGCCAACAATTCGGCCGCATGTTCCTGTGCCTTGTTTGCAAACCGGCTCTCCCCCTCTACATAAGACATCAATAATATTGTTTTAGAAACGTGAAATACTTCGGGGACCGGCAATGCGCTATTTCGGGCTAAATACTGCAACATCCCGCCTTCAGATTCAAGAGGAGAATTTGGACCTTCATCTATTTTCGCAATGATCATCTGATTATTACGCAATGTTACGCGATAGACCTGGCTAACACATCCCCCACCAAGCTGCTCAATATTGGCTATTGACTGGTTTGTGATCGATTCAATCTGCGTCTTGATATCCACACTTCACTCACCTGGTGGATTAATAAGCAAATTATCGAAAGTTACACGCGCTCCTCCCCCATCAAAAGTGCCAACATCTAGGGCAATATTTCCGGCTGCATATGATTGATCAGTGATCTCTTCCAACAATACGTCATTCACGAAAACAGCAATATTTTCTCCAACGGCCGTAACTTTGAGACGATTCGTCGCACCGATTCCTTGATTAACAACAACCGTATCCAGCCAATCCTCGGTATGTCTGACCCACGACCCATCCGCATCATGCCGTTCCAAAATGTACATACCATCACCACTGATTTCAAAACGGTAAAATTCCTGCGGGCTTTGCATCCTAAATAAGACACCATAAGTACTGGATGGAGAGCCACCTACCAGTTGCCCGTCAACCTCCAAGATGAAATCTGAAAACGTTGGCTCAACGAGTTTACTATACTGAATCATATTTGGTGAATTCAATTCAATCATCAAATGTTCAGGGACAATTGCCGAAGAACCATTTTCATCGCTCTCAAGAGACCATGTTCCAGTTTGACCTAGTACAAATTCCTCGCGATATAAAACATTGCTTTGTCCGGGTAATGGAATCTGCATATCAGAACAGCCCACTAGAGTTGCGAATAACAAACTGAAAATAATGAGGGAATAGTTGCTCTTCATTTTTACAAATACAATGTCCGATTTCTCATTCTGAGAACCACCATATCGCAGGCTCTATTCTATGAGTGAACGACATCTCACAAAAATCGCTGTTGTTTAGCGTTACTGTAGAACAAACCTTTCCAGTTTGTTTTAGCCGCAAGTTGGAAAGCTCGGGCTACAATGTCACCGGCAGCAAAATCAAGGACCAAAAACTTGAAGGTCATCAAATTCAATTTCGACCGTTCCTTGTTGCAATGTGCTGACGGCGAGACCAATGTCGCCTGAAGAAAAATCCGGATCAGTAACCGTTAAAAGGGGTACACCATTGACCGATAGACTTAATTCGTTGCCCACACAACTGGCCTGGATATTATTTGTGGCCTGGCCCTGATTAATCAGTTCGGACGGAATATATTGCCCATCCTCCGTCAGGTAAATCACCCGATCCTCGCCTGATTTATATTTTCCAATAACATAGTATCCGTCACCACTAATCAAAAAGAGGTAAAAGTTTTCCTCATCTTGATAGCGACACAGAACACCATAAGCGTTATCATCTGCTCCGCTTACCTGTGATGCGTTTACATCAATAATGACATCCTCAAAATTGCGGGCAGGGTTTGTCCACCAGATCTCACCAGGACTGCTGGTGCTGATTTTCATAACACCATTCTCAATAATCGAGACAGCCCCACCCCGGTTATACTCGATCCAACCACATTCCTGGTCACCATCAAAACCATCGGCGAAGAGAGCACCCCCTTCATTACAAGCATCAGGCTCATCATCCGGAAACGGTAAAGAATCACAAGCAGCCAGGGTCGAAAATGTACAAAAAACAAAAAAGAGAATGAGTCCCTTCTTCATGCTATATTTGATACCCATATCTACACGCCATCATCTCCAAGCATATCAGAGATTTCTTGAATATCGCTTTCCAGGTCACGTTGGCGACGTGAAATAATCAGATAGGCAATAAACCCTAAAAGCCAAAGGAGTATTATAACAACAGCTATTAACAGATATTGTTCCAACATTTTCGTTCCTCTTACTTTTCACCTCAGATTAAGCCTTGGAATCCCACAAGGGTTCCGGCACATCCTTTTGAATATTTTCGTAGCGCGCCATAACAAACAAACAATCCGATAATCTGTTTAAGTAGGGCATGACCATCGATCCAATTTCTTCTTCACGCGCTAATGTTGCCACCTTTCGTTCTGCACGCCGGCAAACGGTTCGGGCTACATGCAGTTGAGCAGCACCTAATGATCCCCCTGGTAAAATAAAATTATCTAAAGTACCTGTTTTTTGATTAAGATCGTCAATGATTTCATCTAAGTTCATTATATGGCGCTCTTCAATCTGGGGAATTGCTATTTTTTCCTTATCCTCTTCCAAAAAGGAGAGATCAGACCCTAGATGGAAGAGGTCATTCTGGATATTCTTTAACCATTCCGCCAGGTCGGATTCTAATCCTAAGGCAATTGCGACACCAATCTGGGAGTTCAACTCATCAACAGTCCCATATGCTGCTACCCTGGCTGAATTTTTTGAGACGCGTTGACCGCCACTCAAAGAAGTCATTCCTTTATCACCTTGGCGTGTTACAATTTTTGTTAAACGGGGCATAATTTCCTTTCCTTTAACCTACACTTAGCTTTCTAATTCCCTGTTTTCAGCTTCCATTTTTTCTTCAAGTCCCAAAATAGCATCCTTAACGGTTAGCCATCCTTGTTGGGGGAATAATCGCGAAATTTGTGGTGCAAAAAGCGGAGAAGTAGATAAAACTTCTTTTGTTGTTCCTGATGCTATAATTTCACCCTGGCTTAAAACCACGACGCGGTCTGCAATCTGGGCGGCGAGTTCGACATCATGAGTGACAATTATAATCCCTGCCCCAAGTTCCAACCAACGCTGCCAGATTTGTACCAGGTTTAACTTTGATTTCCCATCAAGTCCTCTTGTAGGTTCATCCAGTAACAATAATTTTGGCTGAGTAATCGTGACAGCCCCTAAAGCTACTCTTTGCCGTTGCCCTGTTGAGAGATCGCGAGGGTAAGATGTCGTTTCTTCCGCTAATCCCAACTCCTCTAAAAAATCATTGATATGGGCACCACCACTCATGTCATGGTTCTTTAAAGTGATTTCTAACTCTTCATAAATGGATTCTGCGAACAGTAGATCATCTGGGTTTTGTGGGAGATAAGCAACGGTTTTTGCTATGTCTGAAATATCCCTTCCTTTCGTAGAACTCCCCAATATTTCAATTTCCCCAATATCAGGATCCAATAGGCCAATGATACATTTCAATAAGGTGCTTTTTCCCGACCCGTTCCTGCCCATGACGGCCAGAACCTCACCTTCACGAACTTGTACATCTATACCATGTAGAACCGGATTTGAGTTATAAGAAAAATGAACGTTGGATGCCGAAAATATCAATTCGTTATCTGTTTTTGAATCTGAAATCTTATCAGGGTCAAGATGGGCCTGGGTTTGAATGGTTGACGCAAATCGACGCCCCTCTTTAATAGTTAAGGGTAAAGGGGACCAATCTAACTGCCTCCCGATGGCGATCAATGGAGGCACTTGAGGGATGGTGGATATGGCATCTCGAACAGAGTCGTCAACAATGATTCGGCCGTTTGCCACATAAATGAGCCTATCGCCATATCTCAAAACCCGCTCAAGCCGGTGCTCCGCAATGATGACGGTTAAACCTAAATCCTCATTTAAACGGACCAATGAACGCAACACATCATCGGCCGATTTCGGATCTAATTGACTGGTTGGCTCATCCAACAACAAAATTTGTGGGCGCAAAGCCAAAACGGCCGCGATAGCCACCCGTTGCCGTTCACCTCCCGACAATGTCATGATCTCTCGATCACGAAGTGGTGTTAAATCCATGAGGTCCAGGGCTTCTTCGACACGGACACGCATTTCATTAGGGGGCACGGCCATATTTTCCAATGCAAACGCAATCTCTGGCTCAACAACATCAAGCAGCGCCTGCCCCTCCGGATTTTGATTGACAAATCCAATGCTCTGGCTCAATCGTTGAGGACCAACCTCAATCACATCCGTCCCATTGACAAGAACCTGGCCCTCAACCACACCACCGCTAAAATGAGGGACCAGGCCATTAATGGTCCGCAGGAGGGTTGTTTTGCCCGAACCGGACTCACCCGCCAATATCACAAATTCGCCGGCATGGATCTGCAACGATAGATCACTTAATGCAGTCTCATATGAATTGGGATAACGATAACTGTACGATGAAATCGAAATCATTTGTCGCAGTTTGAAACCAAAATCCTTAAATCTCCACTAGAATGATAGGTACAGCTAAAAATGATAACGCGATACCGATCATGACGTCAATAGCGGGCAGGGTTGCTTGCGGATAAGGCGTGTAGAAAATGGTTGAACTATCCACAAACGAGAGAGGGATAAATATGATAACAATTGCAAACAATGAGCAAATGATGACAGCCCAATCACTCCATACCCAAGGCCGTGGTCGATATTGAGACCGTCTTATCCGACGACCAGTCCAGAAAAACAACCCGACGATAACCATAACGCCTATTATTAGAAGGATAATTCCTAAAATCATGTTCTGGAAAGTTATAATCCAACCTGCAAAAGTCAAAACCAGACCACTCAACATCACCAACTGGTTGCTAACAGGCTGCCGAACGTTGACCGTAGAACTAAAGCCTCGCGAGATCATCGATTCAGCCAGGCTCAGTGATCGTTCTAACCCCCCGATAAGTAGAGGGATGACAATTGGCTGCCAGTCACGGAACCCTCGGAGCCGATGCCCTCGGATTGCCTGGGCTTCTCGAATTCTCCGAAGATGGCTGATTGTTTCAGGGACATAAGTTAAAGCGAGCAACAGGATAATCCCCAAATTTGTCATCGCTTTCGGGATTAATTTAATTAAATCACTTACCGGAACCACAGCGTTAAAGGTTAAGAATATTGCCAATAGTGTAATAAGTGTCAAGCCATTTATTGCGCCATAGATTGCGGCCTCCAATGTTTTTGGCCCACCAATCAGCCACCAATTTTGAGGTAAATTAAACAAAATAGTTCCGCCAACTCGAACCATCAAAAGATTAAAAAGGATAGAACCCATCATAATAATTGCGGCTAAGCGCCAAAAATGAATTTTCACCCTGGTTGATGTGACAAAACATGTCGATTCCACCACACGGGCGATGAGCAGCAATATAATCAAATAAAAAGGATTTCTGGTCACCAAAGTGATGACAGAAATAGAGATAAGCCAAACGACCCAGGACTGTGCAGCAAATCTTCGACTCAACTGTTTATCACCTCAAATTGATATTTATATTTGAAACGAGTCAAGACTTTGATGGCTGGTATACCTAATATAGCAATCAATAATGCGTTGCCCGCCGCCCGGGCAACATCCCAAACCAAGGATGTTGTCACATAAAAGAGTAAATACTGAGAAATCTGGTCTCTTATGCCGGTTCCCAAATCCCACTGCATATTTCCACCACCGATCATAAATGGCCAAAAGTATAAATTCATGATTAATCCAAACAACAAACCCCAAGCTGCGCCGAAAATGATCAATATCAGGCGTGTCATCTGTTCATCATTAAAATGGAGCAACCATCCGGATGTCAGACCTATCCAACCGGATACAAACATTTGATAGGGTAACCAGGGGCCAATCCCTCCCGTGAGTAATGCCGACACCAACATTGTCATTGTCCCCATTAAGAAGCCAAAACGCGCCCCGAAAACATATCCAGCCAAAATGATCGGCACGAACATCGGAGAAAACCCACCAGGTCCTGGAATCGCCACCTCTAAAAAGCGAAGGGCGGCCGTTGCTGCTACTAAAACACCTAGAGAGGTAATAACCTTTGCGCTCACAGCTTGCCCTTGAATTTCGAGGAACAGGACAGACAAACTCATTATCAATAACAGAAAAGTAATGATCGGAGCCAGATCAGATTGAATTTGTTGGGCATCCAATCCAACAGAAGCGTCAGGAGTTAAGAAAAATGGATAAATAAATACAGCAATTCCGATAACTGCCGTAGAAGCATAAATGCTTATGGTTAATATGTTTTGTCGATTACCAGCGGTCATCATCTCACAACAAAACGGACATCATTCCACCTTCAGCCAGAACCAAAATATATCCAATTGCGCATATCACAACGAAGCTAAAGTAAATTCTGATCCATATGCTCCAGGCTCTTTTATACCAGGTAATACTGGTAATAATGAGTACACTAATGGCAATGATGATTAAGATGTAGGGAATAATAAAGAAAGGCGCAGCATCCCCGGACAGGGCAAAGATGCCGGCAAGGCCGCTGAACAGCGACTGAACAGTGAAAATTGTCGTGCCTATGACAAATATGACGGCAAGTAAGCCAAAGATTAATATCATAATGGCAACCAACCATTTTTGAAGGCGATACTTTTCTTTTCTTTCCTTTTGCGAATGCGCGGGTTTTTGCACCAGGCCAATTAGCCATATGATTGGCAGCACAATAAATGAGGAGAGAATACCAAGTAAAAATACCGAGCCTAACCCTAACTGCCACCACATGGACGGGGTGAGTTGGTTAACTTCTGCCAGGAATGGAAAAGAGAGAGCATCTGACTGAATAAAAGGTGCGAATGAAATATCATCCCTACAGTTCATATCCGGCTGACGCGTAGGCTCAGCTAAGAATCGAAGAACAATCTGATTCGTGCAATCATTGTCAAATGCAACACCATGACTGCTGGTGGATCCAACATAAATGTACGAATTGTCAAGTGTTTGTGCTGCGATCTCGGCAAATTCTGGAGGTGTGATGGGATCATAGTGACCGGACAATAATAATGTAGGTATTTCGCTGGCAACTGCATCATCGACTGTATCTGGCAACAGATCGACCTGCCAGATTTCACAGGCATCTAAATAAGATTGTAAATCATCGGGAGCGGAGTCTGCGAAATATGGGTGAATTCCCTCAATTTCGGCATCCTGCGCTTCAAAATCAGCATCTTCAGAGCAGATGACCGACAAATACATACCCTCGCTTAATGTTTCATCAAAAGCAAATAACGGCCAGATTCCCTGAATAAAGGTGAAATCGCCATTTTCCAAGTTATCAATCAATTTGGGGAAAATCGCATATGAATCTGGCAAATAAAACGATTGAAATAATACATCGATCAATGTATCCCCATCTAAATAGGCATTGACGCGCTCCCCACTTGAACTGTTTTTTATCGACAACGTAATTGGTGATTCATTCAACGAGTCAACAAGGGTAAAAAATCTTTCTTCCAGGTTTGGATACTCGGAAGCACATTGAGGATCTTCATTACAAGTATTGATTATATTTGTGAAAACACGATCCATATTATAAGCAATTTGCGGAATGAAATTTATATTGGGTGGAACAACGCTGTCAAGAACGACGCTTCTCAAGTGTTCGGGATGATTTCGCATTAAATGTAGACCAAGCAACGTGCCATAAGACACCCCATAAAAATTGTATTCATCATATCCAAGCGCCTGGCGAATTGCATCCACATCAGCGGCATTTTCCAAGCTGTTAAACGCCGATAAATCAATGCCTTCACTGATTAATCGCGAATAACAATTTGATATGGAGATTAATGATTGTTCCTCAGCGACTTCGGGGGGGAGTGTGATCAACTCTGAAGATGCGGCAAAACTTTCTGTACAAAGTAATGACGGCCGGGCGTATCTGGTTCCACGCTGATTGAATATGACAATATCTCTGTTGAGTTCTTGCGTGATTGAACCAATCAAAATTGGAAATACATCAAACGCATCACCACCTGGTCCCCCCTGAGCCAGAAATAACGGATCAGGAAACGGATTCTCCGTTGATGCCCTTATAATCGCCACAGGGATGCTAATCTGAGTTCCCTCCGGTTGGTTGTGTCTTAATGGAACCGATACGTACCCACATTCAAATTCCTGGATAGCCAAGAGAGGGAGTGGGCTTTCAAACCAGCATTCTTCCCTGGTAAAGTTATTTTCTTCACTGCTTTCTAAGGCTGCTATCCGATCGAATCCTGCACTTAATTTAATGCTCAATAAAATCAAAATCCCAATAATGACAGCGATAGTCCTCAAATTTGTCACGTAATATTTCTCCGTTAGACCCTTAACCAGTTAGCAAAATATGGTCAAGTAGTCAACTTTATATTTATAACACACCTCATTACGATTGCATCCTCATAAACTCTCAAAAATGGGCAAGAACTAATAATAAATCATTTGCACAAAATTGATATATCCTCATGAATAATCTAATTGCCCAATAAGTCACTATTGTTGGAAATCTATATCTTGTTATATTTGCCTGATGGTGAAAAATATCCGCTGGCCATTATTGCTTGGTACCATATTGATCTTAATACTTTCCTCTCCCAGCGTACCTGATGTTCATGCTCAAGCCGGTTCCGCGTCCGAAATCTTCAGGCTGGTCAACCAACTCCGAGCCGGATATGGTTTACCTCCCTTTACCTGGGATAATTCCCTATCAATTGCTGCGCAAAATCATGCCAATTATATGGCCACAAACAACATTTACAGTCATTCCGGGGCCAATGGATCCAATCCTGCTTCACGCGCCATTGCCGCAGGATATCCAGGATATGCTACTGAAAATATCGTCGGGGGAACCGATCTCACTCCCAGCCAGGGCGTTACCTGGTGGAAAAACAGTTCAACTCATTTTAACACCATAATTTCAAACCGTTACATTCATGCGGGTGTTGGTTTTGCTCAAGGTCATGAGCAAAACTTTTATGTTCTGGTAGTCGGCGTTCCACAAGATCAATCCCCTAATCCGCCTCCGCAGGTTGAGATTCAAGGAGAAGCTTTAGCACCAGTTGCTCCAATACAATTAGCCCCGCCACGTGAAGATGGATCAGTCATCCATGTCGTTGGAGCAGGCCAATCTTTTTGGGCTATCGCCGCTCGTTATGAAATTTCATTGGATCAACTTTATCTCTATAATAATCTAGACGAAAATAGTGTCATAAATCCGGGAGATGAACTGTTGATACAATTAGCAGAAGGGCAACTGCCGCCACCAACGCCGACCCCACCAGCCACCCATAAAGTGAGCGCAGGGGATTCTCTGTGGACAATAGCAGCGTGGTACAATTTAGGCCTGGATGATCTTCTATGGCTAAACAGTATGGAGGAAGACAGCCATCTCTCTCCAGGAGATGAAATTAAGATAAGGTTGCTTCCTGGAGAAGAGCCGCCCGCGACGGCAACCCCTCAAGTGATGTATGTTGTGCGGTCAGGAGATACCGCCTGGGGCATCGCCCAGGAATATGAACTTTCTGTAGATGAGTTGCTTTCCTACAACGACATGTCGCAAAATTCTATTTTAAGTGTTGGCGATCAACTATTGGTTGTTCCCCCATCTCCGACACCAACTATGACACCCAAACCTACGTTCACACCAATTCCACCCCCGACCCCGACACCTACTCTTCTTCCATCTCCAACTGCAATTGCTGACGCTGTTCAAATTTCTAGTATCGATATTCAGCCCTCTCCGGCAGCATTATCAACAGAAAATAACGAAGATAATGGCCACAATTTCTCTTTTGCAGCAATGATAATTCTTGGCTTTGTTCTAATTGGGGCTGGAGCCATTGCCATATCCTTTATAAAGAGGCCTTCATGATCGATCCAAATCTACCAAGCTGGTTACGTTCGGTCCATCACGATGGCTCAACACAGTTTGTCTCAATTTCCAATCCTAAAATTGGCGATGTCGTTAATATTCGGTTGAGAACGGCCCAAAATGCCCGGTTAAAGGAAGTTTATCTGCGCACGTTTCCTGATGGCGAGCAGGCTTTAGCCGCCCTCTCCCCGGAAGTAGGGCACAGCCAATTTCAATGGTGGCATATAGCGCTTATAATAAACCAGCCAGTCGTTCATTATCGGTTTATCCTTATTTCCGATGATGGGATGTGGGCTTATACGGCCGCCGGAGTCCAGTCTCGTATTCCACTAGATAATCAAGACTTTCGAATATTAGCTGATCAACATTTTCCATCCTGGGTTCGCTCAGCCGTATTTTATCAAATCTTTCCTGACCGTTTTGCTAATGGTGACAGCAACAACGATCCCAAACCTGATGAGTTTGATTACAAAGGGTATGGTCCCCAAACTTACTCTTGGGAGGCAGCACCGGATAAAGATCAACCTTTTCCACTCGTTTTTTACGGCGGAGACTTACAAGGCGTACGCCAAAAATTAGATTATATGCAACAACTAGGGGTAAACGCACTTTACTTTAACCCCATATTTTCCGCGAACTCCAATCACAAATACGATGTGATTGATTATTATCATGTCGACCGGCATTTTGGCGGCGACACTGCCCTTGAAGCACTTCGAGAAGATTTAGATAAGCGTAGCATGCATTATGTTTTAGATATTGTGCCTAATCATTGTGGCTATTTACATCCCTGGTTTCTGCATGCCCAATCTGACAAAAGTAGTGAAGAGGCAGATTTTTTTACATTTTTTGAACATCCGGACAATTATGCCACCTGGTTGGGAGTTTGGTCGCTGCCGAAGTTGAACTACAATTCTGAAACTCTTCGGTGCCGTATTTATAAAGATCCCGACTCTGTCTTTCGCCATTGGCTTAATCCACCTTACAGGGCTGATGGATGGCGTATTGATGTCGCCAACATGCTAGGACGCCAGGGTGAGTCGCAAATTGGAGAGATGATTATCTCAGGTATTCGAAATGCTGTTAAAGAGACTAACCCGGATTCTTATCTTGTAGGCGAAAATTTTTTCGATGCCACCAGCCAATTGCAAGGGGAACAGCTTGATTCAGTGATGAATTATTCTGGTTTCACCCACCCTCTTTGGTATTGGTTAAGTCATTATCGCGAGTGGGCACATTCTATCGGCCGGTTTATAACTGCCCAAAAGCCCTTATCAACGAAGGCACTGATCGATACATGGATGAGTCATCTTGCGAGCATTCCCTGGCAAATCGCATTGCAACAATTCAACTTGCTAGGCAGCCATGATACCCCAAGAATGAAAAGCATTGTTCAGGGAAACGACATACTTCATCGTTTGGCCATTATCATCCAGTTTACTTACCCGGGAGTCCCCTGTATCTATTACGGAGACGAAATTGGTATGCAAAATGACAAAATTTTAGATAGTCGAGGATGTATGGTGTGGAACGAAAGCCAATGGGATAAAGATCTATTCAGTTTTTATAATAAACTGATTGAGTTAAGGAAAAAGCACCTGGCTTTGCAAGAGGGAGGATTTAAAATAATTGATTTTGAAGAGGATAGTTTTATCTACCTTCGCCAAACATCTACAGAAAATATTTTGGTTGTTGCTAATCGGTCGCCCAATCCATACCCGAAACGGCCGATATCTATTTCCGATGGTGGAGTACCCGATGGAACGCAATTTAAAGAGGCGTTTTCAGGAGAAGAGATCTTCGTCGAACGAGGTTTTTTGCGACTTCCAACCCAACGACAAGGAGCCACTTTATGGATACAGACACCATAAATTGCTTAAGAGTGCAAAAGAATCATCCACAACCTAAACTTGTGTCAGAATATATTCAAAAGGTACAATAAGGAGAGAGTAGAAAACAAAAAATGTTTACGACATGGATCGGTTTTTTCCCAACACAACAAATGGAGATATTAAATGATTACATCCGACTCAATTCAACAAAATACTAACCTTCCGGAATCAGCAGATGAGCAGGAGAGAATGCGCGCCTTGATCGATACACTGAGTTCTTATATTGAGCATTTCCACGGGGGAGCTGTGGAAATGGTTGATTTCGATGGTAGCGAACTAAAGGTCAAACTACTAGGAGCCTGCGATGGATGCGATCTCGCACCTGTCACACTACATGGCTGGGTTGAGGGAACCGTAAAACAGTTTTTTCCCGATCTTGAGCGTGTGAAATCTATATAATTTTTTTAATAGGGGGAAATCAATGTCTATTTCATTATTGGACGATAGTCTCAAGGTAAAAGTTTACTTTGAGGAATCAGATCGTGATTTTGAAGATGATATTTGTATTAGTTTCCTCGAAGATTGCCCAGAAGACGAAAAAATTTTTCGTGCGGATGAAACAAACATTTTCATCACCCCGGATCAGGCAGGCCTATTAATTATGGCGTTACAAAGGGCGATGGGGCAATACCGATCTTCGGACCAGGAACCTTAGGAGCAATATGACTCAAGGAAAAAACAAACGCATTGGATTAATTGTTGGGCGAGAAAAGGATTGGCCAGGCGCATTCATGAAGGAGATCGAAACGCGAGCTCAGGGACTTCGCGCAGAAATGGTTAAGTTAGGAGGGACATTTATGGATGACGATTGCCCTTATGCAGTTATCATTGATCGCATGTCTCAAATTATCCCCTATTTTCGTACCTACGTTAAATATGCAGCAATGCACGGGAGTTATATTATCAATGATCCATTTGTCTGGTCATCTGACAGCAGGTTTTTTGGGACCGCCCTGGCCAATAGACTTGGGTTGAAAAGCCCAAAAACTATTGTTTTACCAAATAAGGATATCGCTACACATGTTGTCCCTGATAGTTTTCGCAACCTTGAATATCCAATGGATTGGGAAGGGATTATAAATTACGTTGGCGTGCCGGCAATGTTCAAAGAAACGCGAAGTGGGGGTCGTCGCCTTTCATTTTATGTCCACAGCGTTGAGGATCTAATTCAAAATTACGACGAAAGTGGTACTCGCACAATGATGATTCAAGAGATTGTCAATGATGGAGAGCATATTCACTCATTTGTGATTGGACAAGAAAATGTATTAACTCTGCGTTACTCTCACGATGAAAATCGTTACTATGATAGCGACTCATACCTTAATAGGGAGCTAAAAGAACAAGTCCGAAACAGCACTATCGCCTTAACCCAGGCATATGGATATGATATCAACATGATAGAATATATTCTGCGAGAGGATGACCTTTATCTCATTAATGCCACAAATCCTGCCCCGGAGATGGATCGCACATTGATGACGGATGAGCAATTTGACTGGATAGTTAATGAAACCGTATCTCTGGCTATTGAGAGAGTACTTCACCCATTGCCACAACGTGTAACCTTTAAGCTAAACCCCATTGAAAAATAGTTTGCCTTATTTATTGACGTGATTATAATTGCCCCTTTTTGAGGAAAATAAAATCTGCCTGGGCATTTAGCTCAGGCATATTTCGTTTTGATAGAATGAGTGGCTCAAATATAGATTGAGAGGAAAAGAAACGCATATGCTGCAGCTTAATGAAAAAATGCCGGAAAGGCTGAATAGGCTCCCGGAACTCGCTTATAATTTATGGTGGAGTTGGACCCTTGACGCTCGAAATCTTTTTAAGCGTTTAGACTATCCACTTTGGCGAAAATCAAACCACAATCCAGTTGAAATGCTAAATGAGATTAGCACTGACTTACTTGAGTCCAAATCCAGAGATGCGTCCTTCAATTTACTTTATGATAAAGTGATGATTGAATATGATCACATGATGACAAACGGTCATACATGGTTTCATAAAAAATATCCTGATCTAGTTGACAAAACAATTGCATACTTTTCTTTTGAGTTTGGTCTCCATAACTCATTGCCAATTTATTCAGGTGGTCTGGGAATATTGTCAGGTGATCACGCCAAAGAAGCAAGTGATCTTGGATTGCCATTTGTTGGTGTTGGATTTATGTATCCGCAGGGTTACTTTAGGCAGCGTGTACCCTCACATGGCTGGCAAGAAGCTGTCTATGAGCAGCTAAGTACCGACCAGGCTCCGATTCAACTGGTTCGAGACGATGACAACCAGGAAGTTCGCATTAGTGTTGACCTAGGAGGACGTACAGTCCATGCACGCGCCTGGTGTGTCAAAGTTGGCCGGATCATGCTCTATCTCATTGATACGGATGTTAACGACAATGATCCATGGGATCGCGAGTTGTCTGCCCGTCTTTATTCCGGGGACAGTGAGATGCGCATCCGGCAAGAAATTATGCTGGGAATTGGGGGGGTTCGATTATTAAGGAAGTTAGGTATTTATCCCTCGGCCTGGCATATGAATGAGGGTCATTCAGCCTTTTTACTTCTTGAAAATGTTAGGGAGTTGGTCGAACAGGGTAAATGTTTTGAGGAAGCGGTGGATTATGTCCGAAATCATTCAATTTTTACAACGCATACCCCAGTTCCCGCCGGACATGATGCCTTTAGTTATCATTTAATCGATCAATATTTCAGCAATTACAGAGAAGAGTTGAGAATTAGCCGAGAGCAATTCTTAAACCTGGGTGCTCATGAAGAGGTATGGGGCACTGCGTTTAACATGACTGTCCTGGCGCTTCAATTATCCGGAAAAATAAATGGAGTGAGTAAATTACATGGGGAAGTTTCCCGTCAGATGTGGCAACATGTTTGGCCTGATCACGAGTTGGATGAAATTCCTATAATCTCAGTCACCAATGGAGTCCACACCCCGACCTGGATATCTAGTGAACTCGACACTCTCCTTGGGAAATTTTTAGGTCCGGACTGGCGTAATAAACAAGATGATCCCGCAGTTTGGGCGCGCTTAGCGGATGTTCCTGCGAATGAACTTTGGGAAGTTCATATGACTTTGAAGCACAAATTATTGTTCTTTCTGAGGTCAAAAACACGCCAAAGTTGGGTTTTGGGAAAGGATGATCCAACACAAGTGTTAACAGGGGGGACATTACTTGATCCCGAAGTATTAACCATTGGTTTTGCCCGGCGATTTGCCACGTATAAGCGGGCAACATTGATATTCTACGATCTGGAGAGACTCCGGGATTTATTATTGGATATGCATCGTCCGGTCCAGATTTTATTTTCTGGCAAGGCACATCCCGCCGATGATCCCGGAAAACAGTTGATTCAAGAAATTTATAACTTAGCCAAACATAACCGTCTCGGTGGCCGAATTGCCTTTGTTGAAGATTACAATATGCATATCGCTCGCTATCTTACCCAAGGCGTCGATGTATGGTTAAATACTCCCAAACGGCCGCGAGAAGCAAGCGGTACCAGTGGCATGAAAGCCTCCCTTAATGGTGCTCCCAATCTAAGTATATTAGACGGTTGGTGGGCTGAAGGATACAACGGCGCAAATGGATGGGCTATCAACGGCGCGCAATTTGATAACGATGAAGAGCAAAATGCTCATGATGCAAATGAAATATATCGCCTTCTCGAAGAAGAAATTGTTCCATTATATTACACACGGGACCATGACAATATTCCACGTGGTTGGGTTGATGTCATGCGGGAAGCAATTCGTTCCACTGCTCCTCAATTTAGCATGAGGCGAATGGTAAAGGAATATACAACAAATCTTTACATTGAGGCCATGACGAACAACGATTAACGGGCAAAACATCCTGTCGACCATTATTAAGCAGCCTATGCTACCATGAATAAAACTGCAAAAAAGCTGGGGATCATTGCGCTGGTAATCATCTGGTTTATCCTTCTAATGCTACCAACGATAGCCGTTATTTTAGCTAGTAGAGAGCAAATGCAGATTGGAATTGAGGATACGAGTCTACGATTATTTCTTTTACAACAAGCAGATACAGAAGGATTAGGAATCGAGTTTACCCGGCCTTCCAGGGTAAACTCAAATTGCCAACAAGCTTCAGTTAGTTATTTCATGTGGGTAGGGGAATCAGAGAATGTAGATTACTGTCTTTGCCGCGATCAACAGACTAATAGTTCCTTACCGGCAATAAGTGGAACATGTCTGCCCCCATAAAAATCAATATGTAAACCAAACGATTGCGGCTACTTTCACATTACACCCACATTTATGAAATACGTTCGATTTCCGCCCCCAATAATTGCAGCTTTTGCTCAATGCTCTCATATCCACGATCAATCTGTTGAATATTATGTATCGTAGATGTACCCTCCGCGCAGAGTGCGGCTAGAACCATCGCCATCCCTGCGCGAATGTCAGGGCTTGGTACACCATGAGGGCTGGCAAATAATCGGCTTGGGCCTTGAACAAGAACCCGGTGCGGGTCACAAAGTACGATACTAGCGCCCATAAAAACCAGATTATCCACAAAGAAAAATCGGCTCTCGTACATCCAATCATGTAAAAGGATAGAGCCATTTGCCTGGGTGGCAATGACCACAGCAATACTCATAAGATCCGGGGGGAAACCGGGCCAGGGCATCGGTTTAACTTGAGGAACACGGCCGCCAATTGCCGATTCAATGCACATGGGCTGAGCGGATGGAACAATGATGTCATTCCCATCCTCCAACCAATGGATACCAAGTTTTTCATAAACGAGCTTCACCATACCCAAATTATCGGGATCGGCATTCTTTATTCTTACTTCACCCCCAGTAACTGCTGTCGCGCCAATGAAGCTGCCAACCTCCATAAAGTCGGCTCCTATTTTAAATTCACCTCCCGCTAAGCGGTCCACGCCCTCAATAATTATTCGATTCGTTCCAGCCCCTGATATTCTTGCTCCCAACAGGTTAAGAAAATCGCATAAATCACGAACGTGAGGTTCTGACGCCGCGTTGTTTATTATTGTTTGCCCGTCAGCCAATACCGCGGCCATAATGGTGTTTTCTGTGGCGGTAACACTGGCCTCAGCTAATAGCATTTGACAACCCTCAAGTTGGGAAACGCTCATGTCAAAGACCCCTTCCCGCCCATATTCGACCTGTACACCAAGTGAGCGAAAGGCTTGAACATGCGTATCCAACGGCCGTCCACCAATCACATCCCCTCCAGGAAGAGGCAGCTTAATGCGACCCGTCCGACCAAGCATAGGCCCGGCAAAAACAAATGACGCCCGGGTTCTTCCCGCCAACAACGGATCTAACTCGGTTTTATGAATATCCCTGGCCTCAATCCGCCAGCTTCCACCTCCCAGATTTTCGATGTCAACTCCAAGATCCCGCAAGGTGAGTATCGTATTATTTACATCCTGAATATCAGGAATGTTATGCAGAATCACAGGCTCCTCGGTGAGGAGACAAGCAGGCAATAGTTTTAAGGCAGCATTTTTATTGCCACTCGCCGTTATAGTTCCGGTTAATGGTTTTCCACCATTTATAAGAAATTTACTCATCGTTTGCTCCAATAGAAATAAATGATGAATCAATAAAGGCACATTTTTCAACCATTCAGCAAAAAACCCGACCAACTGAGAATAGGACAAAAATTGATCCAATTTCCCAAGGGGTCGGGTTTTTCAAAGGTTTGGCAATGGAAATTTACTCTTCTACAACTTCCTCGCCTGCCTCTTCTACCTCAGCTTCTTCCGCTTGTGGCTCGTCAGAGGTAATTTCAGACTCGCCGTCTGAGATGATCTCATCGGCTATGTTCGATTCGGATTCTGATGAACCATCATCACCATCCTCAAACTCACCAGTTGCAAAAGCCATTGATGCCGCGACTTCTCGCGCTCTAGATTCTGCAGCAGCGGTGATCATCGCTTCTAATACACTCTCGTCAGTATTATCATCAATCAGTAGACTAGTAGTCACCGAAGCAAGATCAATTTCTGGTTTTTCGGCCGCAATACGTTTTGATTCCTCTCTGCGAAGTCTTTCTTCGTATCCGGTGCCGGCAGGAATCAGTTTACCAATGATGACGTTCTCTTTTAAACCGATCAGCTTGTCCTCTTTGCCGGCAATTGCTGCCTTTGCCAACACTTTGATAGTATGCTGGAAGGAACTGGCGGATAGGAAACTATCCGTATTGAGCGATGCTTTTGTAATGCCTAACAGAATCGGTTCCGCCTCAGCCGGTTGTCCACCTTCCTCAACAACTTGCTCATTCATTTCCTGGAATGTAGAGTTTTCAATCAAATCACCAGGGAGAAACTCAGTGTCACCAGGGGCTTTTATTAAAACTTTACTCAGCATTTTCCGAATGATGACTTCAAAATGCTTGTCATGAATGTTTTGCCCTTGCGGCCGATAAACTTGCTGAACTTCATGAAGTAAATACCGGGTTACTGCATCTCGACCCAAGATATCCAAAATGCGATGAGGATTTTTTGAACCTTCCGTAAGCTGCTGTCCAGGTACAACTTGTTCTCCGTCGGTAACGAGCAAACGCATACCGGCTGGAATTTCGTAATCAGCTTCCTCGATCCTTTCCCAGGTGACGCGCAGCCCCTTATCATCCAGTTGAACACGTCCTTCGTGCCGGGCGACGATCTCCTCATCCTCATTCTGCAAGATCACCTCGCCAGCTTCAACAGTATCACCAGCTTCAACGCGAACAGTCCAACCATCAGGGATTTCATATTCATCGTCAACCATTTTGCGTTCGGTAACCAATGTATGTCGAACACCCTCAACCATATGGGTTTCTACGATACCGCCGATCTCGGTAATTGTAGCCTCACCTTTTGGCCTTTGCCTGGCCTCGAAAAGCTCTTCAACACGTGGCAAACCCTGGGTGATGTCACCGGCAGCGGATGCTGTTCCACCGGTATGGAATGTACGAAGGGTAAGCTGTGTGCCGGGTTCACCAATTGATTGTGCCGCCACAATACCGACGGCCGTGCCCAATTTGACCGGTTTACCTCGCCCCAGATCGACTCCGTAGCAATCGGCACAAATACCCTGCCGCAGCTCACAAGTCATTGGTGAGCGTACAAACACATCATCAAGACCTAAATCGTCGATCAATTCAGCATCGTTGTCAGAAATATATTCGCCTTCATCAATGAGGATTTCAGCGGTGTCCGGATGGACAATTGGTTCGGCGGCGACCCGACCTGAAATTCTCTCGGCGAGCGTTTGCTTGCCAAAATTGTCAACGCGACGGACGTAGATACCATTTTTTGTGCCGCAATCTTGATCGAGGATGATCAAATCCTGAGCAACATCAACCAATCGGCGGGTTAAATAGCCGGCATCGGCCGTTCGCAGGGCTGTATCAGCCAAACCTTTCCTGGCACCATGCGTTGAAATGAAATATTCCAACGCATCTAATCCGGCCCGGAAATTGGACAAAATCGGAACCGGGATAATCCGTCCTTGAGGATCAGCCATCAAACCGCGCATACCCGCGAGCTGGGTGATTGGGCCAAAGCCCCCCTTACCCGCTCCGGACAATGCCATAACGGCCATTGGACCATTGGGATCCATAGAATCTCGCACAGCATCCGCAACATCATCCTTCGCCTCATTCCAGGTTTCGACCGTTCGTTGATATTGCTCTTCGGGCGTCAAAAGACCCCTGCGATATTGGCGATCGATCTCATCAACTCTGTTGCGTGCATCATCCAAAATCACGGTCCTTTGATCGGGAACGGTCAAATCAGCAACGGCAACCGTCGTACCAGAAACAGTTGCAAATTTAAAGCCGATATTTTTGATGTTATCAGCCATTTGGATGGTTTTCTCGTCGCCAACGAGGCGATAAACGCGGTTGATCAGGCGATTGACACCACCTTTATCAAGCAATCGATTAACAAATCTGGCTTCTTCAGGAAGGGCCATGTTAAAGAGTACACGTCCGGTCGAAGTTTCAATCAGTCTCTGTCTTGGCTCGCCATCCGTATATCGGAGACCCTCATCATCATAATAAGTGTCGGTATACACCTTGATCTTGGCATGGATGTCAATCAGACCCAATTCATAGGCCATTTCAACTTCCTCAAGGCTGCTGAATACGCGACCCTCTCCCTTACGGCCGTCTCGCATCAAGGTGATGTAGTAAACACCAAGCACCATATCTTTAGACGGGCCGACGATCGGTTGGCCATCGGCCGGCTTGAGTAAATTTTTTGTGGCCAACATTAACTCTTTGGCCTCAGTGACAGCCTTTTCCGATAGAGGCACGTGCACGGCCATCTGGTCGCCATCAAAGTCAGCATTAAAGGCAGCGCAAACCAGCGGATGCAGTTGAATGGCTTTACCTTCAACAACTTTGGGCATGAAGGCCTGGATACCCAGGCGGTGAAGCGTCGGTGCACGGTTAAGCAAGATCGGCCGGCCAACAATCACCTCTTCAAGAACTTCCCAGACTTCAGGTGGCTGCCGCTCAATAAAGCGTTTTGCACCCTTGACGTTGCTGGCATATCCTTGCTCGATAAGTCTGCTGATGACAAATGGGCGGAACAATTCTAAAGCCATTACCTTGGGCAAACCGCACTCACCCATCTTCAATTTCGGACCGACAACGATAACGGAGCGTCCGGAATAATCCACACGTTTACCAAGCAGGTTACGGCGGAAGCGCCCTTTCTTACCTTTGAGCATATCAGAGAGTGATTTCAACTCTCGACGGCCGCGCCGGCTGAGAGCTTTCCCGCGCTGGCTATTATCGATCAGACTGTCTACTGCCTCCTGAAGCATCCGTTTTTCATTACGAACAATGACCCCAGGCGCGCCAAGATCAAGCAATCGCTTCAAGCGATTATTACGGTTGATAACTCGACGATAAAGATCATTTAAATCAGAAGTGGCAAACCGACCGCCATCCAGCTGAACCATTGGTCTCAAATCTGGAGGGATAACCGGCAGAACCGTTAGAATCATCCATTCCGGCTTATTACCGCTTTCACGCAGCGCCTCAACAACCTGAAGTCGCTTAGTCGCTCTTTTTGCAGCCTGCTTGGAGCGGGTCGTGCGGACCTGTCGCCAAAGATCACGGGATAATTGGTCCAAATCCATATCCTTCAGGATGTCGTAAAAGGCTTCAGCCCCCATTCCAGCCCGAAAAACATTACCAAACTTACTTTTCAGATCACGAAATTCATTTTCACTCAGGAATTGAGTTTGTTCCAAGTTTTCCAATTGATCGCGATTAGCCTGCGCCTGTTGCCTCAAACGGACAAGTTTCTGATCAATTAGTCCCTGCCTTTCCTCGGCCGCAGCATCAATCTCAGAGCGTAATTCACTTATTTCCCTTTGAATATCAGCCACTTTGCTTTGATGTTTCTCTTCAAAGGCTTGCTGAACTTCAGTTAACCCCTTGCCTGCAGCATCTTGAACAACAGTGATATGCTCTAGACCAATTGTCTCACCCGCCTCTGCGATGACTTCCTCGCCAAACAGGATTTGCTCATCCGTTGTAGATTTTTGCAAATTCTCAAGGCGGCGTTGGATGGCCTGAGCCTCCTTAATAAATTCATCAGTCGCTGCGCCAAGACGATCGTCAAAGGTCTCATTCAACTCATCAAGCTCATCTTCCAGCGATTCAAGACGCTCCGTAACTTCTCCCGTGGCTTCGCCCACAGCTTGCTGCAGTTCCAACTCAAGCTGAGCTTCAGCCTCAATGAGTTCTTCCTCTAGCCGGTTGAGTGCTCGCTGGCGCGCATCCTCATCAACATTCGTAACCACATATTGAGCAAAATACAAAACTCTATCCAGGTTACGACGTGAAATATTAAGCAGTAGACCCATGTAACTGGGCACACGGCGGGTATACCATACGTGTGCGACTGGCGCTGCCAGTTCAATATGTCCTAAGCGTTCACGACGGACAGAGGAACGGGTTATTTCAACCCCGCACTTATCACAAACAATACCGCGATAGCGAACGTTGCGATACTTGCCGCAATAACATTGCCAATCGCGTTGGGGACCAAAAATGGCTTCACAGAACAAACCATCTTTTTCAGGACGAAGACGCCGGTAGTTTATGGTTTCAGGTTTGGTAACTTCACCATACGACCAAGATCTGATTTGAGCGGGAGACGCTAAACTGATACGTAATGAACGGAAATCTGTAGTTTCCACTTAGTACAACCTCCAATTAGGTAATAAGAAAGTAGGTGGCACATCCATCCCAGGGGAAGTCTTCTCGGGTATCCCACCTAACCGTACAATCTAGGAAATGAATTCTGCCTTTTTCAACCCCAAAAATGTGGACGCACCCCCAAATGCGCCAGATGAGGAAAATTTTGTATAAACGCACAAAAGAGCGTTCGGTTGCCAACCGACGCTCTTATTTCTCTTGATAACATGAAGCATTACTGCTATTTTACCGTCAGAATTCACTTTGTCAACTTTCCAGGGCTAATCCCTGGTAAGTATTCGCGAACTCTTAAGTGTAGCACATTTTTCTGAATAATCAACCTTGATTTGATCTTAATTTATATTTCCATTGGTGCCGACTGTGTGCCGTAAGTATGCTTCCATGAATGGATCTAATCGCCCATCTAAAACGGCCTGTACATTTCCAGTCTCATAATTCGTGCGTAAATCCTTTACCATTTTATAGGGATGAAGGACATAGGACCGAATTTGATTTCCCCACCCGGCATCAACCACCTGACCTTTTAAGGCAGAAATTTCTTCTTCCTGTTTTTGTTGTTCTAGCTCAAACAGCTGTGATTTAAGAATACTCATCGCCATCTGCATATTTTGGGTCAAGGATCGTTGGTTCTGACAGGAAACGACAATTCCAGTTGGTATATGGGTGATGCGCACGGCCGTTTCATTCTTTTGGACATGCTGCCCTCCGGCGCCGCTTGCCCGAAAGCGATCAATACGCAGGTCCTTCTCATCAATCTCAATCTCAATCTCATCCGCGATATCAGGCCACAATTCCAACTTGGCAAAGGAAGTATGGCGCCGGCTTGAGGAATCATAGGGTGAAATCCGCACAAGCCGGTGAACTCCCCGCTCTGATTTCAACCTTCCAAAAGCCAAATCCCCACGAATGGAAAGCATAACACTTTTTAATCCGGCTTCATCACCACGACTAATATCAATGATGTCTACAATGAAATCATGGCTCTCTGCCCAGCGCGTATACATGCGTAGAAGCATTTCAGCCCAATCCTGCGCTTCTGTTCCTCCTGCTCCAGCATGAAGGGATACAATCGCATCCTCATCATCATATTCTCCACTGAATAATGTGCGAAACTCTAGATTATCGACAGCTTTTTGCAATCGATCGACCTCAGCAGACAGTTCATCTGCCAGATCTTCTTCCTCAAGCTCGGCCAATTCACGCGTTTCTTCGAGCTGCTTGCTAAGTTTTTGCCAGATATCGACCTGGTTTCGCAAACGGGTAATATCGCGCATCGTTGCCTGGGCTGCATCATTATCATTCCAAAAATCCGGCAACCCCGCTGCTCTTTCTAAGCTGGTTAGTTTTTCGCTTTTGGCATCTATGTCAAAGCCGCCTCCGTAGTTGATCGACTGAGGCTTCTAATTCCTGTAAAGTATTGATCATTTCGTCCATTTTATTAATTCCTATAACTTCTAGTTTTATTCATCCTCAAACAAGGCATCGACAAATAAATCCGCATCAAACGGCGCTAAATCTTCAAGTTTTTCACCAGTCCCCACAAATCGAACAGGTAATCCTAATTCTCGATAGATCGCGAATACCATACCGCCTTTCGCAGTACTGTCCAATTTTGTTAATATTGTTCCCGTCACATGAACTGACTCCTTAAACTTCTGAGCTTGAATCAGAGCATTTTGGCCTGTTGGGGCATCCAGGACTAACAATACTTCATGCGGGGCCTGGTGTACGCTTTTGCGGCAAACGCTGTAAACCTTCTCAAGTTCACGCATGAGGTTATATTTTGTATGAAGACGGCCAGCCGTATCGATAAAAAGTAAATCATATCCCCGGGCACGGGTCGCTCGAATGCCATCATAAGCAACCGCACCAGGATCCCCGCCCGGTTGTCCGGCAATGACTGGCACCCCCGCTCGCTCACCCCAAATCTGAATTTGTTCAATGGCTGCAGCGCGAAATGTATCGGCCGCGGCCAATATAACATTGCGCCCATTATTTTTGTAATACGTTGCTAATTTACCAATACTAGTCGTCTTCCCAGACCCATTCACCCCGACAACCATGACAACGGTTACTTGTCTGGCTTGCTCCAGTGCGAACGCTTCCGGCTCCACAAGAATCGCACTCAATTCCTCTTTTAAAGCCTCACTTAATTGATCCGCACGGTACAAACCCTCTTTAGCAACCCTTTCCTTTAGCTGGTCTACAAGATAAAGAGTCGTTGGAACACCCATATCAGCCTGGATGAGTAAGGCTTCAAGATCATCCCAGGTTTCTTCTGTTATGTCCCCCGCTCCTAAGACACCAGCAATTTGCCCGAAAACAGTTTGCCGGGTTCGGCTTAATGATTCACGTAAACTTTTAAACATAGTTCCTCAATAAAATCTTTAATTTGAACGATTATATCTGGTCCGAAATATCAATGATTTCCCCATCCGAGGTTAACTGTTCTACCCGTAAGCTAGCCTTTTCCAACAATTCATTACAGTAAAAAGCCAATTTCTGACCCCGTTCAAAAAGCGCCAGTGATTCTTCCAATAACAAATCTCCTGCTTCCAGTTGATCGACCGTTTCTTCCAATTGCTTCAAAGCCTCTTCAAAAGATAAATTTTCAATTTCATTTTTTTCAATCATTTCAATTTCCCATTTGTAGCGACCGAGGCACACTTTTTTCCCTGGATTGAGCAAAAAACCAAACAAACCAGGCAGCAATTAACGATGAATTTAACGGTAGCAAGACGAATACTAAACGAAAAGTAGCCGATGGGGACATGCCTCCCGCATCACCAGGATGAAGGACAAGGGGCGTGTTTGGGATCGACCAATAAACATACACGGCTAATAAAAGATAAAGAAACCCTTGTACCCTAATCCAGGGCAGCCATGAACCCAATATCAATACGATTAAGGATAATGCAATGACGCTTAACATGGCCTGATTTCTCGGTTCATCTATAGGAAACCCGCCCCAGGTAGCATTAGCAGCAATAACACTCATAATACCACCAGCTATAAAAAAGGAAAATCCGACCCTGGCAATTACTTGAGCCCAAATTTGAAGTTTCAAGCTAGCAGTAACCAATAAAATTAGTCCTAAAAAACCGACGAGATATAAACCTAACATACCGGCCTGTATGAGGGCAACATGTAGATAAACATATCGAATCGCTTCACCTAAGGTACGTTCTGCCGGGGCAGCTAATATTAGGAATATGAAGGACGTCAATAATCCCCCTAAAATTAGCCAGGGGAACCACGATCTTGATTTTATGGCACGGGTGAAATTATTTCGTTTCATTTCCACCTATTATACCTTCCTATTCGTAAGAATAAATATTTGGAATTGGACCTAATTGCAACTATCCATAAACAATATCCATGAAACTTTAGGGGAGATGCTGCTGACAGGTTATAATATTCACATGAATGCACAAGTTATCCATGGAGAGTCAATTTTTTATATACCTGAAGATGAATGGAACGATCTCGTCGGACGCAGTATGACCAATACCCCATTTCAACTTCATGCTTATCAAAAGTCATGGTGGGCAAATCTAAAACCAAAAAATAGTGAGCTTTTAAGCGTGGTGGTGCGCAATAGGGATGGAAATCTGATAGCGGTTGCCTGTTTTTATTTAACTGGAGATGGGGTACTGAACTTTAATGGCTGCGTTGAGGAAACGGATTATCTCGATCTAATAGTTGAGGCTCAAAACGCATATGATGTCTGGGCCTTAATAATCAAAACTGTACTCAGCGACCAATTTCCACAATGGCGGTTAATAGAACTTTGTAACATTCCTGCGATATCTCCTAGTCGAACGATATTGAATCAAATTGCAGGCAATCATGGCCTATCGCTTGTTGAATCGATCAATGAAGTTTGTCCTGTCATCCAGCTTCCTTCATCATTTGAAATCTACTTACAAACTTTAGCCGGCAAACAGCGACGGGAAGTAAAAAGGAAACTCCGCAAAGCCAAAGGAGCTGGAGTAGAATTTACCGTCATTGGAGCAGAGGACAATTTAGAACAAGCAGTAAATGATTTTTTGAACCTCTTGCAAAAAAGTACCTTTGAAAAACGAGATTGGCTGAATGAGGGCAGAAGAAAGCTATTTCATGAAGTGGCAAGAAGCGCTCAAAAATCAGGGGCTTTGATGCTATCATTTGCTGAAATCGGAGGAAAACGTGCCGCCGGTCTTTTTAATTTTGATTATGCTGATCGAGTATGGGTTTATAATTCCGGGCTTGATCCACAGGCGTTTGGCAATCTAAGTCTCGGCGTCATTATGACCGGTCATGCTATTGCTTGGGCAATTGAAAATAATCGACAAGAATTTGATTTCCTTCGCGGCAATGAAACCTATAAATACCGTTTTGGAGCAGAGGATACAAAGGTCTACAGGCTAGATATTTCTCCTGAATCACAATGATTCGCATTGATTGGTGAAACAATGAAAAAAAATCAAACTTTTCCGAACAGGATCGCCATGCTATCCGTTCATACTTGCCCACTGGCCATGTTGGGCGGTAAAAAAACGGGTGGAATGAATGTTTATGTGCGCGATTTTAGTATAGAACTTGCTCGGAGAGGTATCAAGGTTGATGTGTTCACCCGCTCCCAAGATGATTGTATACCGGCGATCAGCCATGATTTGGGATACGGCGCAAGGGTTATTCATATCCCAGCAGGGCCACAGGAACCACTTCCGGTTGCAGAAATCATCCATTATATTGATGAATTTGTAGAAAGAGTTTTTGCTTTCGCAAAGGAAGAAAACCTTCACTACGATCTCATCCACAGTCATTATTGGTTGTCAGGCCTGGTTGCAGAGAAATTAAGACTGGTTTGGAAAGACGCGCCTATTGTTCAAATGTTCCACACGCTAGGCCATATGAAAAATCGAATCGCTAACTCAGATGCAGAGCGGTCGCCGCAAAGCCGTATTGATGGGGAAAAACATATCATTGATATTGCCGACCGCATAGTGGTATCAACCCCGGCAGAACAAGCCCAGCTTCATTGGTTATACGGATCAAGATCCAGGAAAGAAATCATTATTCCGCCAGGTGTCGATCTCGAACGATTTCATCCAATCTCAAAATCTGAGGCTAAGGCTAAAGTGGGAATCCCTGATGGGCACAAGAATATCATGTTCGTCGGCCGAATTGAGCCGTTAAAAGGAATCGACACCTTATTGCGAGCAATGGCATTAATCAGCTCTCGCTATCCCGAAGTTGTGGAAAACGTATGTGTAGGAATCGTTGGCGGTGATCCCTGGTCTGATGACCCGGATAATGAAATGGCTCGTTTACAAGCCATGCGTGAGGAGTTAGATGTAAAAGACCTCGTCACCTTCTTAGGTGCAAAGGATCAAAACACATTGCCATATTATTATGGCGCGGCCGAAATGGTGGTGATGCCTTCCCATTATGAAAGTTTTGGTATGGTTGCTCTTGAAGCGATGGCTACAGGTACACCAGTTATAGCCTCTGAAGTCGGCGGCCTGGCCTTCTTGATCCGCGATGGTGAAAACGGATTTCACGTCCCATCACGCGACCCGGAAGCATTAGCCGAGCGAATCTTCGAGTTACTTACCAACCCTCAATGTCGTGAGTATCTGGGAAGCAAAGCCCTTGAATATGCTCAGCAATATGCCTGGCCCCTCATTGTTGATCGCATGCTAAACGCCTATCAAAAGCTCCATTCCCCCACAATCTAAGCAATTCCCCTTTCATAAAATCCATCCTATAATTGATATTTAATGTGATCCTGGCAAGCCGTCCAGGTTTCTTACAGGTGGATTCCATGTTTGTCAACAAATACACTTTTCAACCTTCAGTCAAGTATATTTTTCTTTTCGCAATCAGTACCGCTTTTGGTTTGCAATTAATACGCAACCTCTTGCCCCACATCACATTTCTGCTGGGAGATCGTTTAGGTTGGAGCACATTAGCTTTAGGATTATTCGCCTTATTAATATTTCTTTCTGCCTTCTTAGCCGATCCGCTCATTCGATTTTTTGGCGCGGTTCCTTCATTTTTAATTGTTTCTATTGGTGTGGGAATCAGCAGGTTGGCTGTCCAATTTTGGCGGTTTGATCCCATTGGGGATTTAGTCATCGGGGCGACAGGCGTCATCGCCTTTTTACTATTTCTCCCAATATCCCTTGGATTAAGTCACCGATCCGGAGAAAACGCCTCCATAAATTTCGGTGTTGGTTTACTTTTTGGGGTGGCCTTTGACCTGTTGTTAAACGGCGCTTTCATATCTTATGACTTGAGCTGGCAATCAGGATGGTTTCCGACACTCATCATTACCATTCTTTTCATTAGCCAATTCATCGTCATCAGCCAAATAGTAAATGTCAAATTGTCGGAGGAAACGGCCGACGCTGTAATGTCAAAAGCAAAACATTGGCTTTTCCTTGGTCCCTATCTATTTCTCCAACTATTATATTTTTCCAACATTGGGTGGATGGCATCAAGCGCCAATTTATCATATCCCGCAGCATTTACCTTCTTGATCTTCAGCCATGTCACTGCTTTTTCAACGCTATTGCTTTCCTCAAGAAACCTTCGACTACTTCTAACCATCTCAATTGGTGCCTCTTTAATTTTCACAATCATTTCTTTACTAACGGAAAATCAAGCCGCCTGGATCATTGTGCTGTTTGTTCTCATGGGGCAAATCGGCCTGACAGGTCTATTAATTTTGATTATTCGAGAAATAAGTGAAGGGCGCAGATTGCGGGGATTAAGAAACATTTCCATTATCCACGGTTTTAGCATGATTCTTACCGCACTGTTTATATTTGTCTATTACGCAGGGTATGATATCGCACTCCCTTTTCCCAACAGTATCATTCCTTTAATTGCCTTTTTGATCATTTTTATCATTGTGTGGCCAATAGTTTTTGGAGGGGGCACTGAATCAAGTATCAATTTTGCTAAGTTGAAACCACTTGTAGTAATTCTGACATTCTTCTTAATCCCCCCTTTGATACAGTGGATCACCTGGCCGGAACCGGAATCTCAAAATTTGAGCGGTGAACCAATTCGAGTTATGACATTTAACCTGCACAATGGCGTGGATCCATTGGGACATCTTGGACTTGAAGCAATCGCCCAGGTGATTGAAAGAGAAGATCCAGATGTTATCGGTCTGCAAGAGGTGTCTCGCGGCTGGGTCATCAATGGTTCTGTGGACATGCTTAGCTGGCTGTCGCGGCGCCTTGATATGACGGCTCTCTCAGGACCCACGGCCGATAACCAATGGGGAAACGCCATCTTAACCCGCCTGCCGGTTATGCAGTTTGAAAATCATCCCTTACCAACAGAGGATCTCCCTATAAATCGCGGATATATGTTTACCCAATTAGACCGGGGAAACGGGCAATTTATACATTTCATAAATACCCATTACCATCATTTGGGTAATGGCAGTGATATTCGGCTGCAGGAGAGTATTGAATTACTTGGCGCTTGGAATGAGCGACCCAGAACCATCATTGTCGGCGATCTTAATGCTGAGCATGGACAGCCGGAAATTGATATTTTTACCCAGGCCGGATTTTTAGATGTATTAGATATTGGGGGGGTAGTCCCTGGTTACACTTATCCGGCTACAGAACCGCAGAGAAGAATTGATTATATATGGATTACCGAAAATTTAACATCCACGGATGCTGTTGTCCCCTTTGATCAAGTATCCGATCATTTAGCAGTCGCAGCCACTGTTGATTAATTCTTCTTTTTTCGGAAGCCGCTTGGAAGGTTTTTTAATGGAGGATATTTGATTACCCAATCCTTTCCCAAGAACATCGGATGAGAGCTTCCATATCTTTTTCATAATATTCTAGCCGCAAATTAACAGGCCCGCCCGGAAGTTCCATCTCCCTCCTAAACGTCATTTCTTTGTGATCGTACCATGCGCTAATGACCAATCGCTCATTCACCCATAAACGGGAGCCATCGTCCGAGGTAACGGTAAAGCGGTAGAGACCTGGTGGCAAATTAGCCTTCCTGGTCCACCGAACGGAAAATTTGTCGATATTAATTTCTGGGTCAGGTGATCCAAACTCCCAATCAAAATTGACTTCATCATCCTCCCGAACCAAATCAGGTTCGCCTTC
>JANQGC010000067.1 GCA_028277515.1 Anaerolineae bacterium
AAGATTTCAGCACCAAGATTGTCCGGAAAGGCTACCAGGTTAATGGCAAACAGCACGCTACCGCCCATCGCGTAGATATCGGACAGCGCATTGGCAGCCGCAATCGCCCCAAAATCGTAAGGGTCATCGACAACGGGCGGGAAGAAATCCGTCGTGGCAATCACGGCCTGCTGATCGTTAATTTGATAGACGGCCGCATCATCCGCTTTTTCCAGGCCAACCAGTAGTTGGGGAAAATCGGACCGCTTGAAAATCTCTCGAATCGGTTGTAAGGCTATCTCTAACTCCGACGGAGCCAGTTTGGACGCTCAACCAGCGCAGGAGGCCAGGCTGGTCAGCCGAATTTCTTTGTTATCCATGTGAGAAGTATACAACATGCCCATATCGGGGCAATTGCAATTGACGGCCGTTGGCCGCAAAAATATAATCATTTAAATATGAAAGTAAATGGACTTTACCGCTTTGAATCTTTGGTACAGGATCTGATCGAGGGCAAGATCGCTCGCTTGTTCGGCGGTCGTTTAGAACCGCTCGACCTGGCCAATCGCCTGGCCCGCATTATGATTGACCATAGCGAGAACGGAGCTGGACCGGTTATCTTCTCAATCCATCTCAATGCTGATGATTACCGGATGTTAACTTATGCTAATCCCAATCTGGCGGAAAACATCGCGGATACGGCCTGGCAAATTTGGCAGCATTCCACCTCAAAAAAAATGGAACGGCCGGTTGTCAACCTTGTGCAAGACTCCACATTGGCCAAACATAAAGTTATTATATTTGATCAGACCGCTCCGCGATTGGATCAACATCAAAACACAGCGATCATTTCTCCAAGAATGAAAGGATCGGTGGCGCTCAAAGAGCTTCAGGCCAGAGATGCCTTCCTGATTATTCAGGGCCGAAGACATGTACCTCTGCGTAAACCTGTAACCACTATTGGCAGGCATATGGACAATGATATTGTCATTGATAAACCTGTGGTAAGCCGGAAGCATGCCCAAATTCGCTGGCGGTTCGGCCGTTTTGTGCTTTATGATATCAGCGGCCGCGGACAAACATCCGTCAATGCCATTCCGACATTGGAACAACCTTTGAAGTCTGGTGATGTCATTGCTTTGAGCCAGGTCATGCTGATTTATGGAGAAGGTTTCGATAATGATCTGTCGGGCCAAAATGATAGCGATACAAAAACATTGTTCCCCCCTCCGAATTCATAAATGAGTCTTCCTTACCTCTTATTTGGCCTGAGAGTGATTAGTGCTTTATTATTACTGGCCTTTCTAGCCGGCATCGCCTGGATGATTTACCGTGAACTTCAGTCGACCACTCAACTATTAGAGCAGCAGGATCGGCAGCAGGGATTTTTACGTGTTGTTGGCAGCGAAAACGGCGCAGCAACCGTTGGAATGGTTTTCCCTTTACATCCGGAAACCAGTATCGGCCGATCGCAAAGCTGCGCCATTACCCTGGATGACAGCTTTGTTTCTAATGAACACGCCGTCCTTTTGCACCGGGCGCAGCAATGGTGGTTAGAAGATATGGGAAGCAGTAATGGCACATTGTTAAATGATATTCAGGTCACTGAGCCGGTTGTCATCAGCCCAGGAGACATCATCACCATCGGTGGCACACGTTTGATGGTGGAACCCTTTACATGATTTTTTTGAACATTCTGGTTTTTTTACTTGGTGCGGCTTTGATCGTCATCACCCTAAACTCGGCCTTAAGGACCCTAGTCCTGCCGCGAGGCGAGCGGGATATGATCACGCATATCGTCTTCCGCGCGGTGTGGTATTTGTTTGAACTACCCATGCGCCTGGCCCGATCTTATGAGAGGCGAGACCGCATCATGGCTATATATGCGCCATTATCGCTGATCCTCTTGCCTGTAACCTGGCTGATCCTGGTCATCGTCGGCTATATGCTGATGTTCTGGGCCTTGGGCATTCAGCCGCTGGAAGAAGCATTCCTATTGAGTGGTTCCTCTCTTTTCACCTTAGGGTTTGCTCACCAGGATACCACGTTTTTACTTATTCTCATTTTCTCGGAAGCAGCCATCGGCTTGGGCACAGTAGCTTTGTTGATCGCCTACTTGCCCACCATGTACAGCGCCTTTTCGCAAAGGGAGCAGGCGGTCAGTATGTTGGAAGTTCGGGCCGGCTCCCCGCCGTCGGCCGAAGAATGGCTCAAGCGCGGCAACCGCAACGGCTGGCTGGGCGATATCGGCTTCCAGCTTAAGGAATGGGAAAGCTGGTTTTCTATCCTTGAGGAGAGTCATACTTCGTTGACGCCGCTAATCTATTTCCGTTCGCCGGAACCTGACCGATCCTGGATCACCGCCGCCGGAGCCGTGCTGGACACCGGCGCGTTTATGCTTTCTACGGTTGATCTCCAATTTGACCGCATGGGAGCCATGCTGTGCCTGCGTGCGGGCTACCTGGCCTTGATGCGTATCGCCGAAGTTTCCGGTATGACATTTGATGAAGATCCCCAATTTCCAGAGCATCCAATCAGCATCAGCCGTCAGGAATTCGATGCTGTCTATAATGCCTTACTGCTTGAGGGCCTGCCCTTGAAGGAGGATATGGAGCAGGCGTGGAGCGATTTTGCCGGCTGGCGGGTCAATTACGATGAGACGCTGCTGTGCATTGCCGCTTTGATTCGTGCCCCTTATGCTCCCTGGTCCTCCGATCGTTCCCTGCGCGGTGTGCAGATTGGGCCTCCCGGTTAGCGATTATGTATGCATTTTTAAGAGATGATCAACAGCGTCCCGACTTATCCTGGGAATTGTTAAAGCGGGTGTGGGAGTTCGCCAGACCTTATCGCTGGCGAGTCGTCGGTTTACTAATCACGATTCTGTTGATCACAGTCATATCCCTCATTTCTCCTTTATTGTTCCGCCAAATGATTGACGTGGCCATTCCCAATGAAGATATGGGCATGATCACCTGGCTGGCTCTGGGTATGATGGCCATTCCTATTGTCAATGGTGTCATTGGCGTTTTTCAACGCTGGCTCAACTCACAAATTGGAGAAGGGGTCATTTATGATTTGAGGCGCAATCTTTACACGCATATGCAAAAAATGTCCCTACGCTTCTTTACGCAAACTCGAACGGGCGAAATTATGTCCCGCCTGAACAATGATGTCATTGGCGCGCAAAGAGCAATCAGCGACACGGCCGTCACTTTCATCTCCAACCTGGTGCGTGTCGTGGCTACCCTGGTGATCATGATGGCCATCGATTGGCGGCTGACCCTATTGGGCGTCGCTGTTTTACCCTTGTTTATGCTGCCCGCCCGGCGTATAGGCGTAAGACTGCGCGAACTACGTCGTGAGTCGATGGTTTATAACGCGGAAATGAACGCCACAATGAATGAAACCTTGAATGTCAGCGGTGCGCTGCTGGTCAAGCTGTTCGGCCGGGAACAGCAGGAGCTGGACCGTTTCAGCAAAGATGCCATTGAGGTGCGCGATATCGGCATCCGCCAGGCGGTGGTCATGCGCTGGCTTTTCATGCTTTTGGGTGTGGTCAGCGCTATTGGCACGGCCGTCGTTTACTTTTTTGGTGGCTACCTGGTTTTGGCCGGATCATTCACTATCGGCACCATCGTCGCCTTTGCCGCTTATCTAACCCAGCTTTACAACCCGCTAACCTCATTAACAACCGCCCCGGTGGAACTGGCGCAAAGTATGGTCAGTTTTGAGCGGGTATTTGAAGTAATGGATATCCCGGTTGAAATCCGAGAAGATAAGCATGCCCTGGATCTCGATGCCCAAAAAGGGAGCATTGAGTTCCAGCAGGTCAGTTTTGATTACACCCATGTCAAGAAAGGGCAAAGTGCCGGGTTGGACGAAGTCGTTCGCTTTGGCTGGCGGGTGGATTCGGATATCTTGTTGAAACGAGGCCGAGAGCGGGATGAAGAAGATGAAGGGGAGGATGAGCGTGAGCCACAAGAAAGTCGTTGGGCTTTGCAGGATGTCAGTTTCAAAATTGAACCCGGCCAACTAGCAGCACTGGTGGGACCGAGCGGGGCGGGGAAGACGACAATTACGTATCTCATTCCCCGTTTGTATGATCCAACCGACGGCCGTGTGCTCATCGACGGACACGATATCCGCCACGTCACCTTAAAATCCCTGGCCGATACATTAGGTGTTGTTACCCAGGAGACTTATTTATTTTACGATACTATTCGCGCCAATTTGCTTTATGCCAGGCCGCAAGCCTCTGATAAAGAGATGATCGAAGCGGCCAAAGCAGCCAATATTCACCAATTCATCGCCGAACTGCCTGATGGCTACGATACCGTCGTTGGTGAACGAGGCTACCGCTTGAGTGGTGGCGAACGCCAGCGTATCGCCATCGCCCGCGTTCTGCTCAAAGATGCCCAGATTTTGGTGTTAGACGAAGCGACCTCCAGCCTGGACTCATTATCCGAGGCTTTAATTCAAGAGGCGCTGCAAAGAGTGATGAAAGGCCGCACTAGCCTGGTCATCGCCCATCGGCTGTCTACCATTCTGGCAGCGGATGTGATATTGGTGATGGAAAAAGGGCAGCTCGTCGAGCAAGGCACGCATAAGGAATTGCTGGAAAAGGGTGGTTTGTATAAAAGCCTTTATGAGACACAGTTCAAACCAGGAAAAGATTAATTGGAAATGGTTTTGGCTTCACCAATCAAAAGGATAAATACACAGATTCGGCACCAGGTGCATAATTTTTTATCCGACGTTAAGTTTACTAAAGGATGATTTTGTGGATTCAAAGGGTATTGTGCTTTCATTTTGGAAGGAGATGGCAACAAATGACTTTTATAAAGCTAGCGAATGGCTATCTGAGGATTTTGAAGGCTATTGGCCTCAGTCGTCTGAGCTAATTGTTGGGCGTAATAACTTTGCTGAAATTAACAAATCCTATCCAGCTTATGGCAAATGGAAGTTCCAGGTAAACGCGATTATATCAGAGGGGAATCAAGTTGTGACCGATGTGTCGGTCACGGATGGCAAACAGAAAGGGCAAGCTATCACCTTTCATACTGTGGAAAATGGCTTGATTGTGAAACAAATTGAATATTGGCCTGATGAGTACGCGCCACCAGGGTGGCGTTCTCAATGGGTACAAATAATTCCAACTGATTAGGGCAATGGCGCGCCTTTACTATTACATATGGTAGGTGAGGGCTAGTTCGATGAAATCTTTCAAAATGCAGACTTGTTTAGCGTCCAACTCATTCCAAATAACAGCACGCGTTCCTTCGTAATCAAAACCATCCGGAACCATTTGCCGGTAGGTATCGACTAGACTGGTCTGGCAGTGCACAAAAAATGCGACCTGCTCAGTCTCCGGCCGGTATTGGTCAATGCGAATGGTCGTTCCGGATTTCGGGCGGTGGGTCAGGTAGCTAATCTGTCCCCACTTTAATGTTTCTTCGATCTCCCCCACACCTCTAGTTTCGGCCGCGACATCGAATATCAACTGACGCAGATCCATCAATTTTTGGCGAATCGGTTCAGGGTATGTATCAAATTTAAATTGCACTTCCGGATTATTCATACCATGTACGGTTTATTCGTATTCAGAATGTGACAGTCACTTTTTCTTCAATTCTGAGAGATCGAAGCGATTCAAGTGACTGTCACTTGTTATTGTTGGCGTCCATTTGCCGGTAGGGTAACTACGGTGTGACGATGTTGAAGTGAGACGGGAATCTCTGGAGCAGCAAAAAGAATTCAATTACTTTGGCAACACTGCCATCAATCGTGACTTTGCCTTCATTGATAGCGCCCTGTATAGTCGTATCGCCGCGTAAAACCTGGCCTAGGGTACTAGTCCCAATCGTGATCGTCGCCGCGGCATCAGCAGACTGCTTGCCAATGGTATGGTTTACAACTGAGTTTTCCAAACTGGTAACGACTTGATTTTGGTTGTTTTCGCTCGGCCGATCATTGAGGACCCAGTTTAAGATAATCGTCTTTTCTTTAGCACGGGAAGCATCGAGATGTATACCCAAGAAATCGAACAGCTCTTCCAGTTCCATGGCGCTCAGTACCTCCAAACCGCCTTCAAAGTTGGCCCTGGTGCTGGTATCCACACCGTGGCGCAGCTCTTCTGCTCCGGTCAGGTAGAAATTGCGCCACGGTCCGGATTCCGCCTGGTACCCTAATTGTTCCAACGCGGCCGCCTGAAGCAATTTGGCATCCGTATTATCCGGATCGGCAAAGACGACATGGTTGACCAACTGCGCAACCCAGCGGTAATCGCCATCGTCGTAGGCTTCTTGTGCCGCAGCCAACACCTGGTCCGCACCGCCCATCAGCTCGACATACTTCGTGCTTGCATCCACTGGTGGTAGTTCATGCAGGTGGGCCGGATTCCCATCGAACCAGCCCAAATAGAGGTCATAAGTAGCTTTAACGTTATGGTTTAATGTTCCGTAGTAGCCTCGGCTTGACCAGGTCTGTTGTTGAACCTCAGGCAGTTCAATCATTTCGGCAATCTCCAGGGGGACGTACCCTTGGTTGGCCAGATTTAATGTTTGATCGTTAATGAAACGATAGAGATCGCGCTGTAATTTGAGGTGGTCGACAACATTAGCGTTATCCCATACAGGCCAGTGGTGCATATTGTATAGTATTTCCACGTCATCCCCCCAACGTTCCAGCGCCTCGTTGATGTACTTGGACCAGGCTAACGGATCACGCACTTTAGCCCCGCGCAAAGAATAGGTGTTATGCAGCGTGTGCGTGGTGTCTTCAGCGCCATTCATTGCTTTGAGGTCCGGGTTGTACCAGAGCATTTCCGATGGCGCTTCCGAGTTGGGGGCCATGAGCCACTCAAAGGTGAGGCCGTCAATGACAGTGGAACCCGTGTCTTCGTCAATGATAACCGTGGGGGCGATAAGACTCTTCGTTCCTTCGGAAATGGTCATACCCAGGCCAGCACCAACGCTCCTGCGCGCTCCTGGTGGAATCAACGTGCCATACATGTAATTGGCGCGTCGGCCCATCACGTTACCCGCGTACACATTTTCTTTGCTGGTTGCTTCCAGGAAGCCCTCAGGCGCATAGACCTCGACCACACCATTTGCCACGTCTTCGGCCGTCGTCACACCGAGCACCCCACCCCAGTGGTCAACATGGCTGTGGGTATAGATGACAGCCACGACATCTTTAACCGGGCGGTTTGCCAGGTAGAGATCCAGAGAAGCCTTGGCCGTCTCCACCGATACCAACGGGTCCACGATAATAAGGCCGGTATCGCCCTCGATGATTGTCATGTTCGAGAGATCATAGTTGCGAACCTGGTAGAGGCGATCGGTCACCTCAAACAGACCACTCGTATTGACCAATTGGGATTGGCGCCAGAGGCTGGGATTCACCGAGTTAGGGGCAACGGAACCGGTTTGGATGAAGTCATACTTGCCCGGATCCCAGATGGTATTGCCCTTGCTGTCGATGAGTACCGTCTCAGGCAGAGGAGCCACAAATCCGCGTTCGACATCATCAAAGTCCGAGGTATCGTCAAAAGGAAGTTCGTTTAGTACCGCCTCGTTTGCAGCTATTGTTGTGTCGGTGGCGGGATTGGGTAGTATGGGTAGCGGCCCGCCAAACAATTGAGCAGTTGACACCACTGGGAAAAAAGACAGCAAACTGATTTCTGCCTTATCGTCACCAGAAGCCACATCTTGCGCCTGGGACCTGGCAACAAAGCCAATCAACAACAACAATGTGCCAATCGTTATAAATGCTAACAACTTTTGAAAATGATTTTTACGGCCAGTATTTAGTTCAGAATTACTATTGAGGGATTGCTGAGGAAATTCTTTCATTTCTGGTCTCCTGATGTTGATAATACGCTACTTTGCGCCAATAATGAAAAGGATTCAGATACACGGTAGCCGCAATTTATACTATACTACCATTATACCCGGTTGGCTTTAATTTTTCTACCGTAAAATGAAGGAATCTGCGGCACTATACGGAAATCGACCCTTTTCTGAAGTCTGTATCGCCAATAATGGCATTAATTAGAAACGGGGAACCAGAAGCGGCTGTTTCTTGGGCTTCTTCAACCGCTTCAACTACTAATTCCGGATCATCCAACTTCATACCCCCGCCACCAAAACCGGCAGCGACGGTCTGGTAATCATTGTGAACCAGCCTTGTCGCTACATTATCTTTGAGCAAATCCACCTGGTCGCGGGCGATCTGCGCCCAACTGGCATCATTGCCGACCAGGGCGATGACTGGCGCATTATGACGGGCGAAGGTGTCGAACTCGGCCAGGCTGTAGCCGGATGAGCCGTCACCGTAAATGATCCATACTTCTGCTTCGGGATGGGTCAGTTTGGCTGCCAGGGCGAATCCGGCAGGGACGTCGCTGTTGTTCTCTGTATTGTTTCGGCCGCAGTGGCCTGCCGAACAAGCTTCCTGGTTGACCATGATTGCTGGGTTGAGCGTAGTCGAAGCGATTGAAGCGTCGGTTCCGCTTGCCTCTGGCACAGCTCGATGCTGATGGAAGGTTGACCAGCACTATCATGGGGATTGGCTTTAATGTCAATATTGCGGCCGATGTATTGCCAACGGGCATGACACCGGCCACAAGTCTGATGGCGGTGCTGGGCTATTTAACCTTGTAATCTTTAGGAAACCATATATTATTTCAACTTGTACTGGTACCATTTGTGACAGTGCGAGTTACCATATTTAGATGGCTTTAATAGGTTCGCATGCATCCATATATAGTCCAAGCATCTCCGAGTAAATGAATATGTCGAAAATAAACGAAAACAGGAACATCATCCTTTTGATATTGATTGTTATATTGTTGATAGTGGCGGTAGGGTTAGTCGTAAATATCATCTCGGGTGGTGGGATTAATATTTCAGCTTCGTCAACAGGTGAAGAAGAGCTTTCGTTGTTATTCGTTATCCGAGGAGATGCGTCAGTAACTGATGATTCATTGAATATTACCCCTGACCTTGTTGAATGGTTTACCGATAGACCCCACCATCAAGCTGGCCCGTTGGATGCAACGACGCTCGTTGAGCTATGGGACTCAGCATATGCCACATCTCCGCCAAATGCAGCTATCACCGGGGATAATTTAAATGCTGTTGTCGTATTGGATAATCTATCACAATCAAGCAATACTATCAGTTTCAAATACACACTTATATCGGGCAATTTGAACCAGGGAAATCTAGGTGATGTGTCAATTTTTGTCGATCGAATTGGAGAACCAACAAACTTCTGTATACTTTCTGTGACGGTAAATCTCCCCCAAGGCTCTGTTAGTGGAACGGCAACTTCAAACCTTTCGCAAATTGATTGCACAAATGCTCAGAATGTATTCTCATCAGCCGGTGTACAATGGGAAGTACCTGCTTGTTCATACATAAATAATGCTAATTTGATCACAGATCTCAGTTCCGAGTGTAACGAAACCAAAATCCAAAACATGAGCATTTCGTCTACTAGCGGAGATTGGTCATGTTCTGCAACATCCACGTTAACCTCGGTGGTAAGTAACGACCAAAAACAATTGACGATGACATATAGCAAGATGTCCATAACCTGCACGAATCCAAGTAACGGTCAAGCCATCGGAATCAACGTTCCAGATGCTACCTTTACAGATACAACTTGATCGAGCGGCGCAAAGGACCACCATCTTGGTTGTTTTACAGCAAAAGGACGAAAACCTACGGCAGACTTTGTAAATAATGTCTCCCAATAGTTAAATCTCCCCACTTTAGTACGCAACATAATTATCGCGATAAGTGAACTTATGTTGCAAATAGTGTTTCAATAAGTCATAATTTGCCCATCATCCTACACTGCTAACGCAATGTTTTTTCGCAACATAATATTTCAGGAGCTCAGATAGCAATGTTGGAACAGCAGATTACGCTTGTCGAAACGTGGCTGGAACACTATTAGCTTTAATTTTTCTACCGCGTAAAATGAAGGAATCTGCGGCACTATACGGAAATCGACCCTTTTCTGAAGTCAGTATCGCCAATAATGGCATTAATTAGAAACGGGGAACCAGAAGGGGCTGTTTCTTGGGCTTCTTCAACCGCTTCAACTACTAACTCCGGATCATCCAACTTCATACCCTCACCGCCAAAACCGGCAGCGACGGTCTGGTAATCATTGTGAACCAGCCTCGTTGCCACATCATCTTTGAGCAAATCCACCTGGTCGCGGGCGATCTGCGCCCAACTGGCATCATTGCCGACCAGGGCGATCACCGGCGCATTATGGCGGGCGAAGGTGTCGAACTCGGCCAGGCTGTAGCCGGATGAGCCGTCGCCGTAAATGATCCATACCTCTGCTTCGGGATGGGTCAGTTTGGCTGCCAGGGCGAATCCGGCGCCGACACCCAGAGTGCCGAAGGGACCGGGGTCCAGCCAGCGGAGGGGGCCGGGCGGCTGTAAAATGTAAGAGGCAGTAGCCACGAAATCCCCACCATCGGCCACTAAAATAGCATCTTTTGAGAGCAGGGGATCGAGTTGTTGGAACAGGTGCAGCGGGTTGATTTTGCCTGTTGGCTGCAAAGCCTGCTCGGCGATTTCATCATTTCGCGCTTGGTCGCGCGCTCGTAGTTGGGAAATCCAACCGGGCCAGCGCGGGTCGTCATTGAAATGAGCCGCCAATTCTCTTAGAGCCTCGCCGGGATCGCCTAAAATGCCGATGTCCGGGCGACGGTTCATGGTTAAGTCGTGCCGGCTGCGGTTGAAAGAGCTATAAAAGGCACGGCCGCGTATCGCCTCCCCATATCCAAGACGAAAATCGACCGGGACACCGGCCAACAGCACAAAATCGGCTTCCTTCAAGGCGTCGCGCCGTTTGTGGCGCATGTGCAGGGGATGGTCACGCCCTAGCAGACCACGGGCCATGCCGGAGAGGTAGACCGGTGCGCCGATCCTCTCAATAGCGGTAATGAGTTTGTCAATACTGGGAATATCGAGAACAACCTGGCTGCCTAATATGAACAGGGGATTCCGGGCTTTTTGGAGGTGTTTAACTACACGGCCGATTTTATTCTTATCCAAAGGAGGGGGATTATACCGTACAGGTCCGCCTGGTTTCTGCGCATTCACGCTGGAAAATAAGCGGTTGACATGCCATTCCAGGTAACGGTTGACGATTTTTTGTCCCAGGGTGCGTCCTTTGCACCCTCCGCCATAAAACCCGCGCACGATTTTTTCTTCGTATAGCAGGTCGATAGGGGTTTCGATGAAAACAGGACCGGGGACGCCGGAAATAGTACGCAAAAATCCTTCCTCAACAGCAGGGGCGAGGTCTTTGACCCGCCTTACGGCCTTTGACCATTTCACGGT
>JANQGC010000135.1 GCA_028277515.1 Anaerolineae bacterium
GTCGATTTCATAGGTCTTGGCCACCGTCTGCCCGGCCGGGGCATTGATCAAATCCCAATGCCAGAGCGTCGGCTCGTTCTGCCACTCCACCGCCCAACCGCTGAAATTGTCGTTCTCCTCATGCCGGGTCACCACCTCCGTGAAGCTGCCGACCACCTGGCCGGAACCGGCTTCATTGGCTACTTCAGGAATCGCCGCCGCAGTCCCCCCCGCCCACAGCCAGAAGACATTGTCATTGACATACATCTGCTCATAACGCGAACCGTCGAATGCCCAGCCGAAGAAGCGCACCTTGTCCGCCGCCTCGAACTGGTTGTTACTGTTTTCGTCGATGAGCTGAAAGGCCACCGGCAGGCCGTCATGCATCATCTCGATGGTCGCCGGGTCAACAGGCAAGGACAGGCCTTGTGCGGCCAGTTCGGCGCCGCTGACCTCATAGATGCCGTCCCGCTCGACCAGGATCTTGAAGGTGTCTTGGCCGATGGGCAGGTCGGCCGCGGGGACTTGCGGTGCGGACCGGGGCAGGCTGCGCCACGCTTGTGCCTGCTCGAAGTTGAGGATGCGTTCACGCCAAGCGTGGGATTGGCCGTCGATGAGACCGGGAGCGGGGTTGAGGTCCGCCAGCCGGCCGCCGGAGAAGGTGAGCCGGACATCAAGGGTGGCGGCCTGGGTGAGGACCTGCCGCATGGGGTTGTAGGTGATGGGGAAGAGGTCGAGGCGGACCAGGCGCAGGTCGCGCAGGTACATCACCTCGGAGAGACGGTAGCGTTGTTGGGGGAAGGGGCTGTCCTGCCGGTAGATGGCCGCATTTTCAACCAGGAGCGGTTGCCCTTCGCTGAGGGTTGCCGGGTCGGCGGAGAGGATGCCCAGGGGGTCGGGCTGGGCTTGCAGTTGCTGCTGGGGAACCGGCTGAACGTCCAGGTCCTTGTGCTGGGAGAGGCCGGAGGATGAGAGGGAGATGGAGACCTCAGCCTCAGGAGGGAGGGCGATGAGGGTGGAGAAGTAGGGCAAGGCGGGTGCACCTGGCTCCTGGATGGTGTGGTCGAGACCGGGGGCATGGATGTGGCCGTTGAAGTCGATTTGCAGAGGGTGGCCGGCCAGTTGAAAGTGCAGCCCGGCCGCATCGGTTTGGTGGATCGTTAGGCCCGGTTTTGCTTTTTCTAAAGCTCTTGTTGTTCGGGTTTCGTATGCGGGTAAGAGGGTGAGGAATAATAAGAGAAACAGGACGGCCAGCCGAGCCAATATAAGCCATTTAGGTTGTTGGAAATATTTTTTCATGATTTTTGATTATGAAACCCGGTTATGGGGAATTATAGCGGGAAATTGCTCGATAATATTGATTAATATTTCCTGGTAACAACCGGGTGAATTGGTCTAAGCAAAGCAACTATGTTTTAACAGTTGTCATTTCGAGCAAAGCGAGAAATCTCTCGAGAGATGCCTCGACAAGCTTGACATGACACATGCAACAATACTTTATTGTTTATACTTAGATAGAGAATATCAGGCCGCATCTCTAATCAAGAAGATTCGACGATAAAATAATAGCTTGTTTTATAATTTTGCCAATATATAAAGCAGAAACGCCGTCTTGATTAAGACAGCGCTTCTACTTAAGGAGAGAAGGAAATGAAGAAAATCGTCTGTTATAAGACGATCTGGCAAATCGTTTACCAGAGCGACGATTCGCCAAATCGTGCTATAAAGTTCTATGAATAGGCCAGACTCTCCTGCACGCTGATTTTAGACGCGCCGCGCGCGGGCAGGGCGCTGGCAACGACGGCCAACAGGGTGATGATCACAAACCATAAGATCGCCCCAGTGGGGGTGAAGGTATAGACCAACTGCTGGTTTAGGGCGAAGGACAGGCCCTGCGTGGTAAAGAAATAGGCCACAGGAACGCTCAGCGGCAGGGCAATGATCCAGCTTATTAACCCCAGCAGTACCCCCTCGCCGATGAACAGGCGAATGACCTGCCAGGAGGAAGCGCCGATGGCGCGCATGACACCGATCTCACGCCGCCGCTCCAGGACGCTCAGGGAAAGGATGCCGCTCAAACCAACACCTCCGACCAGAGCGATCACAATGGCCATGACGGCCAGCAAATTAAGGATAATAGCGAAGCCGTCTCCGGCCTGGGATGTGATGGCGGCGATGGTCTTTTCGCCAAAGGTGCTGTTAGGGTTTACCGTGACTCCATCCAATTCAAGGACTGTTTCCAAATTCTCGGCCACGATAGTCTGTGTCGCTTCATCAACAGCCGTGGTTTGCACCCAAATGGTGTTGGTCTCGTTGAAATAGCGCAAATCATGCTGCAAGGTGCTCAAGGGTAGGTGCATGGAGGTGTTTGTCGCCGGGTCAAACAGCGTGCCCACGATTTCAGCGTCGATAGTTCGGCCGTTGGTGTCTTCCAATGTAATCACGTCACCAACTACCCATTCCTTCTGGTCGGCAACCTGCTGGCTGACGACCACAGCGTTTGTGTCGAACTCCGTCAGCCAGCGTCCTGTTTCAATTTGCGGCCGGTAATGATCCGTGTTGGGCGGTTGGCCGAAAAGGGTGATGCGGGCATCGGTCACAGAGGCCTCTTGCTGCGACGCGATGCGTGCGCTGCCCGGTAAGACCAGCCAGGATTCCACGGCTCCAACCCCGTCGAGGCGGTTGGCAGCCATTTCTACAGCTTCCGTGCGCTGCGGGTCAGCGAAGGAGAGTGTCGCCTGATAATTATGGATCTTGGCCAGTCTGTTACCGAAGGTGTAGTTGGTTGCATCGTTCACACCAATGACCATCATGAAAATCGCCCCGGCGACGACGAGGGCAACCTCAATGATTAACACCCGCCGCCGGTTGCGAAAGGTGTTGCCGATAGTCAGCAGAATGGTGTAAGGGATGCGTACGGCGCGAGCCACCATGCGGTCCAGCGTACCGGCCGAACCATTCAAACCATAGCTGCTGATGGCTTCGCGCACGGTGGTACGCATGCCGGAGATCAAAGGGAAGAGCGCCGCCAGGAATGGCGCGACCAGGCAGATGACGACCTGCACCATAATAGCTGTCGTGTCAAAACGCACTTCAAAAATCTCCTGGTTAAGAAAGTCGGCGAAGAAGCCTTGCAGCCCCAAAGCGGCTGCACCGCCGACCGGAATCGAGATAATGGCTGCCAGCAAACCATAACTGACAACCAGGACCAGGTAGCCCCAGATCACCTGGTGCGAGGTTGCGCCGATTGCTTTCATCGTGCCGATCTGGCTGATTTGCTGGGTGACAATGGCGCTGATGCTGTTATAGACGAGGAAGATGCCCAGGATGACCACGATAGCGCCCAGCAGGCCGAGTAGCAGGAATAGAGCGTTCAGAATCCCTTCCGCCGGTGAGACATCAGGTGGTACAACCCGTTCCTGGAATGGGAAAGATAAGCCAACGGAGTCGACGTTGATTTCTTCAAAATACTCTTGCATGGCCAGATCGGTCGCTTCAGCCCGTGCCTGGTCAAATTCAATATCGCGTGTCTGGATGATGTTGTAGGTGTCGATGCCGGTCAGCCGCTCGAAGGTGCGGCCATCGGCGTAGAAATTGTCCTGGAAAACGGGGGTGGGGCCGACGGGATCCATCGTGGCCACGACATCGACGGTGCGCGTGCGCTCGCCAACGCGAATTTCGACGGTGTCCCCCTGGAAAACCTGGTCACTGCCTACTGATTTGGTGCCGATGCCAACGGTGTTGCGCGCCGGCCATTCGCCACCGAGCAGGCCGATCACGTTCATAATCTGCTCGTTGTAATCTTCCCGGCCGTTTAACACACCGGTCTGCCACTCATCATCCCCAGGAAAGCGCCATTCGATGGGAGCGGTTTGCAGCCCTTCATATTCGGCCACGCCTTCGATGCGGCCGACGCGTTCCAGCTCCGCTTGAGTTAATGGAGGGCTGACACTGAGCCGGATGTGCGCCGGTTCAGCGCGTTGTGATCCGGCCAAAACAGAGTCGGAGATCAGATTTCGACCACCGATGACCAATCCGATGCCGATCGCACCCAGGGCGATAACCAGCACCACCTGGATCGTGCGACTCTTATCTTGCCATAAATCGTACCAGACTTTATTCAACAGGGTGAGCATAATCCTTCCTTCTCTTGGACCTCAGAAGTTTCCAAAACCTCAATTTACATTGCACCAACTTGAATGCGGTCGTTGTTGGGGAACAAACGTCCCTTATGAATGCTGTTTTTGCGGTCGTCAACCGGGATTTCTACCAGCTCGCGGGTTTTCTCGGCAACCGGTCGCTTTACCCTGACTATGCTGCGCGAATCTTGGGCGATGACGCCATTCACGATTTCAATTTTGCGCGGGATGCGGCCGGCCAATTCCTTGTCGTGCGTGACCATGAGCATCGTCTTGCCCTGTTCTTCAATCAGGCGCATAAACAAGTCAAATACCTGGCCCGCGGTTTTAGCATCAAGATTGCCGGTCGGTTCGTCGGCGATGAGCAGCGGCGGGTCGGTGGCCAGGGCGCGGGCGATAGCGGCGCGCTGCTGCTGGCCCCCGGAGACCATGCTGGGCAGTTTGTTGGCCTGGTCGGCTAAATCGACCATGTCCAGCAGGCCCAACGCCCGCTCCCGACGCTCTTTGCGCGAGAATTTGCCGGCGAATTCCATGGGCAGAACGATATTTTGCAGCAAACTCAATGAGGGCAGCATCTGGAAGAATTGGAAAATGATGCCTACTTCCTGGCCGCGCCATTTGGCTAGTGCGTTCTCGCTCATGGCGTGCACATTTTTCCCATTGACGATTACTTCGCCGGATGAGGGCCGGTCGATGCCGGTGATCATATTTAAGAGCGTTGATTTGCCGTTGCCGGAGGGACCGACGATGGAGACGAACTCTCCGCGCTGGACGTCCAGCGAGATGTCATGCAAGATGGTGATCTCGCCGTCGCCAACAGGAAAAGATTTGACGATGTTATTTAACTCGATAATGGTTTGATCTATTTTTCGGCCGTTCATTTCATTCATAATCTTCCTCGTAAATATCTCAATTTTTACTTACAGAGTGCATTATAGACGATTGTAAATAATTTGTCAAGTATTTGTAAATATTTTGTACGAAATTGGCTAAACCCCCTTAATACTGCACAGTTGGGCGGTAATTCATCCACATCATGGGGTGCAGCTGCAAATTGTGTAAAATCGGGGGGTCGATTTGGGTCGGCCGTCGAATTGCTCAACATGGGAAGGGGGGACTTTGGAATATCATAATCAATTCGTTTATAATGGTAAAGGAGACAAATAAGGGTCGAATATGGAAACAATGCAAGTCAATATTCCGCGAGAGTCACTGATAGAAACGGTAGAGCAATTAAGCAGTGAGGATCTAGCCGCCTTCGTCAATGATGTGTTGGAGTTGAAAGCGCGGCGCAGCGCACCCAGTGTTAGCATCGAAGAGGAAGAACTGCTCGGCACAACGTCGCCGCGTCATTGAACGTGCCCGAAGCGTTTGCGAATATTGTTACAGTCAAATAGCCTATAGTCCTGATAGATAAAATATGAAAGAATTTGGAGCTGAAACTTTCGGCCGTTTGTATGCCGAAGGATATGACGGTATGTATGAGAAGGGGATGGAGCAGGAAACGGCCGATTCCGTGACCGCCCTGGCTGAACTGGCCAATGGGGGCAAGGTCCTGGAACTGGCAATCGGTACGGGACGGGTAGCGCTTCCCCTGGCAGCGACCGGGCTGGAGGTTCATGGCATAGAAGCCTCTGAGTTGATGGTTGCACAAATGCGCGCGAAACCGGGCGGGGAGAAGATTCCGGTGACCATCGGCGATATGGCTGATACGCGCTTAAAAGAGACCTTCGACCTGGTCTACCTGGTGTTTAATACAATCGTCAACCTGACTACCCAGGAGGCGCAGGTGCGCTGTTTCCGGAATGCGGCACGCCATCTGAACCCGGGCGGTTTGTTCGTTGTGGAAGTGATCGTGCCTGACCTGTCCGATTTCAAAGATGGGCAGCGGATGAAAGGCTCCTGGGCCAGGATCGATTCCGCGCGCTTTGAAATCGCCATACACGATGCTGTAGCCCAAACCATCGCCTTCCAGCGCATCCTGATCGACGATGAGGGTACACGCATCAATCCCTTTTTCATGCGCTATATCTGGCCTTCGGAAATGGACCTGATGGCCCAACTGGCCGGCTTGCAGCGCCGGCAGCGCTGGGCGTGGTGGGATCGCTCGCCGTTCACGGCCGAAAGCAAGAGTCATGTGTCGGTGTATGAGGGGAGTGGCGAGAAGCGAGTGGCGAGTGGCGAGTAGCGGGGGGGGTCCTTCGACAGGATCAGGATAATCTGGGTGACAGGTGGCGAGTAGGGGTCACCTATTGTCTTTGGGCGAGAATTTCTTCCAGGCTGCCCGGCGTCATAAAATAAACCTCAGCCACAATCCTTTGGTTTGCGCAGTCCCCATGTACCGGAGCGAATACATAAAACAGGTCCAATCCCCAGGCGAAGTCGCCATAATCACAGCTAGAAAATGTTAATTCCGGCCGATGGTGATCCGGCCACCACTGCGCCTTGGGGTCCAGCCCACCTTGATAAATATATTGAACGTTTCTGACCAGAATATACGGACCGGATGTTGTTGCATCAAATGGATAGGGAATGTAGAAACGGGAGATGGTATCTTTTTCATTGGTATAGTAAGAATTAACACCATCTTGCCGGCTAACAATCTCACCGATTTGCTGCCATTGTCGATAGTAAGGAAAACCAAAAATTGGTAGGTGAAAAGTCCGATCAGGCTCTTGTAATGTCCAGAATAGGAATCTTTCCGACTCCCAAGGATATTCTCTCGTATGATCGACGAACAGCTTATGCGATTGGTAAAACAAGAACAGGAAGATAAGGGCGATAGCAGCCCCACTTAAAATCCTGCCATATTTGAACCCTATCACCTGTTTCAGGAGTCTTTCAACCAGTGAAAAGCCAATGGATATGAGGATGGCCAGTGGTGTCAGGTAGGTATAAATATGGGTTCCGGGCACATTAACGACTGTTTCCATATATAGAAAGGGAAAGAGAAACCAAAGCAAAACGTACAAAGAACGCTTCCAAAGCGGATTAGATAAGGCGAATGGTGCTTCCTTTTCAGACCGAGAAAGGAAAACAACAACTGCTCCGGCAAGATAGATGAAGAACAGGCCACTATACAGGTAAAAAACAAATTTGGGATTATATAGATTGAAGGTGACGACGGAACTGGATATCAGGTTTTCGCCCCCACTAAGCCTGTTCAGCCAATAAGCTAATGTATCGTCAGACGCACCCATGAATAAGGGAATGTAGAACGCGGCAAGGACGAAGCCAATGATGCCGGCAGACAAAATAATGTGCATCCAATTATTGCGACCTGGATATAATTTGCTCCATTGCCAGAGCAAATAAAGCATAAAGGGGGCGATAAAGATGCCATCGAAATGGGACAGCATGGATAAGCCCCAGCAAATCATCCCCAAATACAAGCCAAAAATGCGCCACTCCTTTTTTCGCACAGCAAGGGTGAGCAAATAAAGAGCCAGGGTATAGAAAAGGATCACAAACGACTGGTATTGCGTAATTCGAGAAAGAGCGACGATGATACCATTATATGAAAAGAAGAATGTGGCATAAATGGCAATCTTCCTGTCAAAATGGATCTTGACGAAATAGAAGAAGAATATAGCGCCGAGCACGGATGCGATTGCAAAAGGCAGACGAACCAAAAACTGATTTAGATAGGTTGGATCGAGAAAACCGATGAGGTATGTGACAATAAACTGGGTTGGTCCTTTGCGCTGGCTGAGTAAGAAATCGACGAAGGATTGACCCTGGACAGGTAAGAACAACGCTTTTATCTCATCCCCTTGATAGTCGGAATAGCCTAGATTGATCAAGCGCAGCCAGAGTAATCCGGCTATTAGCAGCAGGAGAGGAATGCGCGAAGTAAGTTTATTTTTGCCCCTTTTTGCCTCATCCATAAATCAAATTTAGCAGGTACCATCTTGAAGGCAAATCATTTCACCTGCCGATGCCGGTTGACCGCATTTAAATGCCCGGCAATGAGGCTGGCTTTGCCCTTGAATAGGGATGATTGCCAAGGCGGATGCCCTAAGCGATAATCATTCTCATGGGCATATTTAGTAACGGCCGTTTGCAGCGCATGTTCATCATAGCCGGTGTTTTCATGATCATCGCGCTGCCCCGCTATCTCGTCCTTACTCAGTCGGCCACGGAGGATGAAACCAAATGGGTAGCCCGCGCGGCCAATTTCTCCGTGGCTTTGCGGGGCGGCGATCTGGCCGGCACCTACCAGAGCGAGCATCCGGGGGTAACGACGATGTGGGCCGGTCTTTTGGGCCTTCATCTACTTTTTCCCGGATATTCGGCCCAGGCTGCGCCTCAATTAGAACCTTACCAGGTTGATTTATTCCTTCTCGACCGGGGATTTACCCCGTTAGAAGCCCTGGCGGCCGGGCGTGGTGTGATGGTGCTGTTCAACGCCCTGGCTTTGACGCTGATCTTCATCTACGCCTGGCGGCTGTTAGGTTTGCCAACGGCTTTGCTTGGGGCTGTCTTTTTCGCCTTCTCCCCATTTTTAGCTGCCCATACGCAGGTCATGCATTTGGACGGGCTGGCTGGTTCCTTGATGCTGCTCTCCCTCATGGCTTTCCTCAGCTACTCTGAACGGCAAAAGAAGCGTGATTTGCTGCTGTCGGGCATTTGCGCCGGATTGGCCTGGCTGACAAAAACGCCGGCCTTTGCTCTCGGACCTGTCCTGTTGCTGATAACACTCTGGCAAACCTGGAAAAACCACAGCCTGGATTGGATGTCCCTGCGTAGATCGATCATGCCTTTGTTGCTTTGGGGAATCCTGGGTTTCCTCACCTTTTTCCTGCTATGGCCGGCCATGTGGGTTGAGCCTGTGGCCGGCCTGACCCTGATCCTGCAAGATGCGCTGGGCTACGCCGGCGCCGGGCATGAATCGCCTGTGTTTTTCAATGGGATTATTTACAGCAACGGCCGTATCCCCACCAGCATTTTTTACTTTTATCCCTTGACAATCCTCTGGCGCAGCACGCCGGTTGTTCTCATGGGGCTGCCCCTGGCGCTCCTGGCGGCCTGGCGGCGCTGGTCCCCACTGGATCGGAAACAGTCGCGGGAGACGATCATCGCCCTGCTCCTATACACCTTGATATTCACCTTGCTCATGACGGCCGGCAGCAAAAAATTCGACCGCTATCTTATGCCCATTTACCCGGCTTTACACTTGATCGCCGCGGCGGGCTGGGTCGGGTTGGTGAGCTGGTTTACCAACGGCCGTTTGATGGCAAAGGCACATAGAAAAACGATACTAATTTTTGCGGTATTGGCCATCATCGCCGCACTGCAATTTTTTTCGTTCAGCCGCGTCTACCCCTATTATCTCAGCTACTATAATCCCCTCCTTGGCGGCAGCACACGCGCGCCTTCGATGATGCAAATCGGTTGGGGGGAAGGGTTGGATGCTGCCGGACGCTACTTAAGCGCCAAACCAGACAGCCGTAATTTGGTTGTGGCGACCTGGTATCCCTCCTCTCTGAGCTACTATTTTGCCGGTGAAAAAATTCCAATCAAAAGCGAGCTGACGGCCGAGGAAACAGCCGAAATCCTGGCCGCCGACTACACCGTCCTCTATATCCACCAATGGCAGCGTGACTTGCCGCCGGACTTGTTGGATCATTTTGCGACCCTGGAACCTGAGCATACCATTGAGATTAACGGGCTGGAGTACGCCCGGATATACAATTTGCATTCCCTAAATAAGCTGGAATAGTGAGCGGTGGATCTTCAGTGACAGTCACTTTGGAAGTGACTGTCACTTCACCCCTAAATGAAGTTGAATCGTGAGCGGGGCATGATACCAACTTGTGATTGGGAAGAGGTGACTCTAAGATGGGTTCTATGCTAACGAGCGAGCATAAAAGATTTGCATTTTTTGATACCGCTGAATTCCGCCTGGCTCTGATTTTTATAGCGCTGCTGTTTATTTATTTAGCCATTGCCAATTTCTTATTCGCTCCCCTGGGATATTATGGCACGGAGGATGCTCCCCGCTTTTCCGATCCCTGGCTCGAACGTACGGCCGTCATCTTGGAAGGGGGTCTGCTCTACCGGGACACCTTCACAGCAACGCCACCGCTAACCAATTATCTACTCGCCATCCCTTCAATAGTGGCCAGGTGGAGCGGCCCAACCAACCCGCTGGCCACCCTATCCTTTATGATCTTTTTTTCGCTGTTCAACCTCTTCGCCGCCTGGCTGCTGCTGCATATGGCGCCAAACAAACAGGCAGGCTTTTTGGCCGGGCTGCTCTATTTACTCAACCCGCTCACCTTTGGGAATTCACTCCTGCGCCGCCAGGACGAATCGGTCCTGGTATTTTTTTGGGGGCTGGCTCTATTGTTCCTGCTGCGCAACGAACATGGACGGGCACCCGTGGCGATAGGCGTCGCCCTCCTTGTAAAATTGAGCGCCTTGCTGTTGATTCCGATTGCGGCGGTTCACAGCCGGTTTAACTGGCGCTATTTCCTGGTTCCACCGTTTGTATTCGCTTTCGTTTGGCTTCCCTTTTATCTTCTGGCTGGTGAGTCGGCCATCTTCTGGAATTTTAATCAAGTGAACACGCAGCATCCTTTCCAATTAGGTGGCATCAGTCTGGCTGCCATGTGGAACGAGTTATTTGCCGCGCAGAATCTTGGAATTTCAACAGATTTTCTATCAATTCTCTTCTTGGTCGCTGTTGTTTTGGCCGGTATGTTTATCCTCTGGCAAAGAGTTGGTGTATTGGCTGATACCAGCTTGTTGCTGACTGTGGTGTTGATCTTTATTCCCAAACTTCATGCAGGTTATTTTTCGATTTTGGCCTTTACAATCGTTCTTCTACTGCGAACGCCGCGACAGATCGCCACCTACCTGGTTTTGGGCACGCTGGTGATCATCGCCGATTTTTATAAATTCCCCATACGCAATTATGGATTTACACTCTTGTTATTAGCAGTAGCCCTGCTCTTGCTGGCTGGGTTAATGACGAATCTGTACATTGAGGCCCGCAAAGAAACCCCTAAAACGCCTATTCTAAGCATGCTTCCCTGGCCACGTTGACGATTGGCCAGGGATAGCCATTTTGCGACCTGAACCCTCTTTTTGCGATATACTCCCCATTGATCAAAACTATGTCGCCTATTATGAGCAAAATGCGCCAATCCGCCTGGTTTCACGTCCTGATATTCCTGGGCTTTCTACTGCTTTCCCTGGCCGTGACCTGGCCCCTGGCGACCCAATTGGGATTGGCAATTGCCGGAGCGAGAGATGATATCTGGATTCACCAGTGGACGTTTTGGTGGATCAAGCAAGCGTTGTTAACCGGCCAGAATCCCTTTTATACGACTTTCCTCTACTATCCGGAAGGCATCTCGCTTACTTCCCATAACATCGCCTGGTTTAATATCGCTTTCTGGCTGCCCTTACAGGTCTTTCTGGGGTCGATCGCCGCTTACAATGTGGTCTTTATTCTAATTTTGACGCTCAATGGATTCGCCTTTTATCTACTGGCCAGGGCCGAAACGGGAACAACGGTAGCGGCCGTTGTTGGCGGTCTCATTTTTGGCTTCTGGCCTTATACCCTTTCGCACTATGACCACCCGAATATGATGGCCCTCTTTTGGCTGCCCTTGACGATGCTGTTCCTGCTGCGCACCTTTCGCCGGCAGCGCATCTTTGATGCCGTTCTGACCGGTGTTTGCCTGGCACTGATCGGCATCACGCGTTGGCAGCTCCTGGTCATGGGCACACCCATTCTGCTAGCTTATGGTGTTTATTTGCTTTTCCGTGAGAAACCTGCCCGGTCGCGACGCACGGCCGTTTTGCTGCTGCTGTCTCTCTCCTTGGGCGTCATCCTCATGGCCCCCCTGGCGGTTCCCGTCGTCCGGGACCAGGTCGGCCGTGGCAGCACGCAAGCAGTCAGCATTGAGGAAGTGGATGATGGGGTAACCGACCTGCTTTCTTATATGATGCACCCAGGTGTGTATAACCGGATCTGGCATGACCGGCCCGGCCCTTTGGGAGGGCAGCCATACCAACACATCGCCGCCAGCGTGAATCATGTGCCTTATATCGGTTTGCTGACCCTGGCCCTGGTTCTCTATGGGCTGTGGCGACGCTGGTCGCAAACCTGGTTCTGGCTGCTCCTGGCCCTGGGCATCATGATATTTGCCCTGGGTCCGCTGCTGGTGATCAACGGCCGGGGTTTTCCGGGGATTCCCATGCCCTATTCTTTCCTGGCTGATTCACTGCTGGATACTTTGATCCGCCGGCCGCACCGCCTCAATCTCTTCCTGGGTATCCCCATAGCCATGATGGCTACCTGGGGGACGGCCGAGATCCTATTTCGATTGCGAGAGCGTTGGCCAGGCACAAGAGGTCGTCAGGCTGCCGCGCTGACGACCTTATTATTGGGCGCGTTCATCCTGCTTGAAAACCCAGTTCCACCCATCCCAACGACCCGGCCGGATGTGCCGCAATGGTACCAGGATCTGGCTGAAAACGATGAGCCTTTCGCCATATTGGAACTGCCCTTTCACGATCGTGGATTTGACAAGCTGTATATGTTCTACCAGACGATTCATGAAAAACCGCTGCTGGTTGGCCATGTTTCTCGTCTGCCACCAGAGGCCTTTAATTTCATCGATAGTGTGCCTTTTCTGGCGCCATTTCGTTTAAACGAGCCGTGGAGCGTGGTTGAGGAAGGATGGATAGATTTTGATCGGCAAGACGTGACCCGCCAATTGACGCTGCTGGCGCAAGAAAATGTGCGCTATATCGTCTTTCATAAGCCGCTCATCCCCGCGGGGCTGCTGGAGCGCTGGCGGGATTGGGCAACCTTTGACCCGGCCTATGAAGATAACCAGGTGCTGGTCTACCCTACGCAGCCGCAAGCGGGGGTTGATTTTGACCTGACCCATGCTTTGGCCCCGGGGGTCGGTGTGATTCGTGTTACCGTTCATCCAATGCAAGCCATTCAAGGCGGCGTCCTGAATGCAGATGTACGCTGGGCTGGTGATGCCCGGCCCGGTGGCGATTACCGGGTCTGCTTTTATCTCATGCATATGACTGCCGATGGTGGCGAAACGATTTGCCGTATGCCGGTCGCCGGCTGGCCTACGTCCGAATGGGGTATCAATACGGTCGCCCGCGGCGATTACCAGCTCCCTATTGGGCAGCAGATGCCGCCCGGTGATTACAGCCTGACGATGGCCCTGGTTGAAGAGGATAAACAGGAGCCGGTTGGGAATAGCATTCCGCTCGG
>JANQGC010000199.1 GCA_028277515.1 Anaerolineae bacterium
TTTTCCATGATCTTTAAAGCCCCGCCAAATTCAGGCTGCCATCCAGGCGTCAAATAAAAAATGACCGCCAGGCGGCGGTCGCCGTGCGTGTCGTCATGAGGCTTGAGATAATGGCCAACTTTCATTTGATGGACCTTACTTGTCGTCGCCGAGCCTAATAGCAAACCGGTGATGGCGCTTATGTAGGCTTGAAAGGATGGTGAGGCAAGAACCTTGCGCAGACGCATAAATGTCAGCAGATTGGGGCTGAGACGATAGCGGGGGTCGGTGTCTCCCAGCATGCCATAATGGAAGAATCGATCATGTTCAGGGGCTTTCTCCCAATCTTCGACAGAAACGGCATGCCCTTTGACGGAATAGAGACCATAGGCCGGTTTGTAGCTGGCTTCCTCGCTTAAAAATCGGCCGATTTTTTCAGCCATCTCCTCCCGTAAAAAAGATTGAATGTGTAACACAGATGCGTTATGACTCGCAAACGCTTCCCGGTGATTGGCAATCCCTTCGGGTGTCAGATGCTGCGGTTGCAGCCAGGGAACCAGAACATCAAAATCTTCCATTATTGTTAATCCATATATCCCAACGCTTGCAGTCGCTCGGCAACGCTTGGGTCCTCACCAATGTCATAAGGGATGTCATCTCCCGTGAGCAGCCTTTTATCTTTAAATACATCTAATACCCCCCGGCTGATATGCTTTAAACGCAGCTCATCAAAACGGCGAGCCTGCGCCGGATTCGCGGCATAACAATCGAGATTTTCGCCAGGATCAGCTATTAAATCAAAGAGTTGGCAGCGTTTAGCATCCCCATCATAAATATATTTATAACGGCCGTCCTGGATGGCCAGACGATAGCGGTGTGAATTGGCATGGCCGTGCATCTCCGTGTAAACAAGGTGCTGATGATCCAACTCACGGCCGTCCACCAGGGGCAGCAAACTGCGGCCGATCATTTTTAACGGCTGATCGACCTGGGCCAGGTCCAGGAGGGTTGGTGCTAAATCAATATGGCTGACCGACTGTTCGACCCGTTTGTGCTCCGCAGCCCCCGGCAAGCGCATGATCAAGGGCACATGAATCCCTTCATCATACAGTTGGTTCCATGAATGGCCCCAGGTACCATGCTCCAAAAATTCTTCCCCGTGATCGCCGGTGACTATGACGGCCGTATCCGGCCAATCCAGACGTTTCTGCAAAGCGGTAAAGAAACGACCCAAAGCTTGATCGAGGGTCTGCATCTCCTCCTTATATAGCAATTTCCAACGTGATTCCCGCTCTTCACCCGGCCCATAACGGCCGCGCTGTTTGCGAACACGCTCCACAAAAATAGCCCGATCGCGCCACGATTCGCTAATTTCTTCCGGTGTCAGATCGCGGCGTGAGGACCGGTAGGGCCAATGGATATCCATAAAATGCAGCCATAAAAAGTAAGGTCTCTGCCTGGGCGCAGACAACCATTTGAGCGCGTGGTCAACAAGATCGTCGGCCGTTGTTGAAGGATAGACGGGCATCAGCCGGATGCCGGCCAATGATAAGGCGGCATGCACACTTTTGTGACTGGTTAGGCGCCCCATTCCCCGTATTTTGCGCAGCCGGTCGCTGCCCTGCGGCGTCAAGTCCGGCTTCATGTCCTGGAAGGTATCAAAACCGCGATCAAAACCGGCGTTACTGCCACACACCAAGTTGGTGGTGAAACCGGCCGTTTCATAACCGTTCTGTTGCAGGATTTCGGCGAGCAGCGGCCGTTCCGCGGACATTTTGCCCTGGGCGAAGCCATACATCGACGAATAGGTGGATGAAAACAAGGCGGTCATGGCGATTTTTGTCCAGCCGCCACAGGTAAACGCACGAGAAAAAACGGCGCCTTCAGCAGCGAATTTGTCAACATGGGGCGTTTGCACCTTTGAATCATTCAATCCACTAAAATAATCACCACGCCAACAATCAATTGTGATCAGGATGATGTTTGCAGGAGGAGAATCAGGCGAAGGTGACATATTTAAGCCGGTATCAAGGCGCGCGCTTCATGCATGAGCAGCACAGCCACCTGGGGCAGCTTTTCTAAGCTATCTGGGCGCCGCATTAAACAACCAGGCACCTGGTTAGCCAGACGGCCAAGAAATTTAAAGTCACGCGTCTGGTCATCTTTGGGCATTAGAAAACGGGCATAACTGTACTTGATTAAAGCCAACATCAATTCCGACCGTGATAATGTTTGCAAATTAGGTTCTTGTAGTTGGGAGCTGCGTCGTTCTAAGACGATGATCGCTGCCAAAGGTCGAGGCGTGTGCTGAAAAATTGCCCGGTCACTCGTCATGGTTAAGGGCAAATAACGCTTCTTACCGTTGAGCAGAACAGTGGAAAGCTGTTCGGTGGGTTGCCCCAAGGTCTGTAAGGCGGAAGGTTCCAGGCGTAAATGGGGATATCCAGGTTCAACCCAGATGTCCCTTTTGTACGATCGTAGGACGGCAATATCATCGCTGAGCACCTTTATGCCGCTGTCCAAAGAGAGAAGCGCCCCAGTTGTGGTAGATTTGCCGGTCTCCTTTCTGCCTAATAACAGCAGCACCTTGTCATTGATGGCAACTGCTGCAGCATGAAGACAGGTTGCTCGACGCCGGCGCAGGACACTGCCCAGCACGGGACCGATCAGGAGGGCACGGATATCCTCAATCGGTGCACGTGTCGCATTATGGATCCAAACCCGCGAGCCAGCGCCATCAATGAGGACCTCAACTGGATGGACTTCATGATGATACATTTCCCGAATAAAAAGCGAGGATTTCCACTCGGCCCGCCAAATATGTAGACCTAAATGCCGTTGGAGTGCCGTAGACCCGAATCTTTGCCAACGATTATTGGGTATATGAGGCGCAGAACCATGATCATTGTAGATTTCAATGCAGACATCAAGGGTTTTTTGTGAGGATGGCGTCAGGCTAGGTAACGGCAGGTTGCAGCCAACGCTTAGGCCATAGACACTATACCGGAACCGGTCGTCCATTTATAATGGGTTTTTGATTATTTTCGTTTCAAATTTTTTTGCGGCTAACTGATCCGCTGGGTGTAGCTGGGATATTGGCCATCATCGCCAGTTCCAGGACCCGATAGATTATCCGTTAATTCGCTGACTTCACCATAGTCGATCAGGTGCGGCGCACGATATTCTTTCTTTTTTTGCTTACTTTCTTGGCCACTATCAACTGCGCTGGATTTGCTCATTTTTATATCTCCTGCCTCAATGCTGTTGCGATTCTACCGACGATTAATCATATCATGCAAACTTTGTTCATGACCTATTCTACCATAATATGCTGGACCGTGCTCTTGTTTATACATCCAATAAGCTAATGAGAGCGGACGCAGCACCTTTTTATAATCCCGTTTTAAATATTCTTGGGGGGCCAAGATCATTTGTTTTAAATTTCTGGTATTGACATATGGGGTTAAACCTGGCAGTTCAGCCAGCTTCACGCACCAATCAGGCACCCCATCTCGTTTCATCAGCACATAAAATGGGTGCGTGCCCCGTAGGGTTTTCTCACGCCGCAAAACTGCGTGTGGCAGGCGGTCGGCCATGGCCTCGCGTAAAAGAAACTTGTTTTCAGTCCAGATATAGGGTGGCAACTTGAGCATAAAATGCAGCAGCCGCAGGTCAAAGAATGGGTGGCGCACCTTGACCGGGATACCTGTAAAACCAGGATCATGCCAGGTGAAAAGGCGCCGCCAATTCATATCCGTTAACATCCCCCGCTGGTGATCATGCTCATTTAAGAATTTCTGGTGATGCTGGACAAAACGGTCATAAAGATTGTGTTTTTTGACAAAATCAGGATTGATCCATGATGGCAAATTGGGAATTTCACGGCGCACCCCGTTCTTCCCATAGGCGGCGATAAATGACTTCTTGAGCGGTGGCAAACGGCCGTGAATCCGGTAATAATATCGGCTTTCATCCAGCAGGTTTCCCCATCTGCCGGCTTTGGCGATTTGCCCCCAAACGGACCTTCTGACGGGCTGCATCTGTGGATCGCCCCCCTCCCCGGTGAGCAAGATGCGGCCGTTTTGTGCGCAATCATTGAGGACGAAAAACCGCAGTGCATTGGCTCTGATCAGACTCGGTTCCGGTGGGCAAAAATCCTGCCGGTCAATATCGATCTGCCAGTCAAATTCTTCAGCAATGACCGGATGGTGGATGATACCAAGCTGTTGGGCAACCTGGGTTGCATAATCCACTTCATTATGGGGAATCCGCTTTAAAAAAGTCGTTGTATAGGCCCGCAAATCAAATGGTGACCCGCGATCCGCATATATTTTATGGGCAGTTGCCGTCACACTCGTAGAGTCCATGCCCCCGCTAAGCGAGGTACCTACTTGTGCAGCCCTCAGTCGGTCGGCAACGGCCGTGTCAAACAAGGATTGAAATTGGGCCACACAACTTTCCTTGTCCAGGCGCAGATATTCCGTGGCCGGGGGAGCATAATATCGTTCAATTTTTATCTGCCCATCCTGATAAAGAAGGCTGTGCGCCCCTGGTAAACTTTTGATGTCCGCAAAGATTGTCGTGCCGGGATTTGAATTTTGTCTGAAGATCAGATAATCGCCAATGGCTTGTTCGTTGAGCGTATCTGAGACCTCGGGATGCAGGCGTAAGCAGTTGAGGGTATTGCTGAAAACGAGACCTTCCTGAACTGGAGCGTAATAGAAGGGAACGATGCCAAAATGATCACGAGCACAAAAGAGGGCTTGTTTTCGGCCATCCCAAATCGCGAAAGCAAAATCCCCGATCAGATGGTCCAGACAATGTTGACCCCAGAGAAGATAGGCGTGCAGGATCAGCGCTGCATCGGGGGTCCGTAAAGCGGTCGAGTGCCCTTGCCTGTTCAGTTTAGCGATGAGTTCTTCCCGGCCGTCAATGCGGGCATCGGCCG
>JANQGC010000161.1 GCA_028277515.1 Anaerolineae bacterium
CGTTGTTTTACCGGAAACCACCTGCACATCGACCGCCCGGTCGATCGCGATAACATCATCATAATATTCGGACGCGAAACTGCTGTGATAGTCGTGGAAATAGATGAGATAGGTGCCTGGGGTTAACCCTGCAATTAGATAAGATCCGACAGCATCAGATACTCCGACACCGGAATTTTGCCAGCGATTAAGAATGCGATCAAATTGTTTTGCTTCAATTAATATACCCTCAATGGGAGTGCCATCACTTTGCCGGGTGACAACGCCACTGACTTTTCCGGCCAGCTCCAATTCGGCATTGATGCTACCTGTCAAGCTGCCACTTTCAACCATGATGTCTTGTGCACCAAACAAATCGGTTGAGTTGTCATAATATTCTGGTGCATACACATTTGAATCATCTTGAAATTTTAATCGGTAGCTTCCTGGGTCAAGATTGTAAATCAAGTAAGTGCCATTTGCGGCAGTACTGGCCGATCCGGTATTAATCCATTGTTGGGTTTGGCTGTCAAAAGTGTAGGCATCAACCCAAATATTTTTTAATGGGAAAGCATCAGCGGCCGAGGTCACGACGCCGGAAATACCTGTTATTGAATAAGATACAGGTATTGTTACCGGACTGTTGGTGATTGGTGGGTCGGTAGTAATGATGATGTTACTGGTTGGAGGTACCCACTTGGATGGTTCCCCCGAAATGCCCTCCGGATCCAATGCAACTTCAAGGGTGGCGAAGGGATAAATACCCTCGCGCACAACTTCCAACCAGGAAACCTGTGGCTGCACTTCAAAGCTCCAATTTTCCGGTGCACCGATATAGAGTGTTTTACTGAAAGGTTCGGTGAAATTCAGGCTCTGCGGAGTGTAATGAATAGTTTTGGGATGGCATTCCAACGTTTCCAGGATAGGTACATCGCCAACCGGCAAACTGTTTAGCTCCTGCTCTACGGCCGCATCGGCATAAATGCCATGCGCTTCGTAGAAGGGGATTAAGTTCTCTCCAACTTCCAAAGAGATGAAACGAATCATGGCGCTGTCCTTTTCTTCTGCCGTCATCCCGCTGAGATCTAACGTGCCATTTTGAACACCAGCATAAATCGCCTGAAAAGGCTGCCACCCATATTTTGCCTGTAAGCTGACCAACATGACTTCGACAATCCCATAACAAGGCTCATCATAAGGGACCATTGCTTTGCAACTCAAATAGTCATTGAGATAATGGTCTCTGTGTTCCTGCTGGGCCTGGGCACAATAGCCAAGGTCAAGTGTGACTTGCGACCTTAAAAACCCACTATGCGGTTCACTGGATATCCACCATGGCAGGGTAGGTTCCATCCAACCATCCTGGTAGAAAAGCAGCCACCAGCCATTACCAAATTCGTGGAAGGTTATGCCAATCAGAGGATTAAAGGCATTTGATGATGGGATATAAACGAAAGGTACATAGTTTGCGCGAATACTGGAGGGACCCCCAGCTAATGATAAGCCCCCGGCCCAACAAAGAGGACCTGGTGTAAAGGAATAATCGTAATAATCTTGGTCTTTTATCGTGTTGACATCTTGTCCGGTGTAATTGTTGAACAAGCTATAGGCATTTTCCAACATGCTGAACAACGCTTCACGGTAAGGTTTGTATGCCGTAGGAATATCCACTTCAAAATGAGGCGTCCAGATTGTTTCGTAAGTGAAAGGTGGATCAGCCATACGATAAATGACCCATATATCAATACGTATCCCGGCTGGTGGCGTAAAGCGTACCGTGTGCGAATCCAGCAGCGTTGCATAACTCTCACTACTGGTACGATCAATTTCGGCATCTTCAGGAAGATTGACGGTGATTGTCGCCGGACCAACGATCGGCTTTGATAACAAATCCCAAACGAGATTTACTCCATGATAATGCCAGTTATCATCATGAAGAAATGCACCATCCAGGCGATCGTAGGATAAAACCAATGTTGTGGTGTCATGGGGAATATCTATAGTGACGATTGTTTCCGGGTAATTTGGATTTCTTTCGGCTGTGAATGAAAGAGGCGTGCCATCGGCCGTTAAGCTTATATTTTCAACCTCTGTTGGCAGGAGTAAAATCTGGTTTCCACTTGATGGGTCCTCGTAGCGGTCTTCAATGCGGACCGTCCCACTCCTGCCGTCATGGGTCAGGTTCAGTTCACGGTCCCTGGAAGCAATGGTTGGCATATAACGATTGTCTTGACTTTCTTCTAAATTCACGGGTTCATTAATACTTGGGTCTGGCTGCAAGGTGCTGCCTGAGATGGGGTTAAAGATGGCGACCAATAAGGATGCGCAAAGCAATATCCCGGCAGCAGCGAACCATCGGCGATGCCGGCTGTCATGTTGGTTACTATTCATTTTTTTGTACTCCCCGGACGCTTGGTTATCGGGTGGCTCCCTAAAGCTCTTATGGATTCTGCAGAAGGCTCACGCAAACGCCCCTAAAACATCCCAAATAGGGACCTATATTTTTCATTTTAGCATAATTAAATGAGAATTTCTAGATATTAGAAGGGAGAAAAGCGGTCATTGTTCGATTTGTCATGCCTGGTTGCTATTGCCGCATTGTTCCGGGATGAGGACCTGCGCCGTGCTTTCTTACAACAAGCACGGGTGGGTTTGTCGTTACGCGCTTTCCATTTCTTTCAACCGGCCGCGCAGGTAATCTTTCTCCACGTTGTTCTGGGCCAGCTCCAGGGCCACAGCGTAAGATTCGGCCGCTTCTTCATGCCAGCCGGCACGTCTGAGAAGGTCGGCGCGGGCGGCATGGACCAGGTAATAGTCGGCCAGTTGGCCGCTATTCTCCAACTCATCAAGCATTGCCAGCCCGCGTACAGGCCCTTCAGCCATAGCCACGGCCACGGCCTGGTTGAGAGCAACGACGGGCGAAGGCTGGTGGCGAGCCAGGGCGTTATACAGCAAGGCGATCTGCGGCCAGTCGGTTTCGGCCGGGGTGGCAGCCTGGGCGTGCAGTGCGGCAATGGCTGCTTGAATCTGGTAGGGGCCGGGTCGGCGCATGGTGAGGGCCAGATCCAGGATTTGCACCCCTTCACTGATTTGCGCCTGGTCCCACAACACCCGGTCTTGTTCCTCTAATAGGATGAGACGGCCGTCGGCCGATGTTCGGGCAGCCCGGCGCGCATCGTGCAAGAGCATCAGCGCCAGCAGTCCCAACGCTTCCGGTTCTTCTTCTAATTCCGGGTCTGTCCCCAGCAGTTCGTTCAGCGTTTGGGTCAGGCGGATCGCTTCCTGGCATAAATCCTGGCGAATTAAGGCATCGCCAGTCGTGGCGCTGTAGCCTTCATTGAAGATCAGGTAAAGTACAGCCAGCACTGCTTCCATACGTTCAGGCAGCAGCCGGGCCGGGGGCACGCGGTAGGGGATGCCCGCTTTTTTGATTTTGCGTTTGGCGCGCACCAGGCGCTGAGCCATGGTGGGCACAGGAACGAGGAAAGCTTTGGCGATTTCGGCCGTTTCCAGCCCGCCCAATGTGCGCAGCGTCAGCGCCACCTGCGCCTCCAGGACCAGGGCCGGGTGACAGCAGGTGAAGATCAGCTTCAGCCGTTCATCCGGTATTTCTTCCATATTACCCTCTGCCGGATCCCCACCCCTCTGTTTGAACTCACCCTCCAATATGGCCAACTTTTCGTCACAGGTTTTCTGCCGGCGCAGGCGGTCAATCGCTTTGCGCCGGGCTACCGTGGTTATCCAGGCTCCCGGATTGCGCGGAACGTCTTCATCCGGCCAACGGTCCAGGGCGACGATCAGCGCATCCTGCAGGGCGTCCTCGGCCAGATCAAAGTCGCCCAGGCTGCTGATCAAAGCAGCCAGAACGCGGCCGGATTCCTGGCGAAAAACTTGGGCGACGGTTTCGTTAAATTTCTGCAATGAACTAGATCCGATATTTGTTAATGTAGAACAAATAGCCTAAATTGCTCAGAAACAATTTAGGCTATTTGCGCTACTGTTCAAATTCCATAATCGGCCGAACTTCAATGGCCCCGGTTTCAATGGGTAGCTTTTTGGCTATCTCCAGCGCTTCTTCCTCGCTTTCACAGGTCAAAATATAAAACCCACCAAGCTGTTCCTTTGTCTCGGCGTAGGGTCCGTCGGTCACAAGGTTCGCTTTGCCGTCGTTGAAGCGCAAGGTTTTACCGCTCGGTGTTGGTTGCAATGCCTCCCCTTCGGGGTTCATGCCCTGTTGTTTGGCTTCTGCGGTAAAGGCATTGTGGGCGACCATGGTCTTTTCCCAATCTTCCGGGGTGGCTTCTTCGTAATATTTTTCGTTTTCATAAAGTAATAAGATGTATCGCATGAGGTTTCTCCTTAGTATGTCGCACAATTTGTCAAATTGTGTGCCGGTAATTTAGGCAAATTGCGTTATAGGATTATTCAAATTCAATCAGCGGCCGAACTTCAATCGAACCATGCATCGCGCCGGGGATCTGCGCGGCCCATTCCAATGCTTCATCCAGGTTGGGGCAGTCGAGCAAATAATAACCACCAAGCTGCTCTTTTGTTTCCGCGAAAGGGCCATCGGAGACCAGGGTCTTGCCGTCCCGCACCTGTACCGTTGTTGCCGTATTGGTGGGCTGCAAAGCTTCGCCTCCAACCATCACACCGGCCTCACGGATATCGTTAGTGAAGGCAAAATATTTGTCCATGTTGGCCTGCTGCTCTTCGGGCGTGGCCTTCATACCTTCCTGTTCCTGCGTGTAAATTAATAATAAATAGCGCATATTACTTTCTCCTTATGCTAATTTTAGGGATTTTTCCCTTTTCTACTAATACGACGATCAGGATCGGGCCAGATCGACAGCTTTTCAATCAAATTTGGAATTGTGTTTCAAATTGGTAAAAAAGGAACATTAATGTATGCCGATTTGGTAAATCGGCCGGCGCGATTTGCCAAATCGCGCTACAATTGTGAATTGTCAATAGTCAAAAAGGCGTGAGAACTGCGAGGGAGATGCGCCTCAAGGGCCATCCGTTTACATGCCATTTATTAGGGCTAGATCATCCCCCGTGCACCGAGACGCCAGCGCACGCTGGCGATGGTGAAGGGTACAATTTCGGCCGTGAAGTTCCCTTCTTTGCGCAGGGCGCGTACAGCTTCTTTGATTGTCGCCCCCGATCCGGTGTAATCATCCAGCAGCAGGAGCGCCTTCTTGGGTTGGGGCGCGCCAGGGCGGATCAGCGGGCCGGTCAGACCCATCTTGCCCTGAACATTATAGCGGCGCTGGTCGTTGTTGAGCAGCTCCCCCTGGCGCGCCCCCGGCAATTCCCGCCAGGAGAGTAAGTTGGGGAAAGCGCGGATGTTTAAGAATTCGGCCAGTTTTTCGGACGTCGCCTCTCGCTGCTGCCAGGTGCGGGAGGGGATGGGGATCAAAGCGCCAAACTGGTGTTCTTCTTGCAATTTCATCAGGGAACTATAGAGGCGCTGCAGCAGCTCCTGGGGCAGTTCACCATTTGCTTCGGCTCGCTCACGCATGAACTTGATAAATAATGGGCCGCGCTGCTCGCCATTGAGCACGGCCAATCCGGGTGAGAGCGGCGGGCGGCGCGAGGCGGAAATAGGTACATCCCGCTGATCCAGCCACTCCTGGGCGCTGACGGCGGATCGGCCGGTTAAATCGAAATCGTCCGGCCGGCAGCGCGAACAACGGCCGCAGGGAGGTGCTTCCTTATCCCCTAAAGCCAGGCGCAAAGACTGCATCAAACAGCCGGCTTCGCCATTCGCATAAGCCAGCAGTGCTTCCAACTCATCGTTGCGCACCTGGTTCTGCCGTTCGTAGCGGGCCAGGTCGGGTTGGCCTTTTTTCTCTGCCGGCACATAAACTTGGCGGCCGCCGATTTTTTGCTTGCTCACAAAGCCTTGTTCGACCAGTTCGGCTATGATCACGGTTACTCGCGTGGGGTGCAAGCCGCTGTGCCGTTTGATCAGGTTCAGATTTGGCCACATGCCGCCCGTATCGGGTTGGATCAAGCTTAAGATGTGCATGAAATCGGCGCGGGTGGGTTGGGCGGAGCGAATGAAATGATCCTGAATGCGCCGGTCACGGCCGTCAAAAAGCAGAATCCCTTCCGCGGGCAGGCCATCACGCCCGGCACGGCCGACTTCCTGGTAATATGCGGTGATCGATCCCGGCAGATCGACATGGACAATATAGCGAATGTCAGCTTTGTCGATGCCCATGCCCAGGGCATTGGTCGCAGCAATCGCCTGGTGTGCGCCGGACATAAAATCATGCTGCAAGCCGCGCTTGACATCAGGCGGCATCCCGGCGTGATAGGCGGCGACATGCAGTCCCTGGTCTTGTAGATAAGCGGCCACGATTTCTGTATGGTCGCGTGTGGCGCAGTACAAAATGCCGTTGCCATCCATCTGCCGCAGCAGGTTGGCCAGCCGGGCTAACTTTTCGGCCAGGCCATTGACCGGCAGCACCGATAGGCAGATGTTGGGCCGGTCCATTGATAGGCGCAGCGTGGTTACCGGCGGTCCATCCTCGCTGCTCAACTGGGCGGCGATATCTTTTTCCGTGCGCCGGTTGGCCGTCGCTGTCAGACCCAGGACATGCAGGTCGGGGTTTTTGCCGGCGAAATCATTGACCGCGCGCACGATTTGGCGGTACGCGGGCCGGAAATCATGGCCCCAGGTGGAGATGCAGTGCGCTTCGTCGATGACAATGAGAGAGACATCCAGGCCGGACAGAAAATCATAAATGTCCAGGTTGTCCAGCTTCTCCGGGGCGATGAACAAAATGCGCGCCTTACCCTGGCGGGCAATGTGCATGGCGGTCTCATTTTCCTCCGGAATCTGGTCGGAGTTGATGCTGGCGGCAGGGATCTGGAACCTATGGTTGAGCTGTCCGATCTGGTCGCGCATCAGGGCCAGCAGGGGCGAGATGACCAGGGTCATGCCTTCCAGGAGCAGGGCCGGGAGCTGGTAAACCAGCGATTTGCCGTGTCCGGTGGGCTGGATGCACAGCAGGCGCTTGTTTTCCAACAAGGTGGTGATCGCCTCTTCCTGGCCCGGTCGAAACTCATCAAAGCCAAAGCGTTGGGTAAGGAGGTTGTGAATGGACATAATGGTAGTGACAGTCACTTTCAAAGTGACAGTCACTTTCAAAGTGACTGTCACTTGAGGTATCTTAAATCATCAGGCAACTTACGCCTTTCTAAAAAGCCTTCGACATGTTCCGGATACTGAGAAATTTCAGGAAAGAAGGTATTGATAAAATCATAATCTATCAGTGTTCCTTGGCGCTTTCCAATCCATTCCAGATAATTGCAATAAGGCCAATCTTGTAGAGATTTGACCAGACCATCTTTAACTGGATTAGAGTGAATGTAACAGCATAAATGGCGTAAATATCGTTCACTGTCAACATATTTTGCTTTATATCTACCTTCAAACAAAGTGCCGCTATGTAAATACTTTTTGTTATAGGCCTTTGAGTAACTGTTGAACACCCTTTGGGGAAACAGCCCAGCCTTGATTTCACTCAACTGCTGAATAAGAAAGTGATAATGGTTTGGCAGGAGAACATAGGCAACGATGGAAAGATTTAACTCTCTCAAGTAACTCTTCATCTTTTTCAAGACATACAGATAGTTGTCTCGTTCTCTGAATATGGTTATTTGACGAGCACCTCGATTGTAAAGATGGTAATAGTGATTAGGATACCAATTGACAGTATCTTTTCTCGCATGAGGCATAAGTATCTCTCAGGTAAGCCCAGGTGACAGTCACCTCAAAGGTGACTGTCACCTAATGGTGATTACATATTTTATGCAATTGCTCACCCAGTTACCAGAAAAGAGGCTAACTATCCTGCTGTTATCTTTGGTGTCATCCTTCACGGTGTCATATACTGTTGCAAGGAAGGTGATATGATGAATATACAGGTTAGACAAGCTTTGGAAAAAGACCGGGTGATTGACATCACCACCATCGGCCGGAAAAGCGGCCAGCAGCGGCGGATCGAAATTTGGTTTCACAATTTGGACGGCCGCATCTATATTACCGGGTCGCCGGGAAAGCGGAGTTGGTATGCCAATTTGTTAGAAAATCCTGATTTTGTGTTCCATCTGAAAAAGAGCGTGACCGCCGATATTCCGGCGCGGGCCAGGCCGATCGTTGATGAACAGGAACGGCGCGAGCTGTTTGTAGAGCTGCTGCAGAAAATGAACAGACAAGAAAATTTGGAAGCGTGGGTTGAGAACAGCCCGCTGGTTGAAGTGACTTTAATAACAGAACCATAACGAAGGGTAAAAAATGATTGATCAACCATTATTAACATTGAACAATGGCGTGCAAATTCCCCAGCTTGGGCTGGGTGTATACCAAAGCCCGGCTGGGGATGAAACAGAAATGGCGGTACGTACGGCGATTGAGTTGGGGTATCGTCATATCGACACGGCCAAAATATATCGAAATGAACAATCCGTCGGCGTGGGGTTGCGCGCCAGCGGTGTGTCCCGGTCAGATATTTTTGTCACCACAAAGCTGTGGAATGAGGATCAGGGGTATGATTCGACGATGGCCGCCTGCAATGAGAGTTTAGAGAAGCTGGGCCTGGACACGATCGATCTCTACCTGATCCATTGGCCCGTTGAAAATCGGCGGTTAGAGAGTTGGCAGGCAATGGAACGACTTTACGAGGAAGGTAAATGCCGGGCGATTGGGGTCAGTAATTTTATGGTGCATCACCTGGAGGACCTGCTGGCACAGGCCAAGGTCGTGCCGGCCGTCAATCAAATCGAGATAAGCCCCTATATTTACCGCTATCGCCAGGAGTTGGTGGATTATTGCCGGGCACATGATATCCTGATCGAGGCCTACAGCCCATTGACCAAGGCGCGTAAACTGGACGATCCGAAACTGGTAGCGCTGGCCGATCGTTATGGAAAATCGGCCGCACAAATTTTAATCCGCTGGGCTATCCAACAAGAGATGGTCGTTCTGCCTAAATCAACCAACCCCGAACGGATCCGGCAGAATGGGGATGTCTTTGATTTTGAAATCAGTGGCGAGGATATGGCCTATTTGGAGACTTTTAACGAAAACCTGGTGACGGGTTGGGATCCCACATATGTGCCATAAGGTGATGGGACGCGGAGGTAGAGGGAAGAAAATTTGCATCTTTTACTTGAATATATTGCTGGACTAAATTCCAAAGTAGATATAGAGATTATTCAGTCATCTGACAAAAAGCAGCCATGATGAGAGTGATTGGATGGTGTTAAGATTATTTCAACGTGACTAATATAGCAGTATGGATTATAAATCCGGCAAGCCTGAAACCATAGTCTCCCTTATTGAAGCCGAGGCTTTACATTTGATTTCTTTTTCAGTTATTGAAGCACTTGACAAGGAAGTATTCTCAAAAGCAAATAAGCCGTCAAAGTAAATAGACGTTATTAGTTCAGGTCAGAAGAGGGTGGACATAGTAGGATGCACATTTACTAGGAGAACTAACAATTGAGTCAAAGGATGAGAGGCATTTCTGAAGTGACTATTGCCTGATTAGAGGATTAGAAAAACGGCCGTCTCGACCAACGCCCCACTCATCAATAAGCCAATACTCCAAAAACCCAGGGCATCCCATTGTTCGGGATCTGTCGCTGCGCCATGAGTTATGCGCCAGGCTTGCCAGGCAGCGATCGGCAGGGTGAGCAAAATCCCGATGGCTGCTTGCCAGGGCAGCCCGGCCAGTACCAGTACCGGCAGGGAAAGATAAGCTAATCCCAGAACGCCAGAGAACAGGCGGGAGATACGCTCCGGGCCATAGATGACGACCAGGGTGCGCTTATTTACCTGGGCATCGCCGGCGGCATCGGGAAAATTGACCGTCAGCAGCATGCCAAATTGGAAACAGCAAAGCGGCAATATGGCTAAGATGGGCAGCAGATCGATCCGGCCAGCCTGAACTTGAAAGCTGAGCAAAGTGGTTAAACCAGGTACCAGGATGGCTCCGCTGATTTCACCCAGGCCGTGCCGGTTGAGCCACAAAGGGGGTGAGCTGTAATTCCAGGCCAGAAAAATTGACAAGAGCAGGATAAAAATGGTCGCCGCCGGCGCAGGTGAGCCCAGGGTCAGAACGGCCGTGGCTAATAGAGCGACGGCGCCACAGCCCAGAGCCATCACCAGCGCCAGTCGAGCGGGGAGCAAGCCCTCAGGCAGCACCCGGCTGCCCCCCGCCCAGCGGGTTGGCCTGGAATTGGCGGCATCGGCATCCTGGTCAAAATATTCATTGCTGTAATGGGTCATCAACTGCGTGGCCGTTATTGCCAACTGACACCATAAGGCGGTGATCCAGTTGATGGGTAACCCGCGGTATAAGGCGATGGAGATGCCCAGGGCATTAAAAATCACGCCGCCAAACAGGTGCAACGGCCGTCCTAAGCGCGTAAAATAAATGGCTTGTTGCCGGAGGGTTGGCCGGTCCTGGGCAGTTTGGGCCATTTCTTATAATAAACCTCTGCTGACCTGGGTCAGGCTGAGAATGATATATTGGGCGTAAAAGAGCCCCCAGAGAAATAGATAGAAGCGGGCCATCGACCCTTTCTGACTGGGATCAATGCGGCCGCTGATCAGCCAAAATAAGATGAGGGCCGCGATTTGGGTCATGAGTAAAAAGAAGGCATCCGGCTGGGGTAATCGCAAGGAGGCGGCGATTATTACCCCTAAATAGCCAATTGTCAGGATTAAGCGGCCTAAATTAAAGGCTTTTTTCGGCCCGATTTTTACAGTGAAGGAATTAATGCCGTGCATTTTATCACCCATTAAATCCGGTATATCTTTAAAAATAGCGATGACCAGGCCAAAACCGAAGAAAAATAAGGCCAGAACCACAAGGGTTGATAGCCCAAAATGCATCTGATCGCCAAAAACATCGCGATAATGGAGCACCACCCCCACATTGGCAATAACGCCGCGCGCCAGGGCGATGCTGATCGCCGCCCAGAGTGAGAAACGCTTCAATCGCAGCGGTGGCACGGAATAAAATGTACCAATGATCATGATGATCAATAGAGTGGCCAGCAAAACTGGTCCGGCCATCAGGGCCAAAACAAGTGCCAAAACTCCGGCCAACCCTACAATAATCCAACCCGCTTGCAGCGACATGTCGGCCGAAGCCAGGGGCAGCCCCGGTTTATTGATACGGTCAATTGGCACATCTGTGATTTGGTTCAAACCAACCACGTAAATGTTCAGGGCCAGGCAGGCTACGAGAGTCAATAGCACAGGTCCCAGACTGGCGATTGTCAATTGTCCGCCGGCAATAAAAAATAATGCCACCACCTGGATCGTGGTGGCAATCATCGTATGCGGCCTGGAGAAGCGTGTTAGGGCTGAGATCATGAATGCATTCGCTTAATTACGGTAACACAAGTTTTTAAGGTCTGAGCTGCGACCGGTCTCCCGACCGTGTCGCAAATCTTGCCGAAGAAATTATACACTTGCACTTAATTGGTGACGATGGCCTCTCCTTTTCCGGAAAGCAAGCGCCAGATAAAGAATAGTAACAAGCCAAATGGTCCGGTCATTAAGGTGAAAAACAGCGTGGGAAGGCGTACCCAGGCCGGTGCATTCAGTCGCACGCATTGGCGATAGATCCAGGCTCCGGTGAACAGATCGAGGGCGATCATATGCGACCAGGCACCCAGCGCCCCTCCGTCGCTGCTCAGGCCGCGGCGTATTCCCTCCAGGGATGTGAAATCCGGTAGTCCACCATCTTCATCCTGGCCGGAGCGGATAGCGATTATCAAGGAAAGCACGTAATTGACGGCCGCCAGGCCAAATATCGTACTGGATCGTGCTGCCCGTCTCGTCAGCGGATGCTGAGGGGCGAACATCATAGCCAGCCATAAGGGCATGGGTGTGAGATTGATGGTGCGGAAGAATTTTTCTTTATCCATTGTTACCTCCAAGAAATATTAGTTCGTAATGATGGCCTATGGATCTTGTTTATTAGAATAGGTAAACTTCGTAACCGCGAAATCCATTTCGCGCTCTTGTAACGAGGAATGGAATCCTCGGTTACATTTACTCATTTTAGCCGCCAGAATCGCTATTGATGATAAAACCTCGTAACCGCGAAATCCATTTCGCGCTCTTGTAACGAGGAATGGAATCCTCGGTTACGTTTACTCATTTTAGCTGCCAGAATCGCTATTGGCGATAATCAAATGAATACAATAATCTTGTAAGTAGGCATCCTAGATGCCGGTCTAGTAAAATCGCGCATCGGAGGATGCGCACATACTCTTATATCCGGATTGATTATTGAAGATTCAAATGCGGTATTATCACCCTATATTTCAGTAGAATGGCATTGCCAAATCAAATTAGCAACATTGGTATCAATCTTTTAAGGAGGTGTTGATTGGAATTGAAGCAAATTTATGATTATGGGTCTTTTCCTGAGTTGGAATCTGAGAGACTACTGTTGCGGGAACTGATTTTAAGCGACGCGGCCGATCTACTCGAATTTCGCGGGGATGCTTATGTTCAGCGGTTTAATATGGAACCTTTGAAAACCATTGAGGAGGCGAAAGTGGAAATCCGCAGGACGCATGCCGCTTTTGCAGAAAAGGACAGCCTTGGTTGGGCAGTTGTGTTGCGGAAGGAACAAAAGGTTGTGGGCGGCGTTGGCCTATACTCCTGGAGCAGGCGCCACCGTAAGGCAGAGGTTGGGTATGATTTAAATCGCGCATATTGGGGGCGAGGGATTGCCGGTGAGGCGCTGCACACTGTATTGAATTTTGCTTTTAGCCAAATGAATCTAAATCGTATTTACGCCGGGACAATCGCTGATAACCATGAATCGGTGCGACTGCTGGCGCGCAACGGGTTCACACATGAGGGAACGCGCCGCCAATCTTCCTGGGAAGATGACGGCACATTCCATGACAGTGCATTATATGGACTGCTGCGACATGAATTTTATGCCGCGGTAAAAAAATTAAGCCGGCTGCCGGCTGAAGATAATGAAGGTGAGAGAAACGGCCGTTGATGCCAGGACCAGAAAGGGTAGCAGCAGGTGCAGTTGGGAAACGAAGGCCGGCATGGCCTTGCCCGTAGCCAATGCGCTCCCGCTGGCTATGGTGGCGATAAACAGCAGCCCCGTTATCATTAAGATAGCCCATTCCATTGGGTTTAAAGGTGTGACCCTGGCCAGGTTATAGGCTTGCAGGGCCAGATAGATAAATGCCCCGACAGCCAGCAGTTTATGTGCAGTCAAAATGAGCGAACCATAGGGTATGCCCATGCTGCTTAACCAGAATCCGAACAAAAATATGAGTAGGAAAGTTAGACTGAGTATGATTAGTTTTGTATAGGTTAGGTTCATTTCATTCTCCTTATTGAATGCGAAAACCAGCCAGTTTGCACGACTTTTTTGCAAACTGTAAGTTTACGCTGCTTGTTCGGCATGGGCTGGAACGCCCATGCCGGAATCCGTTTGCCATTCATTGCAAACAATCACAATATTGCCGGTGACTTTTCCCTGTTCCAGCAGTTCGTTGGCTCGCACGATGTCGGATAAGGGAAACACATGTTGGATGACGGGATCGATTCGGCCGTCGCCTAGCATATCGAATAATACGGCCCAATCCTCCGCGAATAAATCCACGCCCAGGCGATGTGTGCCGTAACCGGCGATTTTTTTGCCGTTGGGCAGCACGTTGGTCAGCAAAAGTTGGGCCAGGAACTTACAGAGAGCGGCTTTGCTCTGTGGTGCGCCATACTGCACCAGTAAGCCGCCCCGTTTAAGTACCTGTAATCCACGTTGAACGTAATCACCGGCCATGCCGTTAAATACAAAATCGATCCCACCCGGTTCTTCTTGACGAAGAAGCTCGACAAAATTCTGGCCGCGGTAATCAATAGGGATGGCCCCATGTTCGATGAGCAATTCGTGCTTTGCCGCAGAGGCCAGGCCATACATTTTCAGACCCGCCAGACGGCCGAGCTGCAAAAACGCGCTGCCGCAGCCTCCGCTGGCGCCAACAATCAGCACCTTGTCCCCTTTTTCGACCCTGGCCACGCGATGCAAGATCTGGTAAGCCACCAGGTAGTTGAGCAGGAGAACCGCAGCCTTAACCGGATCGAGACCGGCAGGCGCGCCCACCAAT
>JANQGC010000296.1 GCA_028277515.1 Anaerolineae bacterium
AAGCGGCATAGCCCCTTCCGAGTTTAGCGAATTTTCGCTAAATGCCAAAAGCGCTGCAATAAATTGACGGGAGGCGGAAATGAAGCTATACTATGTTCGCCTTTAGCGAATTTTCGCTAAAAGTTTTATTTTACCAAATTCGACCTTTGTTGGATAGGAGGAAGATATATGTTGGTGGAAAATGTTGAGTCGATTGTCGAAGGGGTGACAATTCATGGCCCGGTTACCGATCAGTTTTCACAGATTTTAACGCCGGAAGCCATGGAATTTGTTGCTTTGTTAGAGCGCACATTCGGCCGGCGTCGTTTAGACTTGCTCGATCGGCGAGATGAACGACAGGCTGAAATTGACGCGGGGGTGATGCCGGATTTTTTGCCCGAAACGGAACACATACGCAACAGTGAATGGACAGTAGCCCCTATTCCGGAAGATTTACGCGATCGCCGGGTCGAGATTACAGGTCCAGTTGACCGCAAGATGATCATTAATGCGCTTAATTCCGGGGCTAATGTCTTTATGGCTGATTTTGAAGATTCCCATTCCCCAACCTGGGAAGCGACCATCGCCGGCCAAATTAACTTGCGGGATGCCGTTCGGGGGGACATCACATTAACTGCGCCTAATGGGAAGTTTTATGCGTTGAATGATCAGATTGCCACACTCATGGTTCGGCCGCGGGGCTGGCACCTGGTCGAGAAGCATGTCCTGGTCGATGGAAAGCCGATTTCAGCATCCTTGTTTGATTTTGGGCTTTTCTTCTTTCATAATGCGAAAAAGCAGATGGCCAATGGCAGCGGTCCCTACTTTTACCTGCCAAAGTTGGAGAGCCATTTGGAGGCCCGGCTTTGGAACGACGTGTTTGTGCTGGCGCAGGATCAACTAGGTGTTCCCCAGGGAACGATCAGGGCTACCGTATTAATTGAAAATATCTTAGCCACCTTTGAGGCGGACGAGATCCTTTACGAACTGCGCGACCATTCGGCGGGTCTCAACTGCGGCCGGTGGGATTATATCTTTAGTGCCATCCGTAAATTTCAAAAGCATCCGCAGTTTTACTTGCCCGACCGGGCTAAGGTGACCATGACGACGCATATGATGCGCTCGTATTCACTCTATGTCATAAAAGTGTGTCACCAGCGAGAAATTCATGCTATGGGTGGCATGGCAGCCCAAATTCCCATAAAAAGTGATCCCGAAGCCAATACCAAAGCTCTGGAGAAGGTCAGAGCAGATAAAACACGAGAAGCCAAAGATGGTCATGACGGTACCTGGGTGGCGCATCCCGGCTTGGTGGCTATCGCCAGGGAAGAATTTGACAAATACATGCCCACCCCTAACCAGATTTTCCGTAAGCTGGATGATTTTGAAGTCACAGCGGCCGATTTATTGAGTATCCCTGAGGGGGGTATTACTGAGGAAGGTTTACGGCTTAATGTCGATGTGGGCATCCAGTACATGGCCGCCTGGTTAAGCGGCAACGGCTGTGTGCCGATATATAACTTGATGGAGGATGCGGCGACGGCCGAAATCTCTCGTTCACAGATCTGGCAGTGGCTGCATAATCCGCACGCTCAATTAGAGGACGGGCGAAAGATAACGCCTGAGCTGTTCCATGAAATGGTCATCAGTGTGCTGGCGGAATTGAAGGAAAAAGTCGGTGAGGCGTTCTTTGAAACCCATAATTATGAACTCGCCGCTAAATTATTTGAAGAGATCAGTTTAAAGGATGAATTTTCCGATTTTTTGACGCTCACAGCGTATGAATATTTGGATTAATGGAGGAAATGAAATGTTTAAACCTTACAATGTGGCCAAATTAAAAGATGACTGGGAATTAAACCGGCGTTGGCAAGGAATCAAACGGCCGTATAGTGCCGAAGCGGTTTGCCGCCTGCGCGGAACCGTGCAAGTGGAGCACACCCTGGCGCGCATGGGCGCTGAACGCTTGTGGCGGTTAATGGCGCAGGAGGATTATGTTCACGCCCTTGGCGCCTTAACCGGTAACCAGGCTGTCCAAATGATTCAGGCCGGGCTAAAAGCTATTTATCTCAGCGGTTGGCAGGTAGCGGCCGACGCGAATGGCGCGGCTAATACCTACCCGGACCAAAGCCTTTATCCCGCAGACAGCGCACCTAACCTTGTAAAAAGAATCAATAATGCATTGATGCGCGCCGATCAGATCTGGCACATGGAAGGTAAGAATGGGGTTTATTGGTTTGCGCCCATTGTTGCTGACGCAGAATCGGGGTTTGGCGGCACACTGAACGCCTTTGAATTGATGAAAGCCATGATCGAAGCGGGCGCAGCGGGGGTACATTTTGAAGACCAGTTGTCCTCGGCCAAGAAATGTGGCCATATGGGCGGCAAAGTTTTAGTCCCCACCCGCGAATTTATTCAGAAGCTGGCAGCGGCACGCCTGGCTGCGGATGTTATGGGCGTTCCAGCAGTCATTGTCGCCCGTACAGATGCCAATGGGGCGCAGTTGATTACCAGTGATGTGGACCCGCGGGACCAACCATTTATCAGCGGAGAACGTACGGTTGAAGGCTTCTATCAATTAGATGGCGGTCTGGATTGCGCTATCAGCCGTTCACTAGCCTATGCACCTTATGCAGACGTTATTTGGTGTGAAACAGCTCACCCGGATATGGATGAGGCCAAGGCGTTTGCTGATGCCATCCATGAAAAATATCCTGGCAAGTTATTAGCCTATAACTGCTCTCCCTCGTTTAACTGGCGGGCGAATTTAAGCGAAAAAGAGATTGCTGTCTTCCAGCAGGAATTGGGCAAGATGGGCTATAAGTTCCAATTCGTAACCTTAGCCGGCTTCCATTCTTTGAATGCCGGTATGTTTGAGTTGGCGAAGGGCTACCGGGATGAAGGTATGGCGGCTTATTCTCGCTTGCAGCAGCATGAATTTGAAATGCAAAAGAATGACGGATTTAAGGCAATTAAACATCAAAGTTTTGTCGGAGCCGGTTACTTCGATGAGGTTCAAATGGTCATCTCTGGGGGTGAATCATCGACGGTAGCTCTTAAGGGTTCGACAGAAGAGGAGCAGTTTGATTTATTGCCAACCTAAATCCGGCAATGAAAAGATGCTCTCATTTTGAAATGTTGGCATTTGTGCAGAAGGGGCAACCGCGGTTGCCCCTTTTTGCTTTACTTGAGGTATGATTACCCGGATGTGGATTCGCTTTGTTCTTTATGGCATAGGGGGCTGGTGTGGTGAAATTTTGTTCACCGCCCTGACGGAAAGCCTGCCCCGGCGGGATTGGCGCTTGCTGGGCACGACCTATTTGTGGATGTTTCCTATTTATGGTTCTCTTGCTATATTGTATGAACCTGTTCATGATTTGATTCGCGATTTCCCTCTGCTGCTGCGGGCGTTAATCTGGTCATTGGGTTTTACGGCCGTGGAATGGGTCACAGGATGGCTGATTGCTCGAATAAGCGGCCGTTGCCCTTGGGATTATGTGGCCGCCGGCAAACGCTTCGCCATCAACCCTTATATACGCTGGGATTTTTTCCCGGTCTGGGCCATTATCGGGCTGGCATTGGAGCCGGTCCATGACTTTTTGGTAAGATTGACCCCCTATATTGAATTAGCTTTTCGAGGAGGATGATGTTAGGACCATCTGATTTTTTTAATCTCGATGACCTATTGGTTAACGAATTATTTGAAAATTGTGATTTTGTGTGGCAGGCGGTCGCTCACATCGGCCGACACGTGGCCCGCTTAACCGCCTCCAAGCAAACGATTTTAGGAGATGTCTCCCCAGGCGCTTACCTGAGCGACCGGCCGCTCTATATAGCCCCCCATGCCCGCATCGAACCTGGGGCCTTCATCAATGGACCGGCCTATATCGGCGATAATGTTATCATTCGTCACGGGGCCTATGTGCGCGAAAACGTGATCATGCTGCCCGGCAGTATGCTAGGGCATGCCAGCGAGGCCAAAAACAGTTTGTTCTTGCCCGGTGCTCATGCCCCCCATTTCAACTATGCGGGAGATTCTATCCTAGGGCACGATGTCAACCTGGGGGCCGGAACTATTCTCAGCAACCTGGGAATTTTGAGCCGAAAAGACCCGCAAACGGGAAAGAGACCCGCAATAATCTTGAATATTGATGGACAGCAGTATGATACGGGATTGGCTAAGTTAGGAGCCATTATGGGTGACGGTGCCAAGACAGGCTGTAACGCTGTATTGAATCCGGGAACCCTGGTCGGACAGCGTTCATTGATTTATGCAAATTTGAGCCTGCGTAAGGGATATCATGCGCCGGATAGTATTATTAAGCTGCGCCAGACTGTGAGAAGGATAGAAAGGGAAATTCGCTAGCGGCTTCCCTTTTGACCCGTGCGGCGCATTTCGGTAGAGGAAACATCTTTGCGAAAGAGGTCGGGGGGGATGCCGCTAAATAAGGATTGCAAACGGGAGGGGATTGCCAGATCTTCAACCTGGCGGAAATCCTTGCCATTCAGAGCGCGGCCGGCAACCAGAAAGCGGCAGCCCAGCTTACCAATTTCCTCTATAGCTTCTTCCATTCCCTCTTGACTGTTTCCATAATAATGGGGTTGCAAGATGCGCGCGGCCGTATCGAAGCCCACGACAAATGTGATTCCTGGATAAAGGCGCGCCTTTTCTATGAACGTCGGAGCATTGGCGGCAAAAACCTCATAGCGACCGGCAAACTGCGCCAGGCGGTGCAGCGCATCCTTCACCGGTAGAGGGGGTTTGTCGGCATTCGTGACGGATAGTTCGAAAGCGACATTTTCACCGAGCATTGCACTGGCAACAGTGGCCAACTTCAAATGGCCATCATGCAAAGGATTAAAGGAGCCTGATAACAGGACAGGTGGAGGCGCCGCCTGCACTAATGTTTGACCGTGGTCGGTGATGCCAAAATGGGTGATTCGACCGTGCTGCAACTCTCTAACCGACTGGGCAAAATCGTTTTCTATTACTTCCAGCGAATCATCTTGAAAAAACTCTACCGGTACCTGGTGCTTGATGCCACAAGCATTGGCAAGAGCATTTAAAATGATCCGGCTAACCACATCCTCCTCACCGGAGCGATCCCGTGCCTCTTTATCTAAATAAAGGCTGTAGCTGACCATGCGTGAGGGTTGCCACGTGGCGATATGCGCTCGATGTTCACCACGCTTGGGGCGATCGGTAATGATCGTTGCGGTGCAGGCCAGGCCAATTTGCGGTTTGGCTTTGGAGTCTAACCAGCGCGCCCTGGTGAATGCTCTCCCGGCTAATAAATGGGCTGTTTCTACGGCTACATATTGAGCCGGTTTTTGACCTAAAAACTCATCAAAAGAAGCTTCGCTGTAAGGGACTAATGCCTCCAACAGCGTGCGCGTCGCCCCGGCAACGCCCAATAAATCGGATAATGCTTGCGTGCCGGCGCCGGCAGCCACCAGCACTACTTTTGAGGAACAGTCATGTATCGCCTGGATAAGTTGTCGAATGTCGCTCTGCATAACCGGCAAATTGTATCAGTTATCGGACGGGCTTGAAAATTTTCAATTGAACAACAATTCAATGTTTTGTTCATTTTTTATTCAGGGCAATAAATAGATAATTGCTTGAACAATCGCCACTCATGTAGGATAGTCGATAATATGGCGCAAGAGTTTTTGAATCGTATGAAATCAAGTGAAAACAGCCAGTTTCGTTCCTGGTTCATCGTCGTGCTTCTTTGTCTGGCCGGCGGGCAGCTGCTGCTAGCCCGGTCTGCTGCCGATGCGGTAAAAGATAATCCTCCCTGGCTGGCCGTAATGATCATTGTCATGGGTGCGCTGGCGTTGTGGCTCCTACGTTTCGTACAAGCAGATGATGAAGCAATGGAAGATGTCGAAACAGGTGAGGATCTAAGCCTTTCGGCCGTGCCGCCAATCACCAGAAAAGGATTATGGCGCATCGTTCTCCTTTTCATTGCGCTCTCATTAACGCTGATCTTGCTGTGGCGCATCCCTACCATGCTCGCCCAAGACAGCTATTTGCTGGCTTTTCTGGGCTGGTCAGGGGCAATTTTGCTATACCTTGCCGCCGTGGCGAACCCCTTCTCCCTTCGTTATTGGGCGGATCAAATCCGATCCTGGCCATGGAAGTTGACACTCCTTGTTGCCGGGATCGTTTTCCTCGCTTTTATGCTGCGTTATTGGCGCGTGGGATCTATCCCTTTTACGCTTAGCGGCGACGAGGCTTCACAAGGGCTGGAGGCAGTGCGCGTGCTGCAGGGAGAACTCCGCAACCCATTTTCCACGGGATGGTTGGGTGTGCCTACGATGAGTTTTTTCTTCAACGGCCTATCCATAAACGCGCTGGGGAGAACTATTTTTGCCCTGCGCGTGCCCTGGGTGCTGGTCGGGACGATGACGGTGCTGGCCACGTTCTTGTTAGTCAAACAAATGGTGGGTACAAAATTGGCGCTTTTCACGGCCGCGATCCTTAGCCTCTACCATTATCACATTCACTATTCCCGCCTGGGATCGAACCAAATCGCCGATCCTCTTTTTCTATCCCTGTCATTGTTTTTCTTAATGCGTGCCCGGTATAGCAGGAAGCAAATTGATTGGGCGCTGTCAGGTGTTGTTTGCGGATTAGCCTTTTACGTCTATGCAGGGGCTCGCCTCACGCCTGTAGTGATGGTTGCCGTTCTGGCTTATTGGATTCTATTAAATCCTAAACGGTTTTGGCGCGAGTATAAATGGGGACTGGTCATTGGCCTGTTAGGTTTTCTAATTGCCGCCGCGCCTATGATGCAATATGCCGTTCGTTTTCCTGGAGAGTTCAACGCGCGGCTGAACCAGGTTGGTATCTTGCAAAGCGGTTGGCTGGAAAGAGAGGTTGTGATTCTCGATCAGCCGGCTTGGGCAATCCTGTTTGACCAGTTTCGACGAGCGGCCCTGGCCTTTAACTACTTTCCCGACCGCACCGTTTGGTATGGACTACCTGAGCCTTTGCTCGATCCATTCTTCGGCGGCATTTTCTTGTTGGGATTGACATATGGCACCTTGCAGTTATTCAACCGGCGAGCGGGACCAAGGATTGCGCCTATGGTCGCCTGGTGGTGGGGTGGCATGATTCTGGGCGGCATTATGACGGAGAGTCCCCCCTCCAGCCAGCGATTAATCACCCTTGCTGTACCGGCCAGTTTTTTTATTGCTTATGCATTGTGGGAACTTATCAAAGCTGCGTCGCAGTTATTTGAAGGCATGCCCCAAAAAGCATGGGCTGGTGCGGCCGTGCTTTTATTTGCTGTTGTCAGTTTATATACCTATTTTATTGATTACACGCCGCAGCAGCTATATGGTGGGCGCAACGCCGAGTTAGCCACCCTCATCGCTCCCCGCCTCAATGAGCTGAAAGAAGATCATCGCATTTATTTTGTAGGCGCTCCCTGGATGTATTGGGGGTTTGCGACCCTGCCTTACCTGGTCCCGGAAGCGGAGGCTGGGGATATCATCGATCCATTGACAGATCCGGCCCCTGAAAATCTTTTGCATGAAAACAAGGGTGAATTATTTATTGTTATACCGCCTCGCTTTGACGAACTGGAAATTCTAACCAGTTCATTTCCTCAAGGCATACGGGAAGAGGTTTATTCAGCGATTGATGGCAGGCACATGGCCACCTTGTTTAGGCTGGCTCCTTGACGCTGCTGCCGGCTTAACTTTATAAGATTTGATTCGACAAAAGGAAGAAGCGCTACGACTCGCTGATTGATTTCTTTACAAATCCCGCAGGGCGCTGTAATTCACTGCCGTGCATCAAACTGCTTTTTGCTGTCCAGATCTCATCTCCCGAATCATTATTTAAATGATCGTAAAAGCCCTGCACCCGGCTGTCGAGTAAATCGATCTGGTGCAAAAGAATGGCCTCTAATGTCTTTGGTTTTATGGGCGACCCCCATTCTAATTTGCCGTGATGGGAGACGATGAGATGAATGAGTTGGCGTAAATCCTCTTCCGGAAAGTTTATTTCCGCGGCCGCTTGTTCGATGATGACCACGGCGCGAACGATATGCCCCACCAGGCGGCCATCCTCTGAGAATCCAAACGATCCACTAATGCTGTACTCCTCCGTTTTTCCAGCATCATGCAGCAGCGTACCGGCCATTAACAAATTGCTGTTGACGTATGGGTAATGAACAGCCATCAGCTCAGCCAGTGTCGCCATGCTTAAGGTATGTTCTAGCAAACCCCCAATATATGCATGGTGCATGGTGCGGGCGGCCGGTGCGTCAGCAAAGCGGGTGAGAAATGGTTCTTGGAGCAAGATATGGGCAACAAGGGATTGCCACGGATCGTCTAGCTGCTCAACGATCTTTTTTAGCTCTTGTAGCATTTCTTCGCGGGGTCGTGCGCTGGATGGCAGCAGATCGGCCGAGGCAACTGAACCGGCCTGGTTGAGATCAGTGATATTTACTTGTAGCGTGTTTTTGTAACGATTGATTTGGCCGGAAACAAGCACAGCCAACCCGGGGCGAACCCATTGATCGATATAGTCCGGTACATCCCAAAAAACGCCATTTAATAAGCCTGTTTTGTCCTGAAGCGTGCAAAGCAAAAAAGGACGCCCATCTCGCGTTTTCCGGCGAGCAACATCATCCAGTAAAAAAGGCTCATTGACCAACTCTTGCCCTGACTCTAATTGCGATACATAGATTGACTTCACAAAACCCTCTGCTTATCTTAAAATGCGTAATTATAACCTTCAACAGGAAAGCAGGCGATGAGGGGCCTATTTTAAATATTAAACGTGTAAACGGGAATAAAATTATATTATATAATATGTTGTAATGGAAATGTTATGGATCTAAACGTATGCCAACTTGCACTTGCCTACCTGGAAAATCACCAGGTTATGACCCTGGCCACAAGTGGAGCTGAAGGACCCTGGGCGGCCGCTGTATTTTATGTCAACACTGAGTTTCTGTTTTACTTTCTATCCGCCGGGCATACGCGCCATGCTCGCAATATCGCCCAAAGCGGCCGCGCGGCCGCCGCGATTCATGAAGATTATAAAGATTGGCCGGCCATAAAAGGCGTACAGCTTGAAGGAGCGATTGAGCAGCTTTTCAACGATGAGCGGGAGCAGGCGCTTTCTTTGTACGAGAAAAAGTATCCTTTTATAAAAGGAGCCGCGCCCGACCTGCAGGCTGGACTGGCCAAGGTTAACTGGTATCGTTTAACAGCCGAAAGGCTTTATTTTATTGATAACAGCAAGGGGCTGGGGCATCGCGATGAGGTTAACCTGGGTTTCTCTTGATCGAGCGGTTTAGTACTGCGTTTTGTTAAGAGCTGTCCTTATCTTGCTCAGCACTCACTGGTATGCCCACTGATTTCATAACTCGCCGCAAATACGGTACAAACTTTTCATCATCATAAATGGCCAGGGCTGCTTCCTTCAAATCGAATGGTTCTGGCAAATTACTAATGGCTTTAATATAGATCGCATCACTGCTGATGATCGCTTCCTGGAATGTATTTGCACCGTTCCGAACTAAAACCACAGGCGCAGTGGATAATGATTTACCTTTCAGGGTTTTAATAATGTTGGCCTCTCTCGCTAAAAGCAGCACGGCATTGACCATGTTTTTTGAAATTTGAACCTTTTCATCCTCATTATATGCGCTTGCCAAAGCCACCAACACCTCGCGCCAAATGAGTTCTTTCCGCTGTTCAAGCAGGCTGATTAAATCCCTCAATATGATCAGGCGCTGCGTGGGGGGTACGATGCGCAGCCTTTGTTTTTTTAACAGGCTTCGATATCGTTGGTGCAGCGCCTTTTGTGGATCCCTTGAATCGGGCATGGCCACATAGGTGGTGCTTCCTTCTTGATATAAACGAAGTTGCTCGGGAAATTGTTCTAAAAATTTACGAAAATTGCTTTCAGGATAGGTTGAGTTGCTAAAACGGCTCTGGCTGATTTCCATCATACGCTGCATCAGAACGCTCGCCCGCACCCGCTCCTTGTTTTTCAAGAGTGTATCCCGGGAGCGAATGAGCAATTCTTGCACTTCTATTGCACTTAAGCCTTCCTCAGCGATCAAATCTTCATAGTACACATACTGATCGCAAAGTTCTACCAGGCTGCTGCTTGTTGTGTGGCGCATCCCCACCCCGATCACGCTTTTACCACGCTTGCGGAGTGATTGCACCAATGGCGTAAAGTCACGATCGCCACTCATTAGAACATATGTATTGTAGTGGTGGCCATCGACAAGCGTATCCATAGCATTGACCACAATCTGCATATCGGCCAGGTTTTTGCCGTAATTGTTGATGCGCGTCGCTGATTGAACGATAAAACCCGCGTGAGCCAGATCTTGCATCAGCGATTGGCTCTGCCGGCCGGCGCCATATGCATTACGCAGCACAAGGCGGCCGTTAGTTATTTCTTTTATGTGTTCTAAGACGAGGTTGATGTCAAAGGTTAAATTCGCCTGTTTGGCTCCAATGACCAGGTTATCAAGGTCAAGGAAGATGGCAACATCGTTTGTCATGCGGGCGGTACCGGCCGGTTGGTAAAATTCGTCTGCTCATTGCATTGTTAATTTTACTTGAATCGTCTATTCCTGCAATGCATGTTGCGCGTCGCAGCCTGGCTGTGATTTTGTTGATTTAAGCTGTACAAGGGCTAATTGTTTCCCGGGAAACAAAAACTTGATAAAGGAAAAAATGTTTCCCGGGAAACATTGCCAGAGTTAAGACGATTTGCCAATAAGGGCAGGCATGTTAGCATACCGCAAGCGAGAGATGATGTAGCTGCTGTAAAAATGTGAAGAGAAAAATTATGACGAAGCAACAACCCCCTGTCTGTGATTATGAAGGATCGGATTATCAGAGCCGTTTTTGGGCAGGAGGAGAACGAGACTATGAAGATCGGGTGGAACGGGTGGCTCTCCGCCGGCTGATGCCGCCAACGGGCAAGAATTTGATAGAAATTGGCGCCGGTTTCGGCCGGTTGGCTGATGAATATACCGGGTATGAAAAAGTCGTTCTCTTTGACTACTCGCGCACCCTGCTGCGTGAGGCACAGGCGTATCTAGGTGAAGACCCGCGATATATTTACGTCGCCGGCAACTGGTATAATATGCCTTTTGTAGCCGGATTATTCTCGACCGTGGTCCAGGTGCGTACATTGCACCACGCGGCCGATGTTCCGGCTGTGTTTAACCAACTTTATCGTATTTCTCGGCCCCACGGCGATTATATCCTTGAATTTGCCAGCAAACAGCATTTAAAGTCGATTCTTCGCTATTGGGCCGGGCGTCAGTCATGGTCACCCTTTGCTGAAGAGCGGCTTGAATTTGTAGAGCTCAATTTTGATTTTCATCCGGATTGGATTCGCCGGCGGCTGCAAGAGACGGGATTTATGCCAGGTCGAACGGTAACTGTCTCCCACTTTCGAGTAGGGCTGATAAAAAGGACGATCCCAACATCACTATTAGTGAAGATGGACAGCCTGGCTCAATTAAGTGGTAACTGGTGGCAGTTATCGCCCAGTGTGTTTATAAAAAACAAACGGAATGGCCAGGGGAATCGAGCGCCGGCAGATGCCTTCTTCGCCTGCCCGGAATGCCGGACTGCTTTAGGTATGCCCGAAAATAATGATTTAACGTGTAGCGGGTGTGGCAGACGATGGGCCGTCAGGGATGGGCTGTATGATTTTAAAGAGCCGGTTTAAGGGTGCTGGCTACTCTCAAAGGCGTTCCCCCTGACCGTCAACCATGAAGATGAAAAAATTGTCATTGCGCAACCGCTGGAGGTTGCTTCTGTCAGGGGTTGCGGCAACATCCGCTGCTGTAGCCGGGCTGAATGTCGCCTGGCGGTTTTTACTCCGTCGCGCCCTTCCTCAGCAGAACGGCCGTCTGCGAATGAAAGGATTGCGACAGCCGGTAGAAATCATCCGTGACCAGTGGGGCGTGCCCCATATCTATGCTCAAACCGAGCATGATCTTTTTTTCGCTCAAGGATTTGTGCACGCTCAGGACAGGCTGTTCCAAATGGATACCCTCCGGCGGGTTGGCGCTGGCAGGACCAGTGAAATTGCCGGCCCGTCCGGGTTAGCGATGGATCGCTTTGCCCGCTATTTCGGATGGCCGCGAGCCGCCGAAGCCCAGGCAAAAGGAATCAGCCCCGGTGTGGCAGCCGTGATGGGAGCCTATTGTGCTGGTGTGAATCATTTTATTGAACAGGAGAAATTGCCAGTTGAATTTAAACTCTTGAGCTACCGTCCTGACCCCTGGCGGTTTCTGGATACAGCTACCTGGTCAACGGTTTTGGCCTGGGGTCTTTCAGTGAATTGGGAGTCCGAGCTGATTCGTGCCCGCTTGCTGCATGAAATTGGCGCAGAGAAAACGGCCGAACTGACACAGGTTACGCTTGCGGATTATCAAACTATCATTCCCGACGAAACGGTCGGCCAACGGCTGGCAGCGGCTATGCTGGATGCTTACCAACAAGCCTTGGCCGGCATGCCCCTGGGTAATATCCCCGCCGGCAGAGGAGTTGGCAGCAACAACTGGGTGGTTGCAGGTGAGCATACGGATAGCGGACGGCCGATCCTGGCTAATGATCCCCATCTACCCCCGATCTTCCCTGCCTTGTGGTATGAAAACCATCTATGCGCCGCTGGTTTCAACGTCAGCGGGTTCACCATGCCTGGCGTTCCAGGTGTCATCATTGGGCACAACGAACACCTGGCCTGGGGACTAACCAATGCCTTCCCAGATGTTCAAGATATCTATATAGAGCGATTTCATCCCCGTAAACCCCACCTGTATGAATACGATGGAGAATGGGTAGAGGCGGAAATCGTGCACGAAGAAATTAAGGTGCGCGGCCGAAAATCTGTTGAGGAGGTCGTGCGTTATACAAGGCATGGCCCTGTCATATCAGATTTCCTGGCTGAAGAAAGTGGCGATCTTTCTTTGAAGTGGTCTCATTGCCATGATAGCGATCATCTGCGCACTATTCTTGATATCAATCGCGCCGCCAATTGGCAGCAGTTTCGAGATGCTTTGCGCCATTGGGGCTTTCCTAGCCAGAATGTCGTATATGCCGATGTCGATGGACATATCGGGTACATTATGCCTGGACTTATTCCCATAAGAAAGCAAGGATCAGGAATTGTCCCTGCTCCAGGTTGGAAGAGTGCGTATGAATGGCAGGGGTGGATACCTTTTGAGGAATTGCCTGTGACCTTTGATCCCCCCGCCGGCATTATTGCCAGCGCCAATAATCGGGTGCAAGGGGACAGCTACCCCCATTTCTTAACCAGCGTATGGCTGCCGGATTATCGTGCTAAGCGGATCGTAGAAATGCTACAGCGGCTTAAACCTTTAAGCCTATCCGACAACATCCGTATCCAAATGGACATAAAATCATTACAAGCGCAGAAATTTTTAGGTTTAGCCATTCCCTTGATGGAAGAGCAGGGTGCGCCAGATCACCAATGTCGCAGAGCATTTAATTTATTGCGATCCTGGGACTATAAGATGCGCGCGGAAGCCATTGCCCCCAGCATTTATTTTGGATGGCATACCTTTTTCACGACCGCCGTTTACGAGCAGGCGCTTGGATCAGAATTAGCCTCCAGGCTGTTGAAGCAAAGGGAGGAAGAAGGATTTCCCCTTGATCCCTACCTGGAAGTTGCCCCTGAGTTGGCTATGGATTGGCTGGCCGGCGGAAGCCCGCCTTGGGCGGGAAATATTGAACGCTTATTATGGCCGTCTTTACAAAAGACACTTGGTGAATTGCGGCGTCATCTTGGTAGCGATGAAAAGAAATGGCTGTGGGGGAGACTGCATTTCATACAGTGGCAGCACCCACTTACGCAAATACCGGTTCTTGGCCGGTCGTGGAAACCGCGCCAATGGCCGGCAGCCGGTGATGGCTATACCGTCAACCAAACCGATTCAAAAATGCAATTTCCACCCGATCCCGTTTCTGTCATCGCCAGTTGTAGAATGATTATTGATGTTGGCGCCTGGGATAACAGCCTCGCCGCATTGCCTGGCGGCCAATCCGGTCATCCGGCCGGCCGGCATTATTTGGATGGATTGGACGATTGGCAGAACGGCCGATACCATTCCATGCTCTTTTCAAGAGAAAAAATAGAAGCTGCTGCAGAAGGGCGGCTTATCTTAACTCCGCTGAGTGAGAAAGGGCCTGAGAGTGGATAATCGCTTATTAGCTGGCTCTATGGCTTCAAATAAACGGGCTTTGATATTATGAAAATAATATATGGTCCTTGCAATTGCTAATCGCTTGCTGTCAATAGTGATCGGGCTAGGAAGAACGCCCCGACCGTGCGATAATAAACCATTCTAATTTGGATAAGTGCATGGGCATTAGGAATCTGGCCGGAATGGAAAAGATCTAAATATGTTTCTGAAGGTTATACGTTTTTTTCTTCGCATAGTACTTAATCTGGTCGCCAGGGTGGACATCGCTGGTTATGATCATGTGCCCCAAACCGGAGGCGCCATTGTCGTGACCAACCATATCGGCCGCTTGGATGCCCTGCTTGGTGTTATCCTGGCGGATCGTGATGACTTTATCATGATGATTGCCGAAAAATACAAAAAAAACATCTTCTGGCGGTGGACCGCAAAAAAAGTGGACGGGGTTTGGATCGATCGCTTTGACGCTGATTACAAGGCGCTGCGCCTGGTTTACAAACGGTTGAAACAGGGTGAAATCTTGGGGATGGCGCCGGAGGGAACGAGAAGCAAGAGCGAGTCCTTGGCTGAAGGTAAACCGGGCGCAGCTTATTTGGCGGCGAAAACCGGCTTGCCCATTATTCCGGTGGGGTTAACCGGCACTGAAGATCGCGTTGTCAAAGCGAGATTGAAAAGGCTTAAACGGTTGGATATTAAAATCAGAATTGGAGAGCCGTTTTATCTGCCGCCTATGGAGCGTAAAAATCGTGATTTGTACCTTCAGCAAAACACGGATGAGATCATGTGCCATATAGCGGCGCTTCTGCCCGCGGAATACCGGGGCGTTTACGCCGATCACCCCCGCTTGCAGGCGTTATTGGCTGAACAAACAACGGCCGTTGTCTAACAACAAATGCTTCAATTTGCTAAGAAACAAGCCGTCACCAATTGTCATTCCGATGCGAAGCGAGGAATCTTTCGCTGACTGAGAACCAGATCCCTCATTTCATTCGGGATGACATTTACGGTGTCTTTACTCATAGAACATCGCTCGCGATGAAGTGTTTCTCGGAAGAAACATGCGTATTGCTATGGTAGGTCCTTTTGGGCTACATCCAAATAAAACCATGCGCAGCCGATCCTTTGGTTTGGCACGCATCCTCACGAACCACGGACATCAAACCAAGATCATTATGCCACCCTGGCATGAGCCACAAAAAGCGGACCGGAGCTGGCAGGAGGAAGGAGTCTCGCTGCGCTATGTGCCGTTATCGGGCGGTATTCTGGGCATAACCCGCCGGCTTATCTCCGAAACGAATAGGTGGCGGCCGGATGTTGTCCACTGCTTTAAACCAAAGGCTTACAGTGGGTTGGCAGCCTGGTGGATGTGGAATTTCCAGCGCGGCAGGATGCGAATTATCGTCGATAGCGATGATTGGGAAGGCTGGGGTGGCTGGAATGACCGTGCCCCCTATTCGGCCGTTCAAAAACGGTTTTTTTCCTGGCAAGAACGCTGGGGGATGGCTCATTGTCACACATTAACGGTTGCCAGCAGGGCTTTACAAAGCATCGCCTGGAGCCAGGGAATCAAGGCCGAAAAGATTCTTTATTTGACGAATGGTGCCGGAATCTCT
>JANQGC010000307.1 GCA_028277515.1 Anaerolineae bacterium
CCTCACCGTCGAGATAATTAACCACCTCCCAGCGCGTTCCGGCCAGCGGGTTGGCTACATCTGTCGGTGGAATTGGCGTCGCTGTTGCCGGCACATTTGTTGCTGTTGCTGGAACTGGTGTGGCTGTTGGCGGAGGTGTCGCTGTAGAAGGAACAGTTGTCGCTGTGGCCGTGGGGCCTACGACCGTGATCAGCACCTGACGGAAGACGACATACTCGTTGGGCAGCAAGACACGCATTTCATAGGTCGTGGTCGCCGTCGGGCAGACCCGTTCGCTGCCCTGTCCTGTACGGGGGTAATCCTCAAAACGTTCGCCCTGCGGATAGACCCAAACAGCCTGGATGTTCTCTACGGACCAGCGCAGCGTGGTGCATTCACCTTGATTGATTCTGGTGCGGTCTGCGCCAAAGGAGATTTCCGGAGATGGCGTCGCCGAGGGTGGCGGAACGGGCGTGGGGGTCGGGACAGTCGTTGGAACCACATCGACCGGCGGATCTACTTCAATAACCGGGACATTATCACCATTGGTTACGATGACAAAATCGGCCGAAACCCAGCCAACGCCTCCTGGTGCGGACGGCAAAGCAACAGCCCACCAACGGCCGTCGACGCTGCGACCCACGATTTCACCTTCATTCCCATTTTCCGCGACACCAATCACCGGGTAATTGGTGCCTGGGCCGGAGCGAACAAAAAGCCCCTGGGGCGCATTGACCCGGCCGATGGCCTCTGAGGCTTCCGGATCGGGCAGATCGATCTCCACTTTGCGGGTCATAACCACCGCGAGGGCATCCTCGGCCGTGCGCATCTCTAAGTTATTGCCCTGGATACTGTAAGTAGCCGCGCTTTGTAAAGCAGCCAGGTACTCAGCCTCCTGCTCCATCACACCTTCCGGTTCCGGGCACAAACGCAAAGTTGAACCGGGCACGCCAATCTCGATACTGCCCTCGTCGGTTGTGAAACTGGCAAAATATTGGTTACAGCCGGCATTTCCGCTTACCTCACCTTCGAGGCCAAAGTTGGCCGAAATTTGCGTGCCTAACAAGAGACTAACCACCGCTTCCCGGCCATTGTTGTAACTGACCACGTCCCAGGATGTGCCTGCTAATTCGCCGGAAACAAAATCTAAGGTGACCAGAACCTGGTCGCCATTTTGCAGCAGCAGTTCATCATCAGCCATTGTAAAGTTTGTTGTGTTGGCCAATGCTTCTGAAAAGGCTTGCGCCTGGTCCATTACATCCTCCGGGCAAATCATCAAGGTTGAGGCACCCTGCGGATTTATGGTCAGATTATTGCCATCCTGCGTATAAGTAGTACTCAACCGGTTGCAGCCATCGGAGCCGGAAAGTTCCCCATCATCGCCAAATTCGATGTACATGCTCGTGCCTGGTATCGGGGGGGTATCGTCCAGGCTGCTCACCACCCAATTGGTGCCGGCTAGTTCATCATCGGGCTGCTGGTCGACCTCAGTTTCGGTCGAATCCTCTGCGGCTTCCTCTCCTTCGGCAATAAAGGTGGCCAATATACCATCTTCGCCGATCAGACCCAACTGTGGTCCGCTAGAGACAAAACCGATTGTATCACTCATCATCGTTATGAAATCCGCTGCCTGGTTCATAACAGCTTCTTCACAAGCCATCATCGTCGAAGCGGCATTTTCGTCGAACGTTAAATTAAAGCCCTCTTGTGTGAAGGTGGTACTGAAATCGTTGCAGCCGTCGGAACCGAAGGCGGTTTCTTCTTCAAAATTGAGGGATACGGCCGTGCCCTCCACAGGCAGCTCGCCGTTGAGCGAACTCAAAATCCAGCTTGTGCCCTCCAGATCAAAGGTGAGCTGCAACTCATCTTGCTGCTGGCATGCTGACAATAAAAATAGTCCAAAGATTAAGATCCCAATTTTCGTTAATGATTTCATTGTAAGATTCTCCTTATCTCAATTGATTGAAAATGTGATTGGGAACGAATACATCATTTAAAATCAGCTTGGTAGTTTGCTCAATTCTTCCAGGTAAACCACGGCCGTCTCCACTCCACGATGAAACATTTCAATACTTAAATGTTCGTTTGGCGAATGCAAGCCATCATCATCCAAGCCATAGCCCATCATGACCACCGGAATGTCCATCAGGTCGGCGATCTCGGCCACCACGGGAATACTGCCTCCGCCGCGCGTGAAGATCGGCTTCGCGCCCCACGCCTTTTCATAGGCGCGAGATGCGGCCTCCATTGACGGGCCGTCGAATGGGAAAAGCGCCGGCTTACAAACATTCGACAGGCTCACGTCTACCTGGACGGTCGGCGGGGCGACCGACTGGATGAAGTCTTTGATTTGTTCATAGATTTTATGCGGATCCTGGTTGCCGACCAATCGCGAACTTAACTTGGCGCCCGCCTTCGCCGGCACAATTGTCTTCGATCCGGGGCCGCTCCAGCCGCTCCACATACCGTTGATGTCCAGGATGGGACGAGCGGAAATCCGTTCGCTGACAGTGTAGTTGGCGTCGCCCCAGACCGCCGGCACGCCGGTTGACCTCTTAAATTGTTCCTCGCTGAGGTCGTTTTGGGCGATCATAGCCCGCTCTTCGGCTGTCAGCGGAACTACATCATCATAAAAGCCGGGCACGGCGACCGTATGATCCTCATTATATAGCTTGCCCAGGATTTCGACCAGGGCCAGCGCCGGGTTGTGAACCGCGCCACCCCATAATCCGCTGTGCAGATCATGCGCCGGCCCTTGAACCTCAACTTCCAGGTAGGTCAGGCCGCGCAAACTATGCAAGATGGCCGGTTCCTCTATGGTGCGCATAGACGTGTCACTGATGAGACAGACATCAGCCCGCAGCAGATCGAGGTGCTCATGGATAAAGGGCATCAGGTTAGATGAGCCTGATTCTTCCTCGCCTTCGATCAGAAACTTGACATTGACCGGAGCCTCACTGGCCGTCTGCAGATAAGACTCCAACGCCTTGACATGGATAAACAACTGCCCCTTATCATCGGTCGCGCCGCGGGCGTAGATGTTGCCGTCCTTTTCAACCGGCTCAAAGGGTGGGGTCTCCCAGCCATCTTCCATATCGGCCGGAACGACATCATAGTGGCCATAAACCAAAACCGTCGGTTTGTCCGACCCGGCGCCCAGCCATTCACCATAAACTACGGGATGCCCGGCCGTGGGCATCACCCTGGCTTTTTCCAGACCCAGGTCGCGCATATGATTGGCCAACCATTCGGCCGCGCGCTGCATGTCCGCATCGTGAGCCGGCTCGGTGCTGACACTGGGAATGCGTAAAAAGTCGTGCAGTTCCTGGCGAAATCTTTCACCATTGTCGCGCGAATATCTTCGGGCAATATCGCTTGAAATTGTTTTCAAAATGGCCTCCAAAAATGTAAATCAGACCTACTGATTATAGCGATACCTAAAATTTGATAACTTTTATTATACGATATTCGCTCACAGATCAAGTGAAAAGTTGTCAAATTTCTGTGTAAATGATTTTTATAACAGTGGCCAAAATCGTAGAAGCACTTGGATGTAAACTGGTTCTCGAATAGCCATTCCATGACTTTCATTCGCCTTTTTGTTATTCTTCCCCTATGAACCAGGATCTATTCAGCGATACCTCACCGGAAGCGGAGGCCGTTCTAATCGAACTCATACGAAAAGCCCCTTCATGGCGCAAATTCCAAATGGTGGGCGAACTTAATGCAACAGTTAAGCAATTTGCAATTATCGGCATTCGCCAGAGACATCCCGAGGCCACAGAAAATGAAGTCAAGCGCCATTTAGCCGACCTACTGCTCGGAGAAGAATTAGCAGCAAAAGTTTATGGGAAATGGGATGAGTAATAATCTACCTGAACCGGTTTAGGAAGCAAATTGATAAACGGGGGTTGTTATTAGGCGAGACGGTTCTTTATTTTCCCAAATGATTTTTTGCACCTGCTCGGCCGTTTCGGGAGAAAATAGCTGTTCGCCCGTCTCGACATTGACCCAAGCCGGTACATCCTCAATGATGTAAAATTTATCATCCTTCAGCAAAGTGTAGGTTACTTTACTTTGCACCAATTTTTCTTTAATGAACTGAGGATTCATTAGCTTATCCTTTCTCTTAGATCGCTCCATTATGAAATGCCGATTTTACAATACTTCGATCATTGGGGTAAGGGCGGGGCCGCGCGGTGCGAAGTTGCAGGGACCCCCATAATGGTGAATCCGCGCGGCCTCGCCCCATGTCGGCTATTTTCATGATGGGGTTAGGCCGGCGCGGCATGATGGTGACGGTACCCATGACCTGCCCATCGCGCCGGCTCACCCTTCACAACCAGGCGGTGTCTAGTCGGGCGAGCCGGGCGGGATGGCTAGTTCAGGATTTCCGGTAAGGCTTTGCCCCGCCTGTCCCGCCGCTATGATTGCCATTGCGATTCTTGGCGCAGCCGGGCAATCTCTTCTTGAATGATCACGCGCCGACGATCATTGGGATCGCGCCTTCTCATAGCAAAATCAGCTTGCTCCAGGCGGTCGACAACGCCGGTAATCGCCCCGGTGGTCAGACCGCTCAACTCAGCCAACTCGCCGGCAGGAATCGACCCTGCCTGGGTCAAAAGCTCGTAGCACTTCCAATCAGTTGCATTTAATCCGAAATGACAAATCCCATCACCCGCTGGTTTCGCGACCTGAGCATGTCCTTCTTTCTCAAACATTTCGCCAACGCCAAGGCTCTGTCCTGAATGTACGGGCATCGAGAAGAATGGAGCCAGGCAATCACATAAGTTTTTCCTCAAAGTGAGATTGGTTAAGCCACTATCCGATGTAAATATTCTCGTACAATCGGCTGGCCTACGAGATCAGACACACCATCCAACAGCGTTTTTATATAGGGTTTCATAGCATCTCGAAAGTGTCAGCTTCTTCCTGGATGGCAGTTAGGAGGGTAGGTAGTGCTCGCTCGAGCTTGGGTTTTTTGGCACGTTTAACAAACTGGCGCAACCGATCAATGTCAATTACTTCAAGATTTTGCAGGCGAAGTTCTTGGATATAGGCCTTATCATCGCCGTTCGGCGTCAGATAGATGAGATCGAGCAACGCTTTTTCAGTAAGATAATCCTGATTGCAAGCTAACATAAGAGGGCTGAACCAGCCGGTTTGCCACGACATACCGGGAAGGGCGTTCACCCTCATTAGGTTGTGTAGTGGCATACAAGCCTCGACGCAATTGCAGCAGTTTCCCGGATCGTGTCCAATCTGAAAGCTGTCTTTGCGCCTGCTGGCGCCTAGCACACGAACGTCAGTCATTGCAATAAAAACCTGCCAAAAAGGTGCCGTTACAAATTGTGTAAAATCGGAGGGTTCGATTTGGGTCGGCCGTCGAAAGGTAGGGGTG
>JANQGC010000371.1 GCA_028277515.1 Anaerolineae bacterium
GTTGGACACCACCAAAAAAGGTGGGCAGGCCCTCTAAAGAATTATTACGGTTGATTGAACGGTGGTGTTAATCAACCACGATTAGTTGTTGTGATACCCAGACTGATCTGCCAAGGTTAAAAGGGTGGAAATTAGGGAACTCCTGGTTGACATTCTTCCCAAGTGATGAAGGATTTGAAAAGGAAAGCAACCCGGTAAACTGTGAGTTTGCCGTGCAAGTTGATACACCTCAGCAGGTCGATATTCTTTTTCAAAAGATGATAGAAGCGGGCGCTCAATCATGTTGGGATCCGGAAGACACGGAAATGTATGACAAGATGCGCTTTTCCTGTATGAGGGACCCATTTGGCATCCTGGTTGATATTATTTGTCCATTGCCGGAATAAATGTTGTTATTGATATATGTTGAGGTGAATGATGTCAGAGTCCGACTTTCATGTTGAACAGATCGATCATGTGGAGCTTATCGTGCCCGATCAGTATGAGGCGGCCAAATGGTATCGCCAGGTTTTTGGCCTGGAAATTATCGAGGGTTTTGAATTCTGGGCGGCCGATGGCCCGTTGATGATTTCCAGTGATGGCGGGCACACCAAGCTGGCGCTTTTCAAGGGAGAACCGCCGGGCTTCAGCAGGCCGAAGATGTTTCAACGGGTGGCTTTTAATGTCGATGGCCAGGGCTTTATCACTTTTCTCAAGCGTGTTGCGGAACATCCGGTTTATGATCATGATGGCCAACAAGTACATCAGCTGGATGTCGTTGACCACGATCTTTCCTATTCTCTCTATTTCTGTGACCCTTATGGCAATCGCTACGAGGTGACAACCTATGATTATGAGATAGTCAAGCAAACTTTAAATGCCTGACACTTTTCCTTTCACTATTAAAGAAATCTGAAACTTTTTACTTGAATATTGGCGAAAATCCTCTATTAAAAAGTTGTCAAATTTTAGGAAACATAATATTTTAGAAATCCGAATCAGATGAAAAAGCAAAAGACTGCCCATGTCCGTTAAAGGCGCGCGAGAAATAATCACCTCAATATACACCCAATACCAACGAGTCCATTCTGCGTCAGTATTTATCTCGCTGATAGTCTTTCTCCTTGTTTCAATCCTTTTTCTCATATCCGTTGGTGGTAACGTAGAAGCGCAGGAAACGACGCCTGGGAACTATCAACAACCGGAGGATGGCCTGCGCCAGGTAGCGCGTCACGCTTTTCTGGCAGACCAGCACCCGGCGGAGACGGCCGCATCCCTGGCAGCGACGCCTTGTGTTGCTGGTTTTGCGGGAAATTACCCATGTCGCGATGTAGACCTTCTCGCTCATATGCCACTGAGCACCTTTAACAGCGGAAAAGCCAATGATATTTGGGGTTGGACAGACCCTCTGGATGGCACAGAGTACGCTTTGCTCGGCCTGGATGACGGCACGGCATTTGTCGATATTAGTGATAGCGAGAATCCCCTTTACCTGGGAAAACTACCCTCTCATACTGGTAAGAGCAGTTCGTGGCGAGATGTTAAAGTTTATCTGAATCATGCGTTCGTGGTCAGCGACGGCAACTCCGGCCATGGGATGCAGGTGTTTGATTTAACCCGTTTGCGAGATGTCACCAATCCACCTGTCACCTTCAGCGAAGATGGCCATTATGATGGTGTCAGCAGCGCACATAATGTGGCTATTAATGAAGCAAGCGGTTATGCCTATATTGTGGGCGCCAATGCCGGGTCACAGTCCGGCTGCAGTGGTGGTTTGCATATGGTTGATATTTCAACACCCGCCGCGCCAACTTTCGCCGGTTGTTTCAGCGATGATGGTTATACACATGACGCCCAGTGCCTCATCTATCAAGGGATGGACCAGGAATATAACGGCCGCGAAATCTGTTTTAATGCCAATGAAGACACGGTTACAATTGTGGATGTGACGGATAAGACAAACCCGCAACAGCTATCGCGTACAGGATATAGTGGCAGCCGTTATACGCACCAAATATGGCTGACCGAAGATCACAGCCGGCTTTTCGTCAATGATGAGTATGATGAAAGAACTTATGGCCACAACACCCGCACCTATATTTGGGATATCAGCGATCTGGATAATCCACAAAACAGTGATTACTACACCTCATCATCGACGGCTATCGATCACAATCATTTTGTCATGGGGAACCTGCTGTATCAGGCCAACTATCGAGCGGGGCTTCGTATTTTAGATATTAGTGACGCTGTGAATGGTAATCTCGTAGAGTTGGGGTATTTTGATATTTACCCCGCCAATGATAATGCGAATTTTAATGGTGCGTGGGGGAATTATCCATTTTTCGCCAGTGGCGTGGTTATTGTCAGCGGCATTGAACAAGGGTTGTTCATCTTACGGTCGAATGTCGTCGCCCAGTCCCGCCAGGAAATCGGGCTTGAACCCGGTTGGAACTTGATCTCCAGCAATATTGATCCCCAATCCCCCAACCTTGCGGAGCTGTTAGCACCTATTGAAGATGAGATTGTGCTCCTAAAAAATGGCGAGGGTGATATTTATTGGCCAGAATTTGGCATTGACCAGATTGAAAACTGGGAGAAACTGGATGGGTATTCAATTTATGCACTGTCGGCTCAGACCTTGACAATGACCGGCCGGCAGATGGATGCCGGTGTAGAAGCTGCCCAACTGAACCAGGGATGGAATTTGATCGGCTATTGGCGGCAGACAACGATGGAAATTACCGAGGCATTGGCTTCCGTGAAAAGCCAATTGGTCCTGGTTAAAAATGAGGATGGCCAAGTTTATTGGCCGGAACTTGACATTAATGGTTTTTCAACTCTCCATCCGGGAGAAGGCTATCAGCTTTTATTAAACAGTCCGGCAACGCTACAATATCCTGATTAAAATGATTTTTTTGACCAACATCTTCTTTTGGATGCCAACTTTTAGAATAAAGTTGGCTTCTTTTTTTCTAGGTAATTACCAATAAAAGGATGAACGTGAACACCGGTTTTAAAAACAACAAAAAAATTTCACCTCAGCTGCGGGCCATATTGCTGGCTTTGTTTGTGACTTTCTTGTGGTCCACCTCATGGGTGTTAATCACAATTGGGTTGGATGACATTCCTCCGGTCACGTTCGCCGGCCTGCGTTATTTTCTGGCTTTTTTGGTCCTGCTGCCCCTTCAGCGTCGCTCCTCCTCCGGGCTGTCTTTGAAAGCTCTGACAGGGAAGGATTGGGCAAGTTTGATTGCGCTTGGTTTGCTTTACTACACAATCACCCAGGGCACGATGTTTATCACCCTGACATACTTGCCGGCGATCACGTTCAGCATGCTGCTTAATGGCACGGCCGTTGTCGTGGCTATTTTAGGTATTCCCCTGCTGCACGAACTGCCCAGCCGCTGGCAATGGTTAGGGATGCTGGTTTTCTTTGGCGGCGTTTTTCTCTTTTTCTATCCTGTCGTCATTCCTGGCGGCCAGGCTGCCGGTTATATTTTTGCCTTTATTCATATACTGGGGAATTCTTTGTCGGCGATCCTTGGGCGGGGTATCAATCGTCAAAAACGAATTCATCCGGTCACCGTGACACTGGTCAGCATGGGTATTGGCTCGATCACCATGCTGGTCATCGGCATCGTCAGCGAACCCTGGCCACAAATGAGCACCGGTAGCTGGGCGATCATCATTTGGCTGGCAGTTGTTAATACGGCCTTCGCCTTTACCTTGTGGAATTTAACGCAGCAGACATTATCGGCCGTTGAATCGAGCGTCATCAACAACACAATGTTGGTCCAGATCACGATTCTAGCCATCATATTTCTAGGGGCTACCGTGACCGGTATGGAACTGCTGGGATTAGGTCTTGTATCCGTCGGCGCCTTAATGGTTCAGCTACGCCGGTAGGACCGAATTTAGATTAAAAAGGAAGCAGCGCGCGATCCCAGGGGATGCCGGCCAGAATAAGCAGCAGACCAATGGTGAAGAAGATGGCCGACCGCTGGTGTTTTTTCTTATCATTTTCTGCCCGGCGGGAGAGCACACGGCCGAGATGGATGAAAATCAGAGCGATGACCATTAAAAACAGGTGTTCGACGGCAAAATAGCGTAGATTGGCATCGGCCATTGCCGCCCCAAAATCTTGGAAAGCCGCTTGGGTGATCGGACTGAAGATGAAATAAAGCAGCAATCCCAGTACAAGCTGGATATCCATCGAAATGGTATAGCCCAGACCTAGACGGTTATCAATTTGTTCCCAGGGCTTGTTACCGAACCAGCCGTAAAAAGCGCGTATGACAGCCAATACGCCGAAAATTAATACCACCCAGCGGGTGATGTTGTGCAACAGTAAAATAAAATTATACATGTTTCTCCTTTCAATGGTTTGTTCGCTAAGTTCCTTAACAAGTGATAGTCACTTTGGTCATTATTTGAGTGGTAACAAAGGGTGAAAAGTGACCGCCACATTACTTATATCATAAATGGGAAAACTCTCATTGGGCGAATTTTAGCGGAGTGCATGGTAGGGTCAAGTTTAGTTTTACAATGGGAACTGATATTGATACACTCAAGTAGTTATGCATTCAAATATTTACTCAAATCATGCAATATAAGGAGATATTAGAGGAAATAAACCATGAAGTACGCTCTTTGATAGGACAAGGAGCAGTCGCTTCTTATATTCCGGAGCTGGCCGTTGTTTCGGCGCAAAAGTTTGGTATGGCTGTTTTGACGACCGAAGGAGATTTATACCAGGTGGGAGATGCGGCCGAAAAATTTTCCATCCAAAGTATTTCCAAGCTGTTCACCCTGACCATTGCTATGCAGTTGGAAGGAGGCGGCATCTGGCAGCGCATGGGCCGGGAGCCATCCGGTACGTCGTTTAATTCCCTGGTCCAGCTTGAATATGAACAAGGCATTCCGCGCAACCCATTTATCAATGCCGGCGCTTTGGTCGTCATTGATATCATCATGTCTCATGTATTAGATACCAGGAAGTCAATTCTCAAATTTGTGCGTAAGCTGGCCGGCAATCAAGGTATAAAATCTAATCAAGCGGTTGCTATCTCTGAAAAGACCTCTACCTATCGCAATGCCGCCCTGGCGAACTTTATCAAGAGCTTTGGCAATTTATTCAACGACCCGGAGGCTGTGCTCGACGCTTATTATTATCACTGCGCCCTGGAGATGTCCTGTATCGATCTGGCCAAAGCCGGATTGTTTCTGGCCAAAGGCGGTGAACTGCTTTGGACAGGCGAGCGATTGATCGCCGCTAACCAGACCAAGTATATTAATTCCTTGATGCTGACCTGCGGCACGTATGATGCTGTTGGTGATTTTGCTTATCGAGTAGGTTTACCGGGCAAGAGCGGCGTGGGTGGGGGTATCCTGGCTGTGATGCCCGGTGAGTTCAGCGTTTGTGTCTGGTCGCCCGGCTTGAATGAATCGGGTAATTCGCTGGTGGGAACGCGGGCGTTGGAATTGTTTACAACGTTGACGGGCATTTCGATTTTTTAATTTTTCAGCACCCGGGTTTATTATCCAGGAAAGCATTCCCTGGAAATACAAATCGACGGCAAACGCCATGCCTGGAAAGATTTTACACTTGTTAATGGTTGAAATCCATTTTATTGACTGCTAGATTGGCTTATGTTACTTTCTGATAAGTAATTACCTGTAAATATTGACTTTGAATAATGTTGAAAGGAGTTGTTTGGGATTTTTGAGGATAATTGAACCCATTAAAAAATCGATTGCTGGAAAGGACCTTACAATAGTTGGTTCCAACCCTCGGTATCAACGAAAATGGATTGGAAAAAACCACGCATCCTGAAATTAGATCTTAAGCGAACGTTATCTGGCCCAGGTTCCTACAATGATTTTCAAGGAACTGCACCGATTGAAACAACATAGAGCAGGAAAAATCTTGATCTCCCGTTGTCTGCATGCATTATATTTGGTATTATATTCGCATTGACTTATGGAATAGGATAAAATTTTCTTGGAAGGCTTCCATGAATTTAATAATCAACCGCGAATCAATTTCGCGCTCCTGTGTTAAGGAATGGAATCCTCGGTTACGTTTATCCATATATTTTGTAAGGCTTAATAATCCATTTTTGTGTCTAGGAGGAATTCATGAACATCAAAGCTAAGAAAATTGCAAGCAACTATTCAGATGATAAAGAAATCAATCATTATGGCCCCCCAACCTGGCATAAACCAGTTCTGGTCAGAATCGATCTGAAGCGAACCGCTCTTTCCGGAGGACCTTACCAAGACGGTACTGTCGGAACGGTTGAAATTTAATAACCTCAAAATACCAATATGGTAGTTTATGGGTTACTTTTTTGCTTTGTTAGGGTATATGGTATCAATCAAGATAGGTTAACAACTATTTTGTGCGAGAAATAAGGAATTTGGGGAAAATTATGTCCAAACAATTTAGTGGAATGATGTTAAACGCACAGAAATTTGATGAACATGCTGACCGGCAAGGTAAAAAGATGGTCTGGCACAATCCGCGCATTACGAGGCTAGATCTCAAACGGACCTTAAGCGGCACTGGTTTATATGATGATGGAGAAAATGAAGCAGGCACGTTTGATATAGGTTGACTTGGTCATCTCTATTTAATCGTGCTCTTTACAGAAAGATGCCATCCTGCGGAAATGGCTGAGTCATAATTGTATATTTCTTATAGAGAAATTGAGTTTTATCCATTAATTTGGCAAACGGTCATTTGTCAAGAGCGGATAATTCTGTCAACTTTTTCAAGTTAATCTGTATTACACAGCCATTGGAGAAAATTTGCGCTCTCAAAAATATTTTTTTGAGAGCGTTTTTTATTGAAAACAGGTGTGCAATTTAAATAAGTTATGTACATAACATGTCGGCAATTTTAGGTCTCATCCAACGAAACAATCACTCTGTAGAGCATGAACAGCTGCAAAAAATGCAGGAGGCGATGGCCCAGTGGGGGCCTGATGGTTTTAATTTGTGGTCAGTAGGAGCCGCGGGATTGGGTCAGCTTCGCTTACATGCCACACCGGAGGCGCACCGGGAGCGCCTGCCACAGTTTAACGAGGAACGGGGCATCGCATTTACAGCAGCAGGGCGCGTCGATAACCGGCACGAATTGATTTCCCGGCTGGAACTGGCAGACAATATTCCTGATGGCGATTTGCTCTTGGCTGCTTATTGCCAATGGGGTGAAGAGGCACCAGGCCAAATATTTGGAGATTGGTCGTTTGCCGCCTGGCACCCCAATGAGCAGCGGTTATTTCTAGCCCGCGACCACTTTGGTAACACCGCTCTTTATTATTACATGGATAAGCATACTATCGCTTTTGCTTCCGATCGCCAGGCATTGTTGGCCCTCAACCTGGCATCATGGGAGATGGATGAACTGTTCCTGGCCCAGGTGATGATCGTCTGGGCAGATTATCATGGCCGGCGAACGGTTTATAAACGAATCAAGCGCCTGCCGCCGGCGCATACGATTACCGCCACGCCCGATTATCATAAAGTTCACCAATACTGGCATATGGAAAATATTGCACCATTGACTTTGCCGAAACAGGAAGATTATGTAAATGTCTTTCAGGAGCAATTCGATAGGGCTGTCAGGTCACGATTGCGTAATCCCGATGGCAAGGTTGCTGTCACGCTGAGCGGCGGCCTTGATTCCGGCTCGGTGACGGCCGCTGCGGCCGAAACTCTGGCTCGCCGAAACGAAAGGTTGGATGCTTTTACTTCCGTCCCCATATCTGATACCCGGCCGTATGTCGGCCGTCGTTTTGGAGATGAATTTCCTTATGCTCAAGCAACGGCCGAGTTTGCCGGGAATGTAGCCCTGTATCCTGTTTGGGGCACAACCATTTCACCTATTGAAGCCATTCGCCGGGGGTTAGCGGTGTCCGGGGAACCGTTTCACGCGGCAGGGAATCAATATTGGTTATGGGATCTGGAACATATGGCGCATGAAAAAGGTCATAAAGTCCTGCTTACCGGGCAGTTGGGCAATGCCGGCGTATCCTGGGTGGGGGATTACCGTTCTCAGCCATTGCATTACCAATTAAAACTTCTTGGTTGGCGTAATTGGATGAGAGAAGAACTTAAATACCATATTCCTGAGCGCTTATTTAAGATTCACCGCCGACGCCATTTGCCCTTGAACAATGAATTCCCGAATACGCCGATCCATCCTGAATTCGCGAAACGACTGGGCCTCTGGCAGGGATACCTGGCCGAAGATCAGAAACCACCGGCATTTCCTCTCGATAAACGCTTACAAATTATAAAGCCGGGTCGCAATATCGTTGGGGCGCTCCATGCCCAAAGGGGGGCGGAACATGGCCTGGATGTACGCGATCCGACGGGCGATGCCCGTTTATTGGCATTTACGCTGTCCATTCCCGACCATATTTTTAGGGATCCAAAAACAGGCCTGGATCGCTGGCTGATTCGAGAGG
>JANQGC010000163.1 GCA_028277515.1 Anaerolineae bacterium
CCTCGGCAGTTTCCATGGTGCGTTCCAGCGGGCTGGCGTACAGGTGCTTAATCGAAACATCGGCCAGCCGCCGGCCCAGGGCTTCGGCTTGCGCCCGCCCATCTTCACTCAGGTGGACGCCAGGGGTCCACCCTGCAAGCTTGTGGGTCTTCACGAAGTCGTTAACTGCATGGCGGATCAGCAAAATTTGGGTCATGATAAGAACGGTCTTTGCTAGGTTATGTTTTTATGTTAAGTTGGATGATAGCATATCATGCCCAGAATCACACGCAGAACTTAAGGGACATTTAGATTCTGAGAAAGAACATCACCAATTCTATGTGAAACCTATTAAGCCCTGATCAAGCCGTGTACACTAAAAATGCAAATAGGAACTTTTAAAATAGATCACTCAGGGGTGGGGGGATGGCGTCAAAAAGAATTCTTGTTATTGAAGATGATGTGGCAATTCTTATCAACACCGTCGAGGTCTTGGAAGTCGAGGGCTTCGATGTGAAAGGTGCGGAAAATGGCCGTGAAGGCATTGCGCTGGCGCTGGATTATTATCCTGATCTAATTTTGTGCGACGTGATGATGCCGGTCATGGATGGCTATGAAGTGTTGGCCGAGCTGCGGAAACTGCCTCGGTATGCGTTGACCCCTTTTATTTTTTTGACCGCCCGTACTGAACGTGACCAGGTTCGGCATGGTATGAATCTCGGCGCTGATGATTATCTGACTAAGCCTTTTACTATGGCGGAGCTGCTGCAAAGCGTCCGGGCACGCCTGGATAAAAGTACGGCCATTAGCGAAGCAACCGATGAGAAGTTGGACAATCTGCGCGATAATATTCTGCTTTCGATGCCCCATGAGTTGCGAACGCCTCTGACCAGTATTCTGGGTTTCTCAGATATAATGGTTGATGATGGTTTGACGCTGCCACCCGAACAAATGGTAAAGATGGCCGGTTATATCAATGAGGCGGCTATCCGGCTTTCGCATCTGGTCGAGAATTTCCTCGCGTATGCCCAGATTGAGATCATCCGGCTCGACCCGCGCCGCGTTGATACAGTGCTTAATCGCGGCATTGTTGAAACGCGGGCGATCATTGAGGATACCAGCATCCAGATTGCTGGACAGGTCAATCGTATGCAGGATTTAAGATTGGAGGTGGCTCCGGCGACTCTGGCAGTGCAAGAGATGTATTTGCGGAAAATTGTTGAAGAACTGGTCGATAACGCATTTAAATTCTCTGCGCCGCATACCCCTGTAAGCGTGCAAGGGGTGGTTGAGGTCACGAGATATGCCCTGAATATAACCAATCAAGGACTGGGTATGACACCCGATCAAATTGCCCAGGTCGAGGCGTATATGCAGTTTGAACGTGAGTTTCACGAACAGCAGGGGGTCGGTTTGGGTTTGATCATCGCCCGGCGGTTGGCGGAATTGCACGAGGGTGAATTGATTATCAAGAGTGTGCGCAATCAGGAAACAACCGTAATGGTGAGGCTGCCTTTATTATAGGAACCTTTATGCATTGTCACAGCGAGACGTGGTACTGTGAAATAGTGAACCTTGCACAGTTCACAACCTCGCGTAAAGCGT
>JANQGC010000248.1 GCA_028277515.1 Anaerolineae bacterium
GGGCAACGAATCCGTGCACAACATTGAGCTAAATCTACGCAAAGGGCAAATCGTTGGGGTTGCCGGTCTGCAAGGTTCAGGGCGCACCGCCCTGGCGCAGGCTATATTTGGCGTTGAGCCATTTTCCAGCGGCGAGATTCGTATTGAAGGGGAAGCGGCGCTGTTCCGCAAACCGGCGCAGGCGATTCGCCGCAAATTCGGTTATGTGACAGAGGATCGCAAGAATGAAGGGCTGGTGCTGATGCAGCCCATCAATGACAATGTCCTGCTAACCGTGCGCACCTTGAAGCGCTGGCTGAGCCGCGCTTTCCCTCTGGGTACCAAGAACCGGCGGGAATTAGCCATTGATGTTTCAGAGCATATGGATGTGCGTACGCCGAGTATGGAGCAGGAAGTACAGTTCTTGAGTGGAGGCAACCAGCAAAAGGTTGTCTTATCCAAGTGGCTGGCTACCGATGCCAAGGTTTTGATTTTCGATGAACCGACACGCGGTATTGATATCGAAGCCAAGGCCAGCATCCACGACCGTATTCGCGAACTAGCCCGCGCGGGAACAGCAGTGTTGATGATTTCTTCGGAACTGCCGGAAGTCATTGGTATGAGCGATCGCATCATCGTCATGTGGGATGGCTCTATTGTGGGTGAGCTGCCGGCAGGAGCCACCGAAGCTGAGATTATGCATATGGCCACAGGCGCGGCCGACAATATCGACTCTGAGATGGGGCAGCCGGAAATGGGGCAACTGAACAGGGAGCCTCACTAAAGGAGACATGATATGACTGTAACAACAACACCCATCAGCGAACCATCATTAGTCGGCCGTGCTCGGCTCTGGTGGCAAAGCAGCAAAATTCCGCCGGTTTGGGGCTTTGTGGTCATTATCTTTCTGCTCTCTATTGTGCTGGACATCCTATTTGGGGTGGATGATCAATTGTTTATTACCAACCCGGTGATCTTGACCAATATTTTGGTCCGGTCGGTCGCTTTAGGGATTGTAGCCGTCGGCCAGACTTTTGTGATTATCGGCGCTTCGATTGATCTGTCCGTAGCCTTCATGATTAGCGTGACCGCCGTGGGTGCTTCTTATCTAATGGCCGGCGATCCCGCAAATGTCTGGTGGACGGTACTGGTTTTAATAGGCGTTGGCGCGCTGGTCGGACTGGTCAATGGCGTGTTAATAACCAGGTTCAAGATAAACCCTTTGATCGCCACTTTAGGGGTTGGTCTAATCCTGAAAGGGCTATTGAATGCTGCTTTTGACAACTTTGCCGGCGCTGTTCCTGAAAGTTTCCAGGTATTCGCTTATGACAGCATCGGTCCCTTGCCTATCTCGGTGATTGTATTATTCATCGTTGTGCTTATCGGCTGGTTTATCCTGCGGCGAACCAAATATGGGGGACATCTATACGCCGTGGGGGGCAGCCAGGAGGTAGCCCGTTTATCCGGCGTGCGCACCGGCCGCATATTGAACATTTCCCATATCATTTGCAGTGTGACCGCTGTGCTAACCGGGCTGTTTGTGGTCAGCCGATTGCGCTCCGGTGCTCCCTGGGTCGGCACCGATGGACTATATGACCTGGAATCCATCGCGGCCGTTGTCGTCGGCGGCACAGCGCTTGCCGGGGGCAAAGGGGGTGTCTGGGGAACCTTAGGCGGGGTTTTGATTTTTAGTTTACTGGACACCATGTTCAACCAGATCGGCATTGATGCCTACCTGAAACAAATATTACGCGGAGCCATCATCATTTTAGCGGTTGGTTTTTACACCTATCGCTCAATGCAAGAACCTTCATAGAGGTGATGTTATGTCGCAGATTACTGTACCTGTTGAATCCGAATCAATCCTTTCAAGGGTGAGGCGTTGGCTCACGGCCATTAATCCGATCTATTTTGTCATCATCGTTCTCTTGATGGGCGTGGCTTATCTCAATCCGCTGTTTTTTGAACCCAATAATTTTTTGACCTTTTTGGAACGCTCGGCACCGCTGATGATTATGACGGCCGGGCAAGTGTACGTCCTCATTTCCGGCGGTTTTGATCTTTCTGTCGGTTCGATTGCTACTTACTCGGTGATCGCTGCCGCAATTTTGGCCAACAATGATCCCGGCAGCACTTGGTGGGTGATATTGTTTATCCTGGGCAGCGGGGCTTTTTTTGGTCTTATTAGCGGATCGATTGTGACTTACCTGAAAGTACCGTCACTGATTACAACCCTGGGCATGCTGCTAATTGTCCGTGGCATTGGTCTTTACTGGTCGGGCGGTGCGCCCAGGGGTTATCTGCCTGATAATTTCCGTGCCTTAGGACGGGGTGGCATTGAAGATCTCTTTGGACTGCGCGAGTTTCCCTATGCCGTGATCACCCTGGTTGTGATTGGTTTCGTTCTTTGGTTGGTTATGCACCGCCTCAATTTCGGCAAACAAGTTTTTTCAATCGGCGATAATCCGCGCGCGGCTCGTTTATCCGGCGTCAATGTCGAGTGGGTGCGCATCTCCGTGTTTGTTATCTGCGGGTTAGCGGCTGCCCTGGCAGGCATTATGATTGGTGGACGCGGCGGGGTATCCATTTTGGCCGGGACGGGATTAGAAATGCAGACGATCGCCGCGGCCGTGTTAGGCGGCACCATTTTGTTAGGTGGGCGTGGCAGCATTCCCGCGGCCATGGCCGGCGCTTTGGCTTTGGAACTGTTGTTTACATTGTTGAATCTCATGGGCTTACCCAAGCCATTACGAGATGCCGTTCAGGGCTTAATCATTATTGGCGCTGTGGCCTATACGGCTTACAGTAGCCGCCGGACGAATTGAGGATCGGCAACAAAGAAATTTGACAACTTTTCACTTGATATTCGGGTGAACACCAATGAATAAAAGTTGTCAAATTTTAAGGTACACCATCATAAAACCATTATCAAGGAGGTGATGCAAAACAAAGGATTTATTACTGCTGCGGGAGGCGTGCCCGCCGATTCCACGCCATTTTATCAATTCATAAAACTATCAGAAGTTTGAGGAGATTTTAAATGAAAAAGAAAGAACGTATTTTCTTTATCCTGATCGCCGTATTTTTGGTCAGCGTCCTGGCTGCTTGCGGTGGCACAACCAGCGCTCCCGCAGAAGAACCGGCGGAGCAGCCGGCCGAAGAACCGGCCGAGGAACCGGCTGAAGAGCCAGTCGAGGAACCGGCTGAAGAGCCGGCCGAAACCGGCGCCGGCTTGGGCATGGATGCCGCCACTGTGGCGGAACAATTCTTCAGCCAGGAAGACCTGGAAGACTCAATTCGGTGGATGGATACGGAACCGGAAGGACCTGAAGGAGAACCCTGGTTGCAGTATATTGAACCTAATTTCGTCGATACTTCGGAATTCGCTCAAGAAGGTCCTTATACATTTTGTTTCTCCAACGCTGGTGTCAACAATCCCTGGCGCGTGGTTGGTTTCACCAATATGGAAGTAGAAGTTGAACAGCATCCGGAAATTGAGGAGTTTATCCATGTCGATGCTGAAGGTAGTGATGAAAAGCAGATTTCCGATATTCAGGACCTGGTTGCCGGTGGCAACTGCGACCTGCTTATTGTCTCGCCAAATACGACAGCCGCTTTAACCCCGGCCGTTGAAGAAGCATGCGAATCACTGCCCGTTATTACGTTTGACCGTGGTGTCCAGACGGACTGCCCCGTGAGCCATATCACACCCATTGGCGGGTATGCATTCGGTATTCTTGGTGCACAATTCCTGGCCGATAACCTGGATGAAGGCGCCAAGGTCGTAGCCATCAGGATTTTGCCCGGCGTTGATGTGTTGGAAACCCGCTGGGCCGGTGCCAAAGAGGTCTTTGAAGAGGCCAATCTTGATGTCGTCTCGGTGGAATTTGGCGATGGTAACAATGACAAGGTGAAGACGATCATCACCGATGCCATTCAGAAACACGGCCAGATTGATGGTGTCTGGATGGACGCAGGTGCGACGGCCGTTGCCGCGCTGGAAGCGTTCGAGGATGCCGGCCAACCCTACCCGGTCATTAATGGTGAGGACCAACAGGACTTCCTGGTTAAGTGGCAGGAAGAAGGCATTACAGGTATCGCGCCTACCTTCCCCACATTCCAATGGCGGACACCCATCCTGGCCGGTCTGATGGTCATGAATGGCGAGGAAATTCCTTCACCCTGGATTCTCCCGCAGCCGCCGGTTACTCAGGAAAACCTTGATCAGTTTGTTGGGGCGAATGTCAATATGCCACCATTGCATTACGCGATGTGCGGTTGTGAAGATATGCCCGGTTATCCGGAAACCTGGGGTGGAACCCCCGTCGAGTAATTCTTATGGAGACCGGTCCGTTATATGACTTATGATTTGACGGATCACGGTTTGGTGTGCCGGCCGGATGGCGGTCTTGAGGATCACAAACCAGCCGGTGCACCTTGGATTTAATTTAGCTTGTGAGGGAGTAATGATTGAAATTGGATTTCATACCGATGCTTTTAACAGCGCTTACTGGGACTTTGAAAAATGTTTACAGTGGGCACAAGAAAATGATATTCACTATATTGAATGTGGCACAATTGATGGGGTGAGCTGGCTGCACGGGCTGGGTTATCAGCCCCATGTGGCATTACATGAAGACCCGCTTACGCTGCGGCGCAAGATGGAGGATTATGGTGTCCGGTTTTCACAGTTGGATGCCGCCTATCCCCTCTCTTTGCCTTCTGCGTCAGCCCTGGGCGTGACCTATATTCACAACTCTATTCGCTGGGCTTATCTGGCCGGCTGCCGGCACATTGATACCACCGACCATATGTTTAAGCCGGAGAGCCTGACCAATGAGCAGGCGCTGGAGATGATGAAACGCCTTTACGGCGAAGTGCTGGAAGTGGCGGAACAGTACGATGTGGTGATCAATATCGAGCCGCATGGTTATTACACGACAAAACCGGAATTTATGGAGCGGATGCTCAATTTTTACGACACGCCTCTGCTGCGCATGAATATGGACACGGGTAATACGTTTATCGCCGGGCAAGATCCGGTCGCTTTCCTGGATCGTTTCCAGGATAAGGTCAGCCATGTGCATATAAAAGATGTCAGCGAATCGCTGGCTGCATCGCTGCGTGGAGAATTGACCGGCATCGCGGTCAGCAATACCGCCATTGGAGATGGTGTCAATGTGGAAAATATCAAGCAATGTTTTGATATTTTAGTGGATATGAAATATGACGGTGTGGTGAGCATCGAATGTGAAGGGCAGGGCGGGCCGATGATTGAGAAAAGTCTGGCCTGGGTCCGTGAACTGGTTGATGATGCGAATTCTCGGATGAATGGTCAGTAAACAGTTAACAGTAAAATAGTGAGCAGTAGTCTAGCTACCCGGCAGTTAGAAATAGGACGCGGACCAGAGCGGATTTACGCCGATAATAATAAAAAATTCAGCGTCATCAGCGTGAATCAGCGTCCAATTAATCTTCTCTTTGTAAAAGTGTTGGGTTACTAGAGCAGTAGTTAGTGGAGAAAAAGGAATGGCAATAAAAATTGGCGTCAATATGGAATTTGTACGCCACCATGATAAACCGTTTGCCTGGGGCGTGGCCAAGGCGGCGGAGATAGGATACGAATATATCGAGCCGATGGTGCATATCGGCCGTGAACTGCTGAGTGAGGCCGGCTATTTTCACTCGGTTTCTATGTATGATGACCCATTATGGGTCGCTGAATTGTGTGACAAACATAACATTAAACTCTCCGGGTTGTCCTCGCATACCCCGCTGTGCAAACCGGAAATTAGCGTCGAATACCTGAAAATGGCCATCCGCTGGGCGGCCGATGCCGGCGCACCTGTGATCAATACGGATGAAGGTCCCAAGCCTTTCTGGACAACTAAAGAAATGGATTATGCCTTGATGGAATACACGTTGAAGGAAGCCAGCATGGTCGCCGAGCGCCACGGCATCCTGATCGGTCTTGAGCCACACCAGCAGTACAGCAAGACGCCGGATGGTTTGGACAGCATATACGACCTGGTTGATTCGCCAGCCATCGGCATCAACTATGATACGGGCAATAGCTACCTCGCCGGTGGTTCTGATCCATACGAATGGTTGGAACGGGTGAAAGATCGCTTGGTGCACCTGCACGCCAAAGATATCAGTATGCAGCAAGGTGAAGCGGAACGAGGCAAGGTGACCGGCACGCCGGTTGGCTGCGCCTGCGGCGAGGGGGTCGTCGATTGGCAGCGCGTGATTGACATCGTGAAAGATGTGGATCGTGATATTGTCTTTAGCGTGGAGTGTGGCACTGTGCCGGAGGCGGAGCGCAGTTTTGAATACCTTTCCAGGCTGGTCTAATCTTATAGGACGCGGACGAGAAGGACAAGAGCGGAATTATTTATATTGTCAATGATATTTTGCTCTCGTCAAGTTGGTAACCGCGATTTCTTATCGCGCTTCCGCGCGTTCGCCACAACGCGAAAAGGATTTCGCGGTTACTACCAACAATTCGTCGATATGGGAAAGCCTAGATAGCAGAATTACTGGCCTTGATTTGTAATTCTGCTATTATTTTGAGGTAACTTGTAATAACAGGATTACAGGCACGGGCACGACTGAGAGCACTGATATGCGTGAACAATACTTATTGGGAATCGATCTGGGCACAAGCAGCACCAAGGCTGCTCTGTTTACGACAGACGGCCGCCTGCTGGCCGAAGCGGATGCCGAAGTGCCGCTCTATCATCCCCGGCCGGGGGTCGTCGAGCAGGAGAGCGCTGACTTTTATCGCACGGCGGCCGAAACCGTTCAATCCTGTATCCGGGAAAGCGGCATCGATCCCCAACAAGTGGCCGCGCTCGCTTTTGACAGCCAGATGGCCGGCGTGGGCATGATTGACGAAAATTATCGTGAGACGGGTCGTTTCGATTCCTGGTTGGATATGCGCTGCCGGCCACAAATTCAATATATTGATCAAAACTACGGCGACCTGGTGACCCGGCTGACGGGCTGCCCGCCGACCTGCGATCACGGGCCAAAAATTTTGTGGTGGAAGGAAGAACGGCCGCAGATTTATGCTCAAACCGCCAAATTTATCATGCCTTCCGCGTATGTGGCGGGAAGAATGGCCGAACTGCCCGCCGATGAAGCGTTTATTGATTACACATTTCTTCATTTTTCCGGTTTGAGCGATGCCCGGCAAGCCACCTGGTCGGAACAACTATGCACCCTGCTGGGTGTGGATATGCAGAAGCTGCCGCGCATCGTTGAACCGTGGCACGTGGTCGGTGAAGTGCGTGAAAAGGCGGCCGTTGATTTTGGCCTGGCTCCGGGCACAATCATCGCCGCCGGTTGCGGTGATACGGCCGCGGGCGCGCTGGGCGCGGGTATTGTCAGGCCGGGCATGATCTTCGATGTGGCCGGAACGGCGTCAGTCCTGGCTGCTTCCACGGATACATTCATGGCCGATGTTAAACATCGGGCGCTGCTAACTATGCGTTCGGTCATCCCCGGCCTGTGGAATCCCCTGGCTTACATCGGCGGGGGCGGGCAGGCGCTGCGCTGGTATCACGACCAGTTCTTTAATGCTTACCAGGGGGAGCAGCAGCTTGATACCGGTGTCGATTACCAGGAGATGATCGATCTGGCGGCCAAAGCGCCCCCCGGCTGTGAAGGATTATTCTTCTCGCCCCATCTGGGCGGCCGAATCTGCCCGGCAACGCCGGAGATGCGCGGCGCCTGGTTGGGTTTTTCCTGGGGTCATAGCCAGGCCCATTTCGCGCGGGCCGTGCTGGAGAGCATTGGTTTGGAATATGCCTATTACTTGAAAATCTTGCAAGAGGCGATACCCAATTTGCAGTTGACTGAGGCGCGGGTCATCGGCGGCGGGGCGCGCAGCACAGTCTGGAACCAGATGAAAGCTGATATTTTGGGTGTGCCTTACCAGCGCCTGGGACGTTCGGAGTTCGGTAGTTGGGGCAGCGCCATGATCGCCGGCAAGGCCGCCGGCATTTTTGACGATTTGGCGCAGGTGGCCGCTGAGCATGCCCGGCCTGCCGGGGATGCCTTGTTTCCCGATGAGGAGCTGCATGAGATTTACCGGCCGTTGCGCCAGCGTTATATTGACATTCAGGCAGGACTGCAAGATATTTTCGTGTAGCACAAATTGCCTAATTTGTGTTGAATGAGCAATTTAGTAAATCGGTGCTTTAATGTAAGCCGATTTGGTAAATCGGCCGGCGCGATTTGCCAATACCCGAAGGGCAGGCTGGTTGCTCTACATCCGTAGCACAAATTGCCTAATTTGTGTTGAATGAGCAATTTAGTAAATCGGTGCTTTAATGTAGGCCGATCTGGTAAATCGGCTGGCGATTTGCCAATATCCAAAGGGCACGCTGATCGCTCTACAAGGAGAATTAAATGAGTGAAAAAATACGCATTTGTATGGTGGGAGCCGGACGAGTTGGCAAGTTGCATTCAGGGACATTGAAACGCACGGTTCCTGATGGGGATGTGGTCTGCCTGGTCGATCCGGCGACGGCGATGCTCAACGAAACGGGAGATGAATTTGAAATTGAAGAGCGATACACATCCCTGGAGCAGGCGCTGGATCGGAGCCAATTCGACGCTGTGATCATCACCACGCCAACCTTTACCCATAAAGATCTGGCCGTCATGGCCGCCGAACAGGGCAAACACGTCTTCCTGGAAAAACCGATGGCGCTTTCGCTGGAAGAGTGCGATGCGATCATCAACGCCGCTAAAAACAACAATGTCATTTTACAGTTGGGATTCATGCGCCGTTTCGACCCGGAATTCGCCGCCGCCGCTGAACGGATTCAAGCCGGTGAAATTGGCGAACCGATGCTGATTAAATCATTGACCCACGGCCCCGGGCTGCCTCCGGCCTGGGCGAATGATTTGAAAACGTCAAACGGCATGCTGGCCGAGGTGAACAGCCATGATATGGATTGCACACGCTGGCTGGCCGGTTCCAACCCGGCCCGTATGTACGTGGAAACGGCGAATTTCAAAGGAGATGAGCGCGGGGCGACGGCCGAACATTTCTATGACAATATGCTGGCCACGATCACGTTTGAATCCGGTGCCCTGGCCAATGTATCCGGTGTTTGCCCTTGTGATTATGGCTATGATGCCCGCGTAGAAATTATTGGCAAGAAGGGCATCATGCAGATTGGGCAGATGCAGGGCCAGGCCGTGATTGTCTGTGTCAATCGTGACCAGGGCCTGGTGCAGCCCATTTATAGGCGCTGGCCGGAACGGTTCGCCTGGGCTTATATCCAAGAGATCGAACATTTCGTGCAATGCGCGCGCATGGGCGAGCAACCAAAGGTGGGCGGTGAAGACGGCCGTTGGGCAGTGGCTATGGTCCTGGCCGGTACCAGGTCCTTCCTGGAAACAAGGCCGGTTTTGCTAGAGGAAGTGTTATCATGAGTGGGATGATGCTGGCCGCCGTTTATCACGGACCTGAGGACCTGCGCGTGGAGCAGGCGCCCCAGCCGTCAATCGGGCCGGATGAAGTGCTTTTAAAAGTCTTGAGCGCCACTATCTGCGGCACTGATATGCGTATCTACAAAGGCGGCCATCGTAAGTATGGGCCGGGCACGGTACGCATTCCAGGCCATGAGGTGGCCGGCGAGATCGTGGAAGTGGGGAAAAATGTTAGCGGTTATGCGGTTGGCGGCCGTTATTTCGTTGCTCCCAATATGGGGCGCGGGTCCAGCCGGGCGACTATTTCCGGCAACAATAATATGGACCCGAATTATGATGCCTTTGGCGTGACGATTGATGGCGCTTTTGCCGAGTATATGCGCATTCCGGCAGCGGCCGTGCGCCAGGGCAATTTGATGGCCATCAGTGAGGATGTCGATCCGGCCGTGGCTGCCTTAACCGAACCGCTGGCCTGTGTGCTGCGCGGACAGAATGCGCTCAACGTGGGGGGCGGCGACGTGGCCGTGATCATGGGCGCCGGGCCGATTGGCGTGTTGCACATGATGCTGGCCCGGCTGCGCGGGGCGCTGCGGGTCATTGTCAGTGAGCCGCAGCAAAACCGGCGCGAACAGGCGGCGCGGCTTGGTGCGGACCGCGTGGTTGATCCGCTG
>JANQGC010000284.1 GCA_028277515.1 Anaerolineae bacterium
AGGCGGGTTGCCTGGGTCAAACCCGGCATTATCACGCTCAGTAAAATGATGGCTGGGAACATGATCGACATGAGTTCCTGGCTCTCCTCATCGCCTCCCAAAGTAGGAAACCAAAACGCAAAGAGCATTAAGATGGGCATCCCCAGCGTAATTACCAATGCTTTAAAATTGCGTAAATTTGAGTAGAGAAGCGTGCTGGAAAACTGCAGTGTGGGTCCAAAAACGCCATTAGGAATATTATCAAAATCCTTAGTTCGAATGTTATTCATGTTAGTTACGTATCCTATTCCCGGTCAAAGTAAGAAAGACATCTTCCAAACTAGGCTGTTGAATGTGGAGGTCGTTTAAGCTGACGCAGTGTTTTTGAGCGACATTGAGTATAGCTCGAAGCGTTGCCGCAACATCATGGGTTTGAATGGATAGTTTATTTCCATCGTGCTGTACGTGAATGACAGCGGGCGATAGCTGAAATTCGTCTAGCGGTAAATAGGCCGATGTGGTAATGGACGATACACCAGCCAGATTGGTAATCAAATTGTCTGGCGTATCGAGTGCAACCAAACGGCCATGGTCAACAATCCCAACCCGTTGGCATAAGGCTTCAGCTTCTTCCATGTAATGGGTTGTAAGCACAACCGTTTTGCTCTGATCGTGCAATTCGCGGATCAGGTCCCACAAAACTCGTCGTGATTGAGGATCTAACCCCGTGGTTGGCTCGTCCAAAAAAACAATCTTGGGCTCGTTAACTAGTGCCAATACCAAAGCCAGACGCTGTTTTTGTCCACCACTGAGATTATCGGGGAGCGCTTTCGCTTTGTTATCCAGTCCAACCTGTTCCAACAATGCCATGATTTCATGATGGTTGAGCCGGCATCCGTATAACCGGGAAAATAACTGCACTTGTTCAAAAACAGTGAAATCTGGTAATAAGCTAGTGCTTTGTAACTGCACACCAATTTGTGATTTGATCAATTTGGCATTTTCGTTGACATCCATCCCCAAAACACGTACCCGACCGCGATCCAGCTTGCGTAAACCTTCCAAAATGCTTAATGTGGTCGTTTTCCCAGCACCATTTGGACCCAGAAACCCAAATATCTCACCCTTTTTGACGCAAAAACTCATGTCATTCACGGCATTGACGTTTCCATATGACTTCGACAAATTGTCAACCTGAATGACATTTTCGGGATTTTGAACTCTCGACATACTCATTATTATTCGGCCTCCTGACCAAACTTCTTCATATCATTGGGTAGTCAGTCTCCCTTGATCCAGTTCACCGAAATCAACGGCAAACCAAGAGCGTAAAGCCGGCGCAGCAGGCCCTGCAAAGCAGCCTGGTCAACGGTGCCGGTTAAGGTCGTGATTGGCATATTATCATCATCGGTTTTAACCGCGATATGCATCCTCCCCTCCCACTCTGCCCAACCTTCATCAAGATGTCCCGGCACTTTGATCTGGTAGGTTGTGGGTCTATCCAGGGTAAACCGTTGTTTATCTTTCCTCATCATCTTTTCTTTGACTTATCAGTCAGCCACGGGATGCCAACGGTTTGTCCCGTGGCAATCGTTCCCTCGCTATTGAACTTCATGCCGGTTTTCTCTGCCTAGATCCAGGCGCGTTCATCTGCGGTTGCCTCGTCCGATCTGTATGCAGAGACCCTGCCTGCGCATCGGTAACGAGAACCACCTTGCCTGCGTATCCGCCACGTTCGATCAGCTTGTGGGCACGAGCGGCTTCAGCCAATGGGATACGCGCCGCTACCACTGGCTTGATCTTGCTTGCTGCCAGCAAGTCGAGAAGTTCCGCCAGCGTCTCGCGGAACCATGCATTGTCCTTCCCCAGATCCGGCGTCAAAGGCACCTGTTTGCCGTCGGGAATGAGTTTGAGTAGAAACAGTGTCAGCAGGGTGAAGGGAATGACTCTCAGCCCCGATTTCTTCGTCGCCGCCATACCAAACCATATCAAACGGCCGCCTTTGCACAATGCTCGGTATGAACGCCAGAGCTGCCTGGCGCCGCCAATGGGATCGAATACAATGTCCACCCCATCGCCGGTTAGACTGTGGATACGCTTGATGAAGTCCTCCTTGCGATAATCGATGGGCGTGGCCCCAAGCCCGGACACGAGTTCGTGGTTATGCCTGGACGCAGTGCCGTACATCTCCAGCCCGGCCAGCTTGCCGAGTTCGAGCAGGGCGGTTCCTACGCCTCCTGCCGCGCCGTGGACGAGGATGCGTTCACCGCTGCGCACGCCAGCGACCCGGTGCATGACCATGTGGGCGGTAAGGTAGTTCACCACCAGGCAAACGGCTTCGGCCGGATCCACGCCTGCGGGAACAGGCACTAATTCACTGGCGGGCAGGCAGATGAATTCCGCATAGCCACCACCAAGACCAGAACTAAAGGTTGGGGCGGCAACCATCTGTCCTGGTTGAACGGCCGTAACCTCCTCGCCCAGCTTATCCACTACGCCAACAATGTCTTCACCCAGAGTAAACGGCGGGCGCGGTGTCCCGGGGAGCCTACCTGATTGTCGGTGCATCAGATCGTAGGCAGAGACCCCAGCAGCCAAAACCTTGACCCGAACCTCACCCATCAGGGGTTCAGGGAGGTCTTCTTCTACCATCTGTAACACGTCAGGTTCGCCGAACCGGGTCACGACGACACGACGATGTTTCATTAATTTCATTTCTTCTAATACAGTCATCATTTTTCTCCTTGTGTTCTGAAACTAAAATTGAACTCCTTGAGTACCAACCATACTCCTAAAAACAGTCAATAGGGCGCGTAGGGCAAAGCCAGAATCATGGCACCAGGAACGAATTCGCGATCAAAAAGCACGAACACAGTTGGAATTAACAACAGACAGATTGCGACTATTCCCCAGGTAGAGATGGCGCGTGGAATTTCTCTGGAAATATAAAACAGATAATTCGTCAGCAAAAACCCAAGGCCTAAAAACAACATGTGTATATCGTTTCCTCGTCTATCAACGCCAAAATATAAGAGATCTGCCAATGCTTGATAGATTGAGGATTCTGGTGTTCCCGCTTTAACAAATTCCTGGCTTAAGGGTATCAATGCATTTGTTGCCATTTTGCTGACTGCAATTGTTGAGGCAGCCATTACAAAACATATTAGTGACACCAATGCAACAGTCTTATGTTGTTCGAAAAAGACAACGTAATACAAAACGCCTAACACGATAATGGCAAACGTTTGCCCCAGGCTAACTAGATTACTGATCCGCATTTCGGTGAGATTACCTGATATATTCAACAAGATGCTGGATATTGTGCCGGATCCAATCGCTGATGAAAGTAAGGTGTCCATGATCAAGTTACCGATGATAACTATCAATTGTGCAACACCTAGAAGCCTGACGGTACTCAATTTTGCATTCATTTTTCGCCTCTGACTTCTTCCGAATTCTCAATAAGGGTTATCGCCAAAGTTGGGCAGGAGGTGACGCACAAGCCGCACCCAAAACACAAATCAGGTTGAAATGCGAGCGAGCCATCCAATATTTCTCTGGCACCAAACTGGCAGCGATCCACACATTCAATACAATCAATGCAAAGCAATGAATCTGTTTCGGTACCGGCATGCGATGTCAGCAAATAGGGAAACATGCCAAATCGGAAAATCCCAGAAAAAATGCCGCAGCAGCACGTACAACAACTGCAAATCGAATTGACGGCACCAGTTTCATACAAATCGCCATGTCCATAAGCCATATGCACCAGGCCGGCTTCGTGTGTCTTGTCCAGAATTTCCAGAGCCTCATCAAAAGAGATCTCCCGTGCGCCAAACTCAGAAATGTGCCGTTCTGCAACTTCGTTCAAATCAAGACAGACATCGATTGGTGCGTCACAATGTCTATGCGTCAGGCGGCAATAACAGTCCATCACTGAAATCTTGTACGCTTTTTCCAGAATCCGCTTCACATTTTCCATGTTAAGCACATGCTGTTCGGCTTCTATCTTTATGTTCACAGGAATCGTTGTGCCTGCCTTATAGTTCTGAGCAACATAATTCAGGTCTTCCTGTGGCCAATCCTTCTCAAACCGAAATCCTTGTTTTAGGTGTGACATTTGCTCCTCTCTGGAATTATCCTCTGGGAGATTACCTGTACGGCTCGCTCTCCTTCGAAACCTCCTGGAGGTTAATTTCTGTAAATTTCCGCCTGCCTTCCATTCCCAGAATAACAATCAGCTATAAGCCATCCCATTTGTTGCTGATAAAAGTAGATTTCTCCGTTGATTGGTAATTAGCTTCGGTAGTCATCGTTTTTCTTCTCTTTGACCAATATCAATGATGGTGAAATCGTACACTTACAATGGTATTAGTGTCATATACCAAACGTATTATTCAGGGGGTTATTGTAGGTTTGATAGGGGATCAAAAATGGGCTGCTAACTGACAGCCCGTCATTTCTTCAATTTATACGATTTCAAGTAGCCAAGCAGTTAATCAGTAGGCAACATCCCCAAAGCCCTCGCTTTCATAACTGCTTGGGTCCGGTTATTGACCCCGAGTTTGCCATAGATATTGTGGGTGTGGACCTTAACTGTATTCGGCGATAGATAAAGCCTGGAGGCAATTTTCGGATTGGTTAAGCCTTCGGCGATGAGTTGGAGTATTTCAATTTCGCGTTTACTTAATGGCTCAATCAATTCATATTTGGTGGTTTCTGTTTGCAATAGAGCAGCTTGTTTTGGTTCAGTAACGGGGAAAGCTGCTAATAACCGGCGAACATAATCTGGCCTTATTCCTCGAGAGAGGGCTTCGTAAAGTAGACGGGCCATCGGTGGGCCTTCGTCCACAAAGATGCGGATGAAGCCTCCCGCCTCGGCAAGGGTAAGGGCTTGCTCAAGCGTGGTCATCGCCTGGACAGCATCACCTCCAGCTTGAGCAGATAATGTTTGCAGTATTAGGATCTCAATGACTCTCGAAGTGCGCCTCCCCGCTTTTGCCGCCTCGTGCAAGCGCTGTAGCAGCTTGGTTGCTTCGTCCAACCGCCCTTGAGCAATGAGGATACGGGCAAACAGAATATACTCCATTTCGTGCAGATATACAGGTTCTCCATCAGGATCCAACTCACGCTCTCCAACCCATTGAGATGCAATCTCTAGTTTACCTTGCACCAGCCATATTCGCGCTTGCCAGGCTGACATCTGTGCTGAGGCCCAAAGAGGCACATCGTATTCGTGAACGGTTTTCTCCAATGATTGGATGGCATATTCGGCGCCAGTTAAGTCTCCACTGGAAAATAGAACTCTCACCAGGCAAAGGGTGCTCGATCCAATATGCATTACATCCTTACCAAGTGTTGCCAGTTTTACGCCCTTTTTTGCCAGATCTATGGCCTTATCCAGATGATTCAATTCGGCCAGAGCCTCGCCCCAAATCCCTAATAACCAACCGACTATGGCCGCTTCCGAAATTCCACTTTCATCTGCTCTTTTCAACTGGCTCTCGCAGATATCTACGACCTGTTGCAGCTTGCCTACTTGTCTCAATATCTCGGCTAGTCTTAGATTAAGTATCATGAGAACGAAGGTGTCGCCTGATGCTTTGCCTATCGCCAAAGCATCTGACCGGACTTTGTGTGCTGCTGCCATCTGGCCCTGATTAGCATACGCATCACCCAGGGTAATTAACACAATGCTGCGCCACAGTCGTTCTTGTTCAGGTAGAACTTCAAGCGCTTGACGCGCATACTGAATAGTCGTTGGTATATTTCCGCTGTAAGAAACAATAAAGGAGCGGATGGCAGCTATCATACCCACCAGTTTCATTCTGTTAGTGTCTGACAGTTGATTTTTATCCAGTGAGGGGTCAAGTTCTTGCTCTGTGTTAGGGTCAAGCATCTCTTCGGCGACTTGGAGACTCCGATTAGCTGCATCCAGTTGGCCGCTGGTAAACAGATTCCAGGCGTGAAGGATACAGAGATGTGGTTTTGAGAATACAAATTCTTCCGGCAATTCAGCCAGCCAACGCCGCAAAACAGCCTGATCGCCACGCTCGTATTTATCGATTAAGTCTTCACCCAATTGATCCTCGATCAGGTGCGCTGCCCGTTCATAATATTCACCGCGCAGTGCATGATCTATGGCATTATCGACAAATCCATTTTGCTCATACCACTCGCTGGCTCTGCGGTGTAGAATTGACAGTTGTTTTGGTTGGGTTTGGTGCAAACGCTGACGCAACAAATCGGCAAAGAGATGATGATAACGGTACCATCGTCGTTTCTCATCCAAGGGGACAATGAACAGGTTGCTACGTTCTAACATTTCTAAGATCGCCTGGCCGTTTTCCATCCCCGTTACAGTATCACACAAGGAGCTGGTTAGTCTGTTGAGAACGGCCGTCTTCAACAAAAAAGTCTGCACGTTCTCGGACTGCTGATCCAGAACTTCTTCTATCAGGTAATCCAGCACAAAACGGTGGCTGCCGGTAAAGGACTTTATTAGAGTGGCGACATCTTTGCGTCCTTGCATGGAGATTGCGGCCAACTGCAAACCGGCGATCCAACCTTCAGTGCGGGTTTCGAGTTCGACAATATCATTTTCCCCAAGGTTTAGACCCATCACCCGGTTGAGAAATTCGGCCGTTTCGGAGGAGGAAAAACGCAGGTCGGCGGCGCGTAGTTCGGTTAACTGACTGCGGGCACGCAGGCGTGCCAGTGGCAGGTGTGGGTCATCACGGGTGGCGATGACTAGATGCATCTGCGGTGGCAGGTGTTCGAGCAGAAATGTGAGGGCATCGTGGATGGGTTGGGCTTCGATCAGATGGTAGTCATCGAGGATGAGGGTAATTATGCTGGGGAGGGCGGCAATTTCGTTAATCAGCATGGTCAGAACGGTCGTAGTTGGTGGCGGCTGTGGGGATTGAAGCATGACCAACACCCCTTTCCCAATGTCAGATTCTATCCCTTGGATTTGGTTCAGGGCAGCAACAAAGTAAGTCAGGAAACGGGTCGGATCGTTGTCGCTTTCGTCCAGCCCAAGCCAGGCGGCAGTTTGCTCAATTTGCTGTACCCAGGCGCTGACTAATGTCGTTTTGCCAAAGCCGGCCGGGGCGGAGATGAGGGTGAGTTTGCCACCCAGCCCGTCGTTGAGTTTTTCGATGAGACGGGGGCGGGGGACGAGGGACGGCCGCAACTGCGGTACATACAGTTTCGTTTGCAGCAAGTCACCAGCCATGAACTTATTATAATGGAAACGGCCGTTTTCCATAGCAAAACCCGAACTACAGACATAAAAATGATGTCGGGCGTCAATCTGTGGGAAATCTCGCTTAAGTATTCGCTTGGCAAGCTCGAATTGGGCGGCATGATCGCCTATATATTCTGTGGCCTCTGGTTGTTTCACCTTGGCTATTTAGTTTTCGAGTCGGGCTTGCTCCCCAGGATTCTGGGCATCTTGTTGACGGTTTCATGTTTCGGCTATCTATTATAATGTCGTTCAAGGTAATAAAGATGGAACAGATAACAATTTATATCAATAACAAAGAGAAAGCTGATTTGCTGTTGCGGCTCCTACGTTCCCTCGAATTCATTGACGTCGTAGAGGTAGTAGACCACAAGGTGTCTGAGGAATCGGAAGCTGATTTTTTCGCCATGGCAGGCATATGGCAAGGGCGTGAAATCACGCAGGAATCCCTTCGGCAACAAGCCTGGCCCCGACAGTCATAATGATCCTCTGCGATACCAACGTTCTCATTGAGTTCTACAAGAACAATCCTCGTGTTACGGTCGAGTTACGGCAAATTGGACTCGGTAACCTCGCTGTAAGTGTTATTACTGTCGCAGAGCTATAATTTGGCACGCTAAACAAGTCTGAACTAAAGAAGATTACAGAGAACCTAGGACTTATGCATCAGATACCATTCACGAGGGATATCTCTCTCCTATTCCTCGAATTGATGGAAACCTATGCGCTTAGCCATAGACCTGGTATTCCAGATATGCTGATTACCGGGACTGCCCTTGATGATGATCTATCTCTTTTTACACTAAACGTGAAGGATTTCCACTACATTCCGGAGCTCAAAATCTACGAAGAAACCGTGACGTGACATCCTGAAGCGAGTCATGGAAATAAGAAACCCGCAATGTGTAGAATAACGGGAACTTTAATAGTTGCTCATTCATGGTTGTCTTTTGATAGTTGGAAATAACGAGTTACCATTCGTTTTTGCATAAAATAGCTGATTTGCAATAAAGTTGCAGGTCAGCCCTCATGGTTCTTGGAGAAAACGCTTAACCTTAAAGAATTCTAACTCTAGGAAAACGACATTAGAAACGCCATTTTCGCGTTTTGCTGTTTGTAGGGTTCACATCCGTGAGGTCGGCGGTTCGAGTCCGTCCGCGCCCACTTTTTCCCTTTTGCTTGCATATCAGCCTAAATGTAATAAATATACTTTGAAAGTAGCGTGTGTCTACGCTTGATTTCGCCCATGGTTCACATCAATTTAAATGGGAATTAAGCAATTTTTGCTAAAGATTTAGTTAACTAATGAGCAGAAAGGCTCATCATAAAGCTTTGTTTTGAGCCATAATTTGGGAGAATCTATAATATGGACGATAGTTGGTCGTAATTGTAATTTGTGAACAAATGTCGATTCCAAGACCCTTATCATAAATGAATAACGGCTATTGGTGCTCATGATTACCTTCAATTCAATGGTTGGAGTTTACGTCAAATGGATCCAGTTACAACTCTTATCCAAACCAAAATTCAGCCTCCACGGACGAGTGACAAACTGATAGATCGGCCCCGGTTACGGGAAAAACTGGACCAAGGACTGCGCCGCAAATTAGTTCTGGTCTCAGCCCCTGCCGGCTATGGTAAAACGACTCTCCTTGTTTCCTGGTTGCGAGACGTTGAGCGCACAGTAGCTTGGATATCGCTGGATGAACACGACAACGATGTGATGTTGTTCCTACAGTATGTGGTCTCGGCTATTCGCGTCACATTTTCCTCAGCCTGCGAGGACACATGGCAATTGGTACGGGCTGGCCAATCACCCTCAAGCTACCTGACGGCCCGACTTATTAACGATATTGTCGCTATTCCTGCCGACCTGGTTCTCGTCTTCGATGATTTCCATATCATAAGAGATGGTGTTACTCATGCTTTGATAACTGCACTGATCGAGAAACAACCACCTAACTTGCTGCTTGCTATTGCCACCCGAAAGGATCCAATATTGCCCCTTCCACGCTTAAGAGCGGCCAATGAGATGATCGAGATCCGGCAGCGAGATTTGCGTTTTCGGGCAGCAGAAGTTGAAATCTTTCTTCGGCAATTATTGGGTAATGATATTAAACGAGAAACGGTCATTGCCTTGAACCAATTTGCGGAAGGTTGGGCTGTAGCACTGCAATTAGCGGCCTTATCTTTACCTGAAGAAAGAGAATCTGCTATATTGCTAGAAAGTTTTCATGGGGGTGCAGACTCATTTGTAAACGAATACCTGCTTAGTGAAGTATTAGCGCACCAGCCAACAACGATCAAATCCTTTATGCTGCAATGTGCAATATTAGATCGCTTATGCGAACCCTTATGCCTGGCTGTGACCCAACTTGCAGATGGGGGGCAGGCCAATTTGGAATGGTTGGAAGCAGCCAATTTATTTCTTATTCCGCTAGACAAGCGCCGGGAATGGTATCGTTTTCATCATCTATTTCAGGAACTGTTAATTCGCCAACTGAAAAAGGAGTATCCACCGAATGAGATCAGGGCATTGCACCAACGGGCCAGCCGCTGGTTCAGTGAACAAGGGTATATTGATGAAGCGATTCAACATACCATAAAGGCTGACGATATTGAGAAAGCCGTCTCTATCATAGAAGCCAATGACCAAGATTTACTAAATGGTCTGGATCGGCATACGCTCGAACGATGGCTCTCACACCTGCCGGAGGATATTGTTTGGCAGCGTCCACGCCTGATTCTGGCCAAATCATGGCTGCTCTTTCGTGAATATCGCCTCCCTGCTTTAGATGCCTCACTTGAGGCTGTCGAAACCGCGATCCATTCAGATAACAGGTTGATGGATTCCCATTCAATGCAAGGGCAGGTAGCAGCTTTGCGGGCATTTTCAAACGCTATTCAGCATAATGATCATCAGCAGGCGATTTCCCAAGCCGAAGCTGCTTTTAGGCTACTGCCCGATGTTGATTCAGGCACACGAGGGGTGGCTCTCGTGGCTTGGGCGCATGCCCAGCATGCAATGGGTAACAAGAGCACTGCCTTTCGGACTTTACAAGATGTTATCCGGAATCCAAGCCCTGCCGGCCCTTCTAAGCTACAGGCAATGGTTGGGCTTTCATTCCTATTGGAGGTGGCAGGTGCTTTGCCACAGTTGGCCCGGGTTAATGAACGATTCTTGGCCTTGACAGTTGTTGAGTCACATCCCAACGTCGTTCCCGGAGCCAACATGTTTGCTGGAAACCTAAATTACGAGTGGAACAAATTGGAGCAAGCCCGGCATCATTACTCTGTGACATTTGATTATCGCTTCCGGTCGAATTTCATAGCCGCGTTCAATTGCGCTCTAGGATTGGCCCGCATTTATCTGGCACGAGGGGAGATAGATAAGGCGCAGGCCACTTTAGACGAACTTCGTGCTGATACCCTGGCCCTGGGGAATATTGGCCTGCTCCTATATTTGGATGCTTTCCAGGCCTATCTTTGGTTAACAGAAGGGGGATTTTCGCTGGCGCTGCGCTGGGCACGGTCGGTGGACAGGAAGATCATAGTGGATTCCTCTTTTATCTCCTTTGTTCCCTTTCTCGCCCATGCCCGTGTCATGATCGCCGCCGGCAGTTTGGCAGAGGTGAAAACCACGTCTACTTACTTAGAGTCAAAACTGGTCCAGGCAGAAGCTCAAAATTTCACTCTGCGCATCATCCAGATAAATATCTATTTGGCCCTGACCTACCAAAAATTGGGAAAGCAAATTGAGGCTATAAAAGCGCTGGAGAAAGCTGTCACAATGGCTCAACCTGGGGGATTTATTCGTACTTTTGTCGATGTTGGGCCTGAGATAAAGTCATTATTAGAACAATTAAAAACCCAGGCTGCCGCCCCAGATTATCTCTCCCAGATAATTGGGGCTCTAAACGAAACACCCCCGGTAGCTGGTCCATCTCTAAAATCAGCCACGCTTCTTACGACGCGCGAGTTGGAGATCTTACGTCTCATGGATGATCGCTTAACGAATCAGGAAATCGCTGGTCAGTTGGTGATTTCTCCCCATACAGTCAAACGGCATGCCTCGAATATTTACGAAAAGCTGCAGGTAAACGGCCGTCGCGCAGCTATCTTTCGCGCAAAGGAACTTAACCTTCTGTAGAAAGAACAGACAACCGCTTTGAAGCGATCCAATCAACCCCAACTACTCACAAATAGCCCATTTATAGGTCGTTTCGGGCCATGCTCCATTCATTGTCATCGCTTATTCTATAAGTGAGATGATTGATGATTGGGTTGGCACACAATGAACGATCGGTTGCAGTCAGAAAAGGCAGCATCCTACCAGATCAAGGTACAAGGGGCAATTAATCCTGAATATACTGACTATCTGGGGGGGCTGAACATTTCTGTCTATTATGACGAGGGCAGTCCATACACCGTTTTAGCGGGTGAAGTTCAGGATCAGGCAGCCTTAATGGGGGTTCTCGATAGTTTATATAACATGAGATTCCCATTCTTAGAGATTGCATTCCAGCCAATGAAATAACAGGGCAGCTTATTGTAAGTAAATTAAAGGAGATACCTATGTCGATAGTAAAGAACCCTTATGGTGGGGAGCCTGGATCGGGGATCTCGCTCCCGGCCTATTACAAACCCACGAAATATTGTAAGAACAATAATTTTTACTTCCCTGGTCTTGAAGAAGTGGGGCCAGATGAAATGCGCATCTCATTTGTCGGCAGCTGTCCATGGCCGTCTCGCCGCAATCAAGCGGGTACAGCAATTATGGTGGAATTGGGCAACGGCGATTCTTTTTTCTTTGACCTGGGTAATGGTTCGGTTCACAATATTATCGCCATGGGTTTTCCCCCAGCCTTGATTAATGACATCTTTATCACGCATTTACATGTCGATCATTATGCTGACCTACCATATATGCTGCCCTTTACAGCATCGAGCGGGCGATTCAAACCACTGCGTGTCACCGGGCCTTCAGGTCGTGTCCCAGAGTTGGGTACGAAAGCGATGATCGAAAACATGCGCAAGATGCTTCGTTGGCATTTTGAGGAATTCGATTTTATGCCTATGGGTGATGGCTTTGAAGTTGAGGTGAATGAGTTTGATTTCCGTGATGAAAACGGCATCTGCTACGATAAAAATGGCGTCACCGTGCGCCACTGGCCAAGATCACATGGGAAAGATGGGGCATCAGCATATCGTTTGGATTGGAACGGGCTTTCTTTTGTCTGGACAGGTGATGGTCGGCCAGACGAACTATCGGTAAAGTATTCTCAAGGGGTGGACGTATTTGTCACCGAGATGCAAAATGACCTGGGCCGGCTAATGAGCTTGAAGATAGGTTATCCGCCAGCCATGTACAACTACATAATTGATACCCATCACACGACCCATTACGCTGTTGGGTATCTATGCAAAGAGATTAATCCCCGCATCGGTATGGTTACCCATCTGGAATATGAATCGGGATTAAGCGAAGAAGTTACTGCCGGTATTCGCTCCCACTGGGATGGTTTGTTTGTCGTCGGTGCGCCGGACGTACAAGTTGTCAATGTGACCAAAGAGGCCATTTGGACGCGAGAAGCTGTGCTTCCCGAACTGGGAAATATTTCTATGATGCGACCTGACCAAATGATGAAGGCGATGGAGCTTGATGAACTACCTGATGTTATCGAGTTTCCACCGGCAAAATTACCTCGTGAAGAGCAGCAGATCGAATACTTGCGCGAGATCGAGATCGATCCTGGCAAGTATACTCCTGCAGATGTGGATCGTGATCTCGTGCTCGAATCGCCACCTATGAAATTTAACGTCAAACAGATGATGGCTGATAGAAGAAAAGAACAATAGTTATCGGCATTATCACAGACGCTTCGCGCCCACATGGCCGGAGCGTCTATTCAATGAGAGAATTTTATGGAAATTGCAAATGATCAAGGCACTGCCGTACCGATTACAATCCTGACTGGTTTTTTGGGTGCCGGAAAAACAACATTGATGAACCGCATTCTCAATGATACACATGGATTGCAAATAGCCGTTCTGGTGAATGATTTTGGTTCAATAAACATTGACGCAGAATTGATTGTCGGTGTTGAAGACGATATGATCAGCCTGGCCAACGGCTGTGTTTGCTGCCAGATCCGTGATGACTTACTGGAAACCGTCGAAGAACTGATTAAGCGTCCTGAAAAGGTTCAATATATTCTATTGGAAGCCAGTGGTGTCGCCGATCCGGCAGGAATTGTAGCGACGTTTAAATCTTTCAAATATCGTGATTTGATCCGCCTGGATTCCGTGACCTGTGTGATTGATGCTGACCAAATCATGGATCATCAAGAATATGAACAATTGAATCAACTCAAACTGCGCCAGATCGGTCTTGCGGACATGGTCATTCTCAACAAGGTTGGTTTGGCGGGCAAAGAAAAGGTTGGACAGGTTCACGCTTGGATTGACCACCACTTCAATAATATTCGCCTTGTCGAAACCGACTACTGCGCTGTGCCTTATGAAATCTTGTTAGGTGTCGGACGGTATGATCCGGCACGGCAGTTCTCGGTTCAGGGCAACCACAGCCATGCACATGAGTCTGAACATGATCCCGGTGATGATCATGGGCGGCAGTTTGTAACCTGGAGCTATGAAACAGATCGACTCATGTCCTTAGAAGCTGTTCGCGAGATGGCCAAAAAACTCCCGGGCGGTATTTATCGCTGCAAAGGGGTAGTAAATTCAATTGAAGCGCCAGAGCGACGGGTAGTATTGCAGGTTGTTGGCCGCCGCTCGGATGTGGCACTACATGATGAATGGGGTGACTCGCAACCATGTACACAAATCGTGGCTATCGGCACCCCGGACGCGGTCGACCCAGACAAGCTGAATGACAGTTTGAATCAGTGTCTCATTGAGGCGAAAATGCCGCTGCCTGCAGAGGTAGAGGAGAACGCAATCCGTTCCTTAAAGGATACGACTTATCCGGTCTTGTGACTGGTCCGGCATCAGATGGCCAAGGTAAGTTCAAAGAAACCGGGTAACGATTAAATTTAGTTCGCTGACTGACCACACGATTCAAAAATTATTTGGCATCTAAATTAAGGTGATCACGATTGGCCTAGTCGTGATCACCTTAATTTTCGGCGTTTTACATGCTTATTGATCGATTGCGCGAAATGAGTGAACTACAGGTACATCATGCCCAACTAATCGATCTGGCTCGACTCGATCGCGAATTACTCGCGGCCTGAACGGATCTTTTAGCTTACAGCGTACACTCCCCAACTCGACGTATATAAGTGAGGTCTCGATATCTATTATCACCTTGACAAGATTGAATAGATCGAGTATATATAACCAAATGGTTATGAATGAGCTACAGCTTGACCGAATTTTTGGCGCGCTTTCAGACCCAACGAGACGAGGAATATTGGCGCAACTGTCCCAGGGCGAAACCAATATCACATCATTAGCCGCACCTTACAAGATGTCACAACCGGCAATCTCCAAGCATGTACGTGTTTTAGAGAAGGCCGGTCTGATTGAACGGGCCAAACGAGGCCGTGAATACATCATTCAAGTCAATCCGGCAGCGGCCGAACAGGCGCGTGATTGGATCGACTACTACGCTCAATTTTGGAAGGAACAGTTTGCTGATGTAGAAGCGTATCTCAAGCAAAAAGGAGAGCTGAAATGAGTGTTGAGGTTTCCTATGAGAATGGCAAATTGGTTGTGACCCGCCTGTTTGCCGCGCCACGCCAGGCCGTTTTTGACGCCTGGATTAAAACAAGCAAGGTTGAACTCTGGTGGGGCTGTGGCTATGCAACAAAGGTCAAATCGGACATTGAGCCGAAGATTGGCGGCAAATATCACCATCTGATGACTCTGAGAGATGTGGGGGAGTATCCCCACTTTGGATTGATAACAGAGTTCGACCCGCCGGCATTGCTCGCTTATGAACTGGTTGACCCGGAACTAGAAGTAAAAATGACCGTGCGGGTGGTCTTTACTGAGCAAGGTGATCAGACGGCCGTTTGTCTGACACAGGATAATCTGCCTGGTGCTTATAGTGAATTTGTGATGACTGGCTGGTCATCATCCTTTGAAGGGCTGGCTTATTTTTTAGAGGCAGGTGGCCTACCGCGTAATCGATCACTGGAGCATTAATTACGATTCTCAACAAGAATCGACAGGACAGCCCGTATAGCGAAGGAGAAAACGATATGAATTTAGCAATCCCCTACTTGATGTTTTCCGGAAACTGCCATGAAGCGCTGCAGTTTTACGAAACATGTTTAGACGGCAAAATTACCGAACTGCGGACGGTTGCCGATGCGCCATTCGATGTCCCTGAAGGGATGGAACACAGGATTTTTGACGCAGAATTTAAAGCGGGGAGCGTCCACTTTAAGGCCTCAGACGATATGCCGGGCAACGAGGTGACTGTCGGGAGCAACTTTGCCCTGTTTATTGGTTCGCCCGATGCGGCCGAGCGGAAGCGGGTATTTGATAGGTTATCTGAAGGTGGCCAGGTTTCGTTCCCGCTAGATGACAACTTTGGTATGGTGATCGATAAGTTTAACATTCAATGGATGATTGCGCGGACCAATGAATAACTTGGAGGCATGATGAGCGAGAGTAATCAAGATCCAACGGAGGCTATGCGCCTGAAAGCCAGTTTATATCCGCGTGTTGATGAGGGAACTGCTTGTACGCAGCGTTCTTTTAAGGCAAACAAACGTGGTTTCCTTTATCTTGGGGAGCAGGGTAGGCGTTATAAAGCGATGTTCAAGCTGCAGCAATCCCTCCCTGAAGCGGCTGAGCTGGCAGAGCATGCGCCGGCCGATTACCAGGTTGGCACAGGCGGATGGGTGACCGCGCGGTTTTCGGCCGAAAGTCCCATGCCACGACACTTGTGGGAAAAATGGCTTGATGAAAGCTATGAATTGAGCGTTACAAACTAACCGTATCACTACTCTCTTGGGATAATTATCATGCTAAGATAATGGTGGTTATGATAACCCCCATTGTCTTGTGTGAGCCAAAGGTAATGGAGGTTAATATGAGCAACAAAACTTTGATAATTGATTTTGCGGCAAACTTTCCTAAAGGGCGGGAGCCAACTGCTGAACAAATCGACATATTAAACGACATATTAATTGGCTATATAGTGGCTATTGGTGGCAAGTGTGGCGGCGTCATTGCTCTGGTAGATGATGATGAATTAGAAGAACAGGAAAACGGTGCGAACGTGTAGTGCAATTAAACACGCATACAAGTGTTGATTGTCAAATTTCACTTAGCATCGACAAACTATTAAGGTAGCCAACTTTGCCACACGTCTTCATTTGATTCCACCCACACCTCGGCCGTTTCCTCGACAGACATCCCATTTTCAAGCAAGGACAACATCTCAATTTGCGAATCGCTGCTATAGTTCATATTAGATAGAAAAACATAGACGTCATTGTCTTTTTCTTTTAGATTGGGATTAAAAATCTTAAACAATTCATCCTGCGGATAGGCGCAGTCGATGGCGGAAATATCCGTATAGCATTGATCGCTGTAGGGCGGTAGTTGAACCTGGGTTAAATCCATTTCCTGAAAGATGGCGTGCGGTGAATAAAAGTAAAACAATACGGGCGCTTGCTGCTCATAGGCGGAAGATACTTCAGCCAGCAACGCTTCCTCCGATCCGGTCCAAACCACCTGGAAAGGCAATCCCAAATTTTTAATGATTTGCTCGTCATATTGGGTCCAGCTTGGATCGCCGCCGAGGAAGCGGCCGAGATCACCGGTTTCGGCCGCAGCAAACTGTTCTCCTGCATCTATATAACCTTTCCAGGTGGTGAGATCAGGGTTATTCTCAATCATGT
>JANQGC010000055.1 GCA_028277515.1 Anaerolineae bacterium
AATACCTTGGTAATGGTGGTTTCCGAGCAAGGTAACGGATTTCCATTTGCCAAGTGGACCTGTTATGATTCAGGCCTTCAGTCGATTATGATTGTGCGATGGCCGGGTAAAGTTGCTGCAGGCAGTCAGACTAATGCATTAGTCGAATATGTCGATGTATGTCCAACGTTTGTTGAAGCGGCTGGTGGAATACCCCATCCAATATTGGATGGAAAGAGTTTATTGCCGGTTCTTTGCGGAAAAACTGACAAACATAAAACTCATATGTTTGGACTCCAGACATCGCGTGGAATTTATGAGGGGCCACATCATTACCCGATACGTTCAGTTCGTAATGATCAATATAAACTTATTCTTAATCTTGATCCGAAAGCAAAGTTTCAAAATTATGCAATTAATTCTGATTGGTTCAAATCCTGGCAGCAAGCCGCCGATGAAGGCAATATACACGCGAAGACGATGGTAAATCGACACTTCTATCGACCCGCAATTGAGTTTTATGATGTGATTAAAGATCCTTATGAGATGGACAATTTGGCAGACGATCTGAAATATGCGAAGACCATATCTCAACTTCGAAAAACATTGGAGAGCTGGATGACCTCACAGGGTGATAAAGGATTAGAAACTGAAATGCTTGCATTTGAAAGAATGCTTAGTGGAAATGCCGAATACAAGGTCTGGAAAAAGAACCAGCCAAACAACAAAAAGCAAAAAAAAGACTGGCTCAAGAAATAAAATATCCCCACCGGAACCTTTTCTACTGATTCTTCCGACCTGCAATGAAGAAATAAAAAGCCCTTATGTCTTTTAGACATCAGCTATAGAAAGAAGTTTAATTTACCCTTTAATATTGACTTTTCAAACATGAATCTTATAATCATTATTTCGAATTATCTGAAAAATCAGGACATAAATGTTTGCCCATAATTTTCTTTTAAGACGATAATGGCTTTTCAGGTAAATAGTTAGGGCCTGTAGCTCAGCGGTAGAGCAGGGGACTCATAATCCCTTGGTCCCAGGTTCGAATCCTGGTGGGCCCATCTGTTTTTTCCTTTGATTATGACTTAAAAACCACATTTTCAACATGTGAACCAACTTTTCCATTTTCACCCTTATTTGAAATAAGCTGCTCGCTTTGTCCATCATTGGTTCGGTTCGTATATTTGTGTGTATTGGGGCAAAGTGGTGGACAAGTAAGAAACTGCTATGTTTGATCCATAAGTTGAGGATTTTGCTAATTTAGTTGGATTATGGCTCGGTACCGGATCAGATTTAGTTGTGGATTTTGATGCAACAAAAAACAATATGGTCGATATGGAAGATTTCCATATTTTAGTTAAGCCATTCTAAGGCAAAACCGGATAAATCTTTCAAATCCACACTACCGTCACCTTCATCCGGAACAAAGTCACCCAAAAAGCCCCCGGACAGCCATACTCCTGCCATCTCCGCCAGATCACCAGTATCAACAATATCATCACAATTAAGATCCGCCCTGCCAGAGCACAGAATGTCAGGATCAATAGGAGCCGTTGTCGATGTACCTTCCAATACCGGCCATAGCGGCAGAGCTGTATTTAGCCGGCGAGCCATTTGGTTAGCCATCGCAGTCACACGTAATGGATCTGAATCCGATAGGTCGGTAGTTTCACCAATATCATTGGCCAGGTTATACAATTCGAACCGTGAGGTAATCACATTGTCATTGTTCCCGGCGTCAAATGTATCGGAAATCGAATTTTCGTCATAATCATAAATCAACTTATAATCACCTTCACGATAGATCGTGAAATAGTCAGAGTTGTGATCATGCGGATAATGAATTACCAGCTGCTGTGGGCGATGACTACCTGACTGAGCCTTTAGATAAGGTGTCAGCGTATACCCGTCTATTGTGTGAGAGAATGACACCCCGGCTGCATCCAGAATGGTCGGGTACAGATCGAAGCAGGCAACAATATCTTCTTCGACACTTGCCGATGGGATACTCAAGGCCTGCTGAAAAGAATTACTCGGATTTACTTTAGCCCAGGAGACCAACAGCGGAACACGCACGCCGCCTTCATATTTATTTCCTTTTTTCCCTCTTAGGGGACTGCTGTTTGAGTTGCCTCCATATGGATTATCACTGCCATTATCACCTATGAACATCACAAGCGTATCTTCAGCAACCCCTAGGTCTTCCAGTCGATCCAAAAGATCCCCCAGTGATTTGTCCATGCCTTCAATCATGGTCGCAAAACTCAAGTTTGAGCCTGACAGAGAGGGATAGTTACTGCCAAAGCGTGGGTCTGTTTTGAATGCACCATGTAGCGCATAATGTGACATATAAACAAAGAATGGTCTGCCATTTCCAACTGTCTCGTCGATGTATTTTCTTACCTCGCACGTTAACGCTTCTGTAAGGAAGATACCCGTGCTGTCCTGGGGAATAATCGAATACTCAGACAGTAAAGGCGCTGTGTAATAGCTGTAATACGAACCTGGAGGCGATCCTGTCTGGTAACCCCCGATATTGACGTCGAAGCCGATGTTATCCGGATACTGAGCATAGCTGCCGCTGCTTCCAAA
>JANQGC010000072.1 GCA_028277515.1 Anaerolineae bacterium
TTCCATTGCAATGGATCAAAGGTGCCAGTGTCGATACCTAATGTCCGGCCGCCAAAAAGACCAAATACTTTGCCCATCAGCCGGGCCTTCACAGCAGCCGCCTGGAAATAAGGCATGACCTTTTGGGCCAGGGTCTCATTAAAATCTTCGCGGAGACGCCGGTGCTTATATCCGATCTGGCTTAATGTGCCCCCGGCACCAAGCAGGCCGACGGTGCTGTGGGTTCCCGGATGTTTATTTCCCAGCAGCATGGTGGGCAAGTTCAAACGTTGTATACCGCGAACAACCAGGTTGGGCGATGTCCAGCATGGCGTATGGGCAACCAGTGCCTCGACGCCTGCGGCTCGCAGCGCGTCGACCTGGCTGTCAATCTGTTCTTTTGTGCGGGCAACGGCCGTATCTGCTTGCAGATCAAGCGGCAATCCGGCAAAGTAGGATATGGCCTCCGCATGACGGGGTTCGGTCATCTTTTTGAATACATGTTCCCATTCATGTTGTCGATGATCGCCAAAAGTGATCAAACCAACGTTTGGTTGAGACATAGCACCTCCAATCGTTCAAACGGCATAGTTCCGGATTTATTCATCCTTAAAAAGTGTTGGTTTCAAGACCAGGATCTGTGTTTCCTCAGGCAGCGCGTCCTTGCTGAACTCGGCCACAGAACCATCCGACCAGGAGACCTTTTCCTCCGGGTAAGAACTGGTGAATTCCGTCACGGGCAGCATGAAGAATCGTGGACCAGGAATACGGTAATGCATTGGAATGACTACTTTTGGTTGAATGTGTTCGATGACCTTATTCAAGTCATCAAGCTCAATTGTGGGTGGACCACCTGCTAAAGCCAAGAGGATGTCGGTACCGGCCAGGGCGTCCATTTGTCTGCCGGTGAGTGGATTGCCGACATCTCCCAGATGGGTGATATTGATCCCTTCCAGGGTGAAGCGGTACATGGCATTGTCCCGTACGACTTCCTTGTATTTATGACTTTCCTCAGACCAGATTGAGGAGAAGGTAACACCGAGGATAGTTGCGCCACTATCGACGATGTCTGTTGCCGTGACCAGTTCAAAGCCTTGTGGAATGGAATCAACGAAACAATGAGCCTCGTCATCGTCTGAGCTGCGGACAACGATATCGGCCGGTTCTGTGATTGGCGGCAAATTAATGATCTCATTCGGTTCATAGGGATCGGTGATAATTCGCAATCCATCTCCTTCGATTAAGAAGGAGGCGTGAGCCAACCATCTGATCTTCATAGGTTTATTTCTCCAATCGTCTTGGGAAAGCTTGAATGCTGCGCCCGCCATCAGGGTATATGGTTTGCCCGACCATATATTCGGCTTCTTTGCTGGCCAGGAAGAGAATCACACGGGCTATTTCTGCGCAGGTAGCGATGCGGCCGAAAGGCAACCGGTCCATTAATTGATTGCGCTTTTCTTCATTATGAACCACGCGTTCCATAAGCTCCGTTAATACCGGCCCCGGTGCGCAGCAGTTGACCTGGATGCCCTTATCTACCAATGATAAGGCCATGGCTTTGGTTAACTGGTTCACACCACCCTTGGCTGCGCAGTAAGGAATCTGATCGGCCAAAGCTAATTGGGCCATAACGGAGGAGACATTCACGATTGAACCCCCTTTGCCTTGTTCGACCATCACCTTCGCTGCGCCCTGGCTGACAAAAAACGTGCCCTTAAGATCAACGCTCATCACCCAATCCCAATCATCCTCGTCGATGTCAAAGAATTCGGCGCTGTGATTCACGCCGGCATTGTTCACCACAACGTCAATGGTTCCATACTGCTTGACCGTTGCTTCAATTAGCGCATCAATTTGGGATTTCCGGCCGATGTCGCAACGCACGAAAAATGCCTCGTCACCTTCGGCTTTAATATCCGAAACTACTTGTTGGCCTAAGTCAACGGAGCGGCCGGTGACGACCACCTTTGCTCCTTCTTTGGCAAATTCATAGGCGCATGCTTCACCAATACCTTTTGTCGCTCCTGTAACGATGACGACTTTATCCTGAAATCGCATTTTATTTCCCCTTTCTCTCTTACGGCAGATTGCCCAATGTATCCACTAGTTGATTCAAATAGAGCAATCTGCCAGGATCGCTTTTGAAATCCGTTCAAATTTCATGTTTCTAACGGCTTAACACCCGGCTCGTACCTCTGGCGTATATCTTCAATTAACTCTGCAACATGATTGGTCAGACGCGTAACGATTTTTTCACCCTTCTCACGGGTCGCTTTGGTCGCGTCACCGATGATGCCATTCTTCAATTCGCGGTATTCGGGACGGGCGAAAGTACCTTCAAAGTGATACATCGTGCCGGGACGTGGGGCTGCACCGGGAGCAATGATGAATTTGCGATCAACCAACGGTTCTCCGCCTCCCTTATCCGCCTTGCTCATATCCACGAATTCGGGGAATAAATAAAGAGCAACCGAAGTCTCAGCCTCATCAGCATGCCACATCCAATCCTCCAATACATCTTTATCATCCCGGAGGAAATCATACCAATGCAGCGACAGGGTGAAGATTCCTTCCAGTCCCAATTTGTGCACGGCGACGATTGTGGAAGAGACCTGTCCATGCGCCGAAAGGATGATGAACTTGTTGAAGCCGGCGACAGTTGCCCCTTTGATTATGTCCATCACCAGACCTATATGGGTTTCATAGGTAAGAGGGATATTGCCCGGCATGCCCCAATGATGGAAGGGATGTGAGCCATACATCGGGCAGGGAAGGAGCATGACGCCCGTCGCCCGGGAAATATGCTCGGCCATGCCGGTGGCATTATAGCTGTCGTCTCCACATGGACAATGTGGTCCATGCTGCTCAATAGCGCCTAAAGGTAAAATTGCGATATCATCTTTCCTGGCGTGTTCCTGGATGGCCTCAGCGGTCATCTCTTGCCACCAAATTGCTTTTCCTTCTGACATTTCCTTAAACTCCTTTACTCAAAAAAACCTTTATTCTACGATAAAGTAGCAGTCACTTTTCATGAATTTCCTTGAGAAGATTATCCATTTTAAGTGACTGTCAAATGTTTATATACTTAGAAAATGCACCATTTAATCACCTGATCTGCATACGTATACAATAGAGCCAAAAAAATCATTTGTCGAGGGTAAATGCAACATCTAGCCCCTCGGCAAGAACCTCTAACTCCTTATACAGGGTAGCGGGAATGGGAATGCCGTTTTCCATGCGCTTTTGCGCCGTGCGAAATTCCAGTTCTCCCGGCAGCATCATTTCTTTACTATCATCCCACATAGGCGACGCTTTGACTGTGCGGTAATATTCCGCCATACGTTCCTGAAGAGTTTCCCGGCTCAGTAAGATCAAAGGATTGATGACGATCATAAAATGGCACGTCAGGCTGGGATCGTCCTTTTCTTTATACATGCTTTTTATGCCATCCTGAAAGACGCCTCCAGTAATCAAACCGCTCAGTATATCGACAACATATGAGAGACCTAACCCTTTGTGGCCACCCACCGGCAAAAGGAAGCCGGTAAATGCTTCATCTGGATCATCGGTCGGCCGGCCGTTCCTATCTGTGGCCCAGTTCAGCGGAATTTTTTCCCCTTTCTTGCCGGCTAACAGCAGTTTACCCCCGGCGGCGTTTGATAGGGATATATCAAGCATAAATGGGAACTCAGCAAACGTTGGGATGCCGATGGCGATTGGATTGTTACCGGCGATGGGTTGACTGCCACCTGGTGCGACGATATTCGGCTTTACATTGGTCATCACAATACCAATCATGCCACACTGCGTCGCCATCTGTGAATAGAGGGCGGCTGCGCCAAAGTGATTGCTGTGAATGACCCCAACTGCACCCATATTGAATTGCTCGGCCAGTTCGATGGCTCTTTCCATGGCTGCTTTACCAACAATATAGCCCAAGCCATCATCGCCGGTTAGCACTTCCAAGGCCAGGCTTCCACGGATTATTTCAAGGTTGGGAGCCTTGTTTACGGCCCCGGAAATTAATCTTTCCAAATAGATAGGGACGCGCAGCACGCCATGCGAATCAATGCCCCAAAGATTCGTTTGTACCATCGCATAGCCACAGTAAGCAGCGTCTTTGGGATTCATACCGGTTTGTTCAAATAGCCTGGTTATGAATTCACGCAATTTACATGCTGGAACTAGGTAATTATTTTCGGACATAACCCTCTTGTTTATTTGGCTGAAGTCCTGGAATTTGCAGACGCAGGCGGTAAACAGTGGTGGTGGCAGTGATGTACAAGGACCGTAAATCATCATCACCAAAAACAAAATTGGTTGCAAATTCAGGGATGGGGATTAATCCTAGAAAACGGCCGTTTGGCTCAAAAACATGAATGCCCCCAGGACCGCACGAATAGACATGACCCAGACTGTCCACTTTCATGCCGTCGGCGACACCGGGAGCATCTCCTTCTAAACGGGCGAAGAGACGGCCGTTTTGTATAGAACCATCCTCAGTCACATCAAACACACGAATGTGTTGTCTTTCCGTATCATTAACATATAAAAGCTGCTCATCAGCTGAAAAGCAGAGACCGTTAGGCTTGGCAAAGTCACTTACTAGTAAAGTCAATGATCCTGTGTCCGGTTCCAGCCGGTAAACACCGCTAAAAGGCAGTTCAGGTTTTCGCGGCACGCCAAATTTTGCGCTGCGACCCGAAGTTGGATCGGTGAAATATATGGCGCCATCACTTTTTACAACGACATCATTGGGACTGTTTAGCTGTTGTCCTTGATAATGGGTGGCCAGAATTTCCAGTTTATCATTGCTTGCAAAATCGGTCCGCGTGATACGACTGGTCGCGTGCTCGCAAGTAATCACGCGCCATAGCTGGTCAAATGCATTTCCGTTGGCCATATTACTGTTGCGGCGCAGCGTTTCCAGACCGGACACCTCAGACCAGCGGTAAAGCGAGTTGCCCAAGATATCGCTGAAGATAAGCGTTTGTTCTGCCGGCTGCCAGATTGGCCCTTCAGCGAAATCAAAACCAGATACCACCAGCTCGAAATCAGCACCAGGCTCAATTAAATCCTCAACCGTACTGATTTTCTCTACTATCGACATGGAATTAGCCTATCCTGGCCGAGCCTCGAACGATTAATTTCCCTGGCAACAGCCTGGTCTGGCCGGTGGGAACGCCATTTCCCTTTTCATTGAGCAAGGAAATGGCTGCATCGATCATTTCATCCACTGGTTGGCGTATAGTGGTTAAATTATAGGCTGGCCAACTAGCCATGGGAATGTCATCGAAGCCGATAATAGATAATTCATTCGGTACCTGAATCCCCCGTTCATAGCGCGCTACATCCAGCGCGCCCAGGGCCATAACGTCAGCGGCACAAAAAATGGCATCTGGGGGATTCTTCCTATCTAGCAAGCGGCGGGCTGCCGAACGGCCGTCTTCATATGTGTAAGCCCCTTCTTCACGTATACTGTTGGAATACCCACGGGCTTTCAATTGTTCTATAAAACCTTTTTCGCGCATTAAATTGGTCGCCGTGTTTCTCGTCCCCGCCATATAAGCGATACGCCGGTGTCCAGTCTCAAGTAGAGCATTCGCAACCCGGCGTCCTCCTTTCTCGTTGTCACAACCGATGACATTAGCTTGTGTACGTGGGGCAAATCGGTTAAACAAGATGACCGGCGTGCCGATGCGCGCGCACTCCTCGATAATCGCTTCTCCTGGCGTGGTTGAGGCAACGATCAGCGAATCTACCTGGTAACCCAGGACGTGGGGCAGGATGGCATCGACTGATCTATCCGGCGGCGCCCCAAAGAGCAGAACCTGCTTGCCTATGGCTTGCAGCCGATGAGTGAAGCGTTCCAAGACACGGGGATAGAAAAAACTGGAAGTGAGGTTGGCCATGATGATGCCGACAATGTTTGTGTTGCGCGATTTCAGGCTACGAGCAATGACATTGGGCGTGTAGCCAAGTTCCGCTGCCGCGTCCAGGACCCTGGCTCTAGTGCTGGGTGATACGGGTGATTCCGGGTCAAAGGCACGCGAAACAGTCGGTTGGGAAACACCGGCCAGTTTGGCGACATCAATAGAGGTAACTTGATTCCGAGCCATAAATTATTGTTGATGAATAAACTTAATCAAAAGCAACTGCAAAACCTTGTTGCATACGTATTCATAAGTTTACGCGAAAGTTGAATATTGTCAACAACTTGCCGGCTCCTGATCAATACGGCCGTTGTTAGCTATCATTTACCCTCTCAACAAACGACGTTCGCAAGGTACCTTGTGGCGATGAACTGCTCCGACAAATGCAATCCCTTATCATATTGGCCAAGGGTTTAAGCCAGTATACGCCGAACCACGAGGCGACAATGAGCCTGAATTACGGTGCTTGTACAATCACGGATTCTGTGACGATCGTTGTAAGTCCGGCTACATCCGTCGCACGGGCGCTAATTTGAAAGGTCTCATCCTCACTCATGGTGGGTAGACTGTCAAGATGCCAGTAGAAATGCCAACCATCTTCGCCTCTAAGACCAGCCTGCTGCCAGGGACCGCCATCAATACTCACATCCACACGATGGACCAGCAGGCTGTCGGTGACACTGCCGGTTAATTCCAAAACGGTCCGGCCGACACGTTGGTCTGGACCAAGCGTGGTTGGGTCGATGGTGATTTGTGGCGGCTGTAGGTCCACGTATATGGTTGCCGGTTTGCCGCCATAAACAGCGTTGACGGCATCCAGGCCGTCCAGCCAGTTTCCGGATACGAATTTGTCCACTGTTTGGGCGATGCGTTCGGAAGTTGCTGTTGCCCCCTGGCTGCTTGGCGTTCTTTGGCGAGCTGTCATTGGCTCACTTGCGGCAATGAGTGGCATATAGCTTGTATAAAAGGTTTCGTCGCTCCAATCACTGACCAATGGTTGAATGGTGTAGATTCCTTCGCCGGGCGGTGTCCATTCAAAGCTCCAACTGCTTTCTGATGCTTGTGCCGGGAACCAGACCTGCGCATGGACGGGTGTATCGTTAATGGTGACCATGAGCGCCTGCAAGTCATTGTCGGCAAAGGAGTCGCCGTCGATTTTGATGGGTTGGGTGGTGGTTAAGGCTGTGCCCGAGGATGGACTCACGACCTCAGCACCGGCCAGAAATTCAGCCTCTGGGAGATTCGTCGGATCGACTTCAGTGCAGTGGTTGTAAGCGTCGCAGGCGTTCATGGTTTGCCCTTCGACGGCCGTGTCCGCATAGGTACGCACGGCATCAATCATATACAAACGGGATGTATCCGTGAACGTCTTTGAATACCAGACGTCTATATCCGCATAGGTTGTTAAGCTCATGTCGCCAATGCGGAAACTTGGAATTGCCGGCGGCCAACCCGGAAGACAGGTGTTATCCTGCACGAGATTGAAATCTGCCGCCTCACATGTGTAGGTTGTTGTTGTGACCGAGCCGCTGCTGTCTGTTTCAATATTGAAAGAGAGAGACGGCGGTTTGGTGTCAATCTCCCCGCGCCAGACCCGCTGGCCGCCAAGTTGGGTTATATTGCCCAGCCCATCGGTTCCACGAACATTGATTTGATAGAGACCTTCAATGCCATTCTCCCCATCAGGCACGGTGTAGCTCCAGGTGTCATCGCTGAATGAGGCTGTTTCCCAGGTGCCCAAACCGTAAGCATAAAGATTGGCGATCTCGTAATCGGCCAACGCCCGTTGATAAACGATGAATTCGTCCATCGTGCCATTGAAGAAGTTGGGCGCTTCACTACCATGATTGGCGGCGCCAATGTGGAGGTAATCCCCATTCACGTCCGCATTCTGATCTTTATAGTCGGTGGTAGATGTATTGGTGTCGTCGCTGCCGTCCACGTAAATACGGCCGGTGCCCGTGGTCCCGCTGCTGTAATCCCAGGTAACCACGACGTGATGCCACTGGCCATCATTGACGGCCGTTGTGCCGCGAATATAGCTGTTACCAAAGCCTACGAAATTGGGCACGCCATTCCCATCGAGGTAGAAACTCTTTTCACCCTTTTCCCACTCGCTGTTGTTGTTACTCTTGGTCACGATGCCAATATGGTTGGCCGTCGTATTGATCCAGGTCGCTATCGTAAAATCAGCTTTGGAGAGTTTGACCGCATCAGACGTTACCGTTAGCTGATCAGCATCACCCTCAAACTGCACGCCACCGCTGCGCTGACCGGCTGCACCGGCCGTTGGGCATGAATTGTCGCTGCATGTGGCATCGTTGTTGGAGCCTGATTGGTCATCAAAGTATACCGTGCCTGCCATTTCATCCATGGGCAAGTATAAATTGGCATCAGCCAGCGCGTCCATCTGCCCGGCCGGGGTGAAATTAATCTCCACTGTTTGCAGTGAAACATTGTCGCTCGCCGGCCCAGCGATGGTGATGCCGCTGGAGATGACCTGTGTGCGAGTCAAGGCAGCCCCGGCGCCAACGACCGGCGCTGTGGCATCCAATGTGATCTCGGCCGTTTCCGGCGCATCCGACGGTGTTTCATTGCCTGCTGCATCGGCTGCCCGAACGGTAACGGTATAATCTCCACTTGGATCAACAATGGCCTCATTGTTGCCGTCCACAGTGGGTAAGGCGTAGTCGATTTGCCAGGTCCCATTTGCATTCAGCGTTGCCTCCTGCCAGCCCGCGCCCTGCGAAGCATCCTGGCCTACGAGCAATACCTCCAGACCGGCCACACCACTGCCCGGCTGGCTGCCGGCCTGCGGATCGGAGGCAGTGCCGTCAATAAGCACATGCCACCCCCCCTCCGAGTTCTGGCGAGGAAGCACTGCTCCGGAGGCCTCATTGATGGTGATTGATGGCGGAGTCGTATCCAGAATGGTGTGCCAGTTGGTCACACTACTTTCATTGCCCACAACATCGCTTGCACGAAGTTGGAACGTATAAGGTCCATCAGAAAGCGCCGAAGTGTCCCAATTGTAGCTCCAGGATTCACCACCATTGGCTGTTTGCCAATTACTCTCACTATTACGTTTGATATTGACTTCGGTGACGTAAGATGTCGGATCCTCGGCGCTGCCGGCGATGACGAGCCCACCCGTACTGCTGGCATATGGCCCCGGCTGATTTTGACTGAACAAGGCTGACGTCATTGCTGCAGTGGGGTTGTCGGCATCGATCGTGATAGTGCGCGTGATTGTCTGGCTGACAGCCCCGATGTTGGTCGTCGTTTCGCGTAAGGCCGGGGTGCTCAGAATGAGTTCATCGCTGCTGGTGCCGGCCGGAAGCTGGCAAGTCAGCACGGATTGATCTTCTACTTTAATCTTCTGATATAACTCGTTAATTTCATCCGCATCCAAAGCAAGCGTCCAGATGCCGACCTCGTCAATGCTGCCGTTGAAGTAATTGCCGGACGAATCAAAGATCCTACCAATATATGTGGGGCCAAAACCGCTGTAATTTGCTTTTGCCGTGTCTTGGGCCACCTGGACCCCGTCACGATAAATGGTGCGCTGCCTGGTATGGGCATCATAGGTACAGGCCCAATGGTGCCAATTGGTGTCGGTATAACTGGCAGTTGTATTTAAATCATCGTTCCAAAATGCACAACTAAAGGTGTCATTTTCTCGGAAGCCAAAATGTAAGCCTTGGTTACTTTCAGCTGTTCCTTGCGATAAAATGAATTGGAAAGAACCGGTCTCTGCGCGCTGTGCCCAGGCCGATAGGGTAAATGAGGAGTTGCGCAACACGAAGCTGTTGGGATCTTTGATCAGCTCAACTTTGAGGTTGTCGATACCGAAATCATGATCGCCGGTAAAGATTGCAGAGACCGAAGAGGCGCTCTGGTCGTAGGTTGCTTGCATGGAGTACACCGAGTTGGTGCTGTTGCCACTGACGACCAGGGAATCTCCTGTGCTGCCATGCTGCGGAAAATAAGCAGCCGGACCTCCCAACAGCGAGTTTATGCGTCTGTTTGGGACAGAGTCCAGATGGTTACGCTTCGGATCCTGCTTATAAACCGATCCTCTATAATCGTTGTCGGTGTAGAGGAAGGCGACTGTATTGGAATTCGTCCTAACACAGTTGGTGTTAAAGTTGGCCTCAGGGAGCTGCTGATACTGAATTGTTTCGCCATCTTGCCCCTGCGCGGTCCAGCTTTGGCCGCTGCAATTGCTGTTTTGATAAAGCGTCGTGGCCATGTTGTCCCAAGAGTCTGCATCGGCCGGGTAAAGTTGGTAGGCGCCAATCGTGCTGCTGGATTCATTAGAGAAGCTTGTGAAGAAATCTTCGCTGCCGCCGGAGAATACATAATCGCTAACTTGACCGTCAGTGACAACCGTGCCTTTCCAATCTGATCCAATGACGAACAGATCATATGTAAATTTCACTGTATCATGGGCCGGTAAGTTGCCAATCCCCAGTTGAGGGCTAAAGTCGTTGCTGCCGGCCAGATAATGGGTCG
>JANQGC010000117.1 GCA_028277515.1 Anaerolineae bacterium
AATGATGTGGTTGACAACCAAACTGTGAACATGGAATTGCAAGATGGAACCACCATTGCCCTGGTGATGCACGGCCATTCCCATCAAGAAGGGCGAACCATGCGTTATGATGGGTCGCTGGCAACATTGCGGGGAATTTTCTCTCTGGAAAAGCAGGAGATTGAGATCCATGACCATCTAACCGGCAAGAGGGAGCGGGTAGAAATACCATCTCCGGGAGCGAGTGGCCATGGAGGTGGAGATTTTGGTATCGTTTCCGGGTTTGTGCAGGCTGTTCGTGACCAATCGTCTGCACTCATCACGCCGCGAGCCTCATTAGAAAGTCATCTATTAGCATTTGCGGCCGAGACTTCTCGCCATGAACATCATGTGGTTGATATGGATCAATTTCGGACGGCTGTCCTGTCGGATATTTCACTTTGAATTTTAAGGGATCTTTCCCTACTGTAAGATAAAAGATGACGAAAATAACATTCATCGGTGCCGGAAGCACTGTCTTCGCTAAAAATTTAATTGGGGATATTTTGAGTTTCCCTGAATTAGAGGAAGTAACGATCAGCTTGCATGATATCGACCCTGAACGTCTCCAAACAACAGAAATTGTGGCTCACAAGATTGCCCAGCGCCTGCAAATCAATCCAACAATAGAGGCGACAACCGATCGCCGGCGCGCACTCGATGGAGCCGATTACGCCATCAATATGATCCAGGTTGGTGGATACAAGCCGGGTACGGTCATCGATTTTGAAATCCCTAAAAAGTATGGAATAAGGCAAACTATTGCTGATACCTTGGGCATTGGTGGCATTATGCGCGGTTTACGAACCATCCCCGTTCTCCTGGAAATGGCCGCTGACATGGAAGCTCTTTGTCCGCATGTTTTGCATCTAAATTACACCAATCCGATGGCTATGAATTGTTGGGCTTTGAACAAGGCTACAAAAATCAAGACTGTCGGTTTGTGCCATAGCGTCCAGGGTACCATAATGGAACTGGCTGTGGATTTGGGCGTTACACCCAATGAAATTGATTATCTTTGCGCCGGCATCAATCACATGGCTTTTTATCTGCGATTGGAGCGAGATGGCCAGGATTTGTATCCACAATTGCACCATTTGATTGAACAAGATCGAATTCCCAACCACAATCGTGTTCGTTATGAGATGCTGAAACGGTTAGGATATTTTGTAACCGAGTCCAGCGAGCACTTCAGTGAGTATACCCCCTGGTTTATCAAAAGGGATCGCCCGGATTTAATCGAAAAGTACAATGTTCCATTAGATGAATATATTGAGCGTTGTGAAACCCAAATAGCTGAGTGGGAGCAACTCCGTGTAAAGTTAGAAGATCCGCATCGAAAACTTGGTGTAGGCCGCAGTGGGGAATATGGTTCCCTTATTATTCATAGTCAAGAAACCGGCCGGCCACGGGTTATTTATGGCAATGTTACCAATCAAGGTCTAATTGATAATTTGCCTGAAGATTGTTGTGTAGAAGTGCCCTGCCTGGTGGATAGTAATGGCGTTCAGCCGACGCGGATTGGTTCATTACCACCCCATTTGGCGGCGTTGATGCAAACCAATATTAATGTGCAAAGCCTGACCGTGGAAGCAGCTTTAAACTGTAGAAGAGAGCATATTTATCACGCTGCGATGCTCGATCCGCACACAGCAGCCGAACTGGATTTAGACCAGATATGGTCTTTGGTAGATGATTTAATAGCGGCTCATGATGATTATCTGCCTCAGTATCGTTAGATTGAATCCTGAAAATTGCTTCTTGCGTTAAGATTGCGAATCTATTTAAAATTACCGGAAAGACAGACATATAAATTAGTGTATTCAGATAAGGGGAAATAATGACAAAAGCAGATATAGGCCTGATAGGCCTTGCCGTAATGGGACAAAATCTTGTGTTAAATATGGACGATCATGGCTACACGGTGGCTGTTTTTAATCGTACAACCAGCAAAGTTGATCGCTTTTTGGAGAATGAAGCCAAGGGAACGAATGTGATTGGCACCCATTCATTAGAAGAGCTGATTGAAAATTTGAAACGGCCGCGCCGGGTCATGATCATGGTCAAGGCCGGATGGCCGGTCGATGCCACTATTGAAAAATTAGTACCGCTGCTTGATGAAGGGGATATCATCATTGATGGTGGCAATTCCCACTTTTCTGATTCGATCAGACGGACCAATGCGCTGGCCGAACATGGCCTCTTATTTGTCGGCACCGGCGTGTCCGGAGGAGAAGAAGGCGCCCGATACGGTCCATCCATTATGCCCGGCGGGGCACCTGATGCCTGGCCCTATATAAAATCTATTTTGCAAGATATTGCAGCAAAAGTGGAGGATGGGACACCCTGCTGCGATTGGGTCGGCGAAGAAGGAGCCGGTCACTTTGTAAAGATGGTCCATAATGGGATTGAATATGGTGATATGCAGCTTATTGGTGAAGCCTACGATTTAATGGGCAATGGCTTGGGTTTAACAGCGGATGAAATGAGTGAGGTGTTTGCCCGCTGGAATGATGGGAAACTGGAATCATACCTGATTGAGATCACGGCCGAAATTTTAGCTTTTAAAGATGAAGATGGGCAGCCAATGGTGAATAAGATTTTGGACAAGGCGGGCCAAAAAGGGACAGGAAAATGGACAGCCGTGACCGCACTGGACAACGGTATTCCCCTCACCTTAATTGGCGAGGCTGTTTTCTCACGTTTTTTGTCAGCTCTAAAGGATGAGCGTGTGACTGCGGCCGGGGAGCTAGAATCGGCCATTGGAACGTTCGGGGGTGATAAAGCGGCATTCATTGAAGATTTAGCCGAGGCGCTTTATGCTTCCAAAATCATTTCATATACCCAGGGATACATGCTCATGCGTTCTGCCAGGGAAGAATTCGGTTGGAATCTGGATTATGGCAGCATCGCTCTCATGTGGCGTAATGGTTGTATTATTCGCGCTGCGTTTCTGGATGATATCAAGGCCGCCTTTGATAAAAATCGTGAACTGGTTAACTTGCTCTTAGATCCCTTCTTTAAAGCGCAGGTTCAGCAAGCGGAAAGTGCCTGGCGGCGGGTGGTACAAACGGCCGTTGAACTGAGCATTCCTGTACCGGCTATGTCCAGCGCATTAGCGTTCTTTGATGGCTATCGCCGGGAACGGCTGCCGGCCAATTTGCTTCAAGCCCAGCGTGATTACTTCGGTGCTCATACTTATGAGCATGTGGATAAACCGCGCGGGGAATTTTTCCATACCAATTGGACCGGCGAAGGCGGAGACACAACAGCATCCACGTATGACGCTTAGCTAAGTTTTACTGGCATGCATAATAAAATGCTTGCCTGGCCTTCCGTGCCAATTAGCAGTAAATAACCAGTTTAAAATTCACCCGCTGGTGTGGGCTTACCGGCTTTCCGCTCTTCGTACTGCTGTTTTATCCATTTATAGGTCTTGGCAATGCCCTGTTTAAAGGGAGTCTTAGGTTCCCAGTCCAGTGTCTGTAAGATCAATGTGTTGTCGCTATTTCGACCGGCGACGCCTTGTGGAGCAGTCAAATCGTATTTTCTTTCTAACTTAATTCCGGCCACATCTTCTACGTTGCTGACCAGATCATTGATGGAAATTAATTCGCTTGATCCGAGGTTGATGGGAGTACCAACCAGATCATCACAATGCATGATCATGTCAATACCCTTGACGCAATCGTCAATGTACATGAAGCTACGCGTTTGATAGCCATCTCCCCAAATTAGTATTTCAAGATCGCCCGTGTCCTCAGCCTGGATAACCTTGCGACTTAAAGCTGCTGGGGCTTTTTCCCGTCCACCATCCCATGTCCCATATGGACCGTATACATTGTGGAAGCGAGCGATGAAGGTTTTTAAACCACGTTCGGCCGAATATTCTTCGCAAAACATCTCCGAAATCAGCTTTTCCCAACCATAACCTCTCTCAGCCATCGCGGGGTAAGCATCAGACTCTTTTAATGCGCGTACGTTTGGATCTTTTTGCAGATTTGTATTGTAAACGCAGGCTGAGGATGAAAAGAAATAGCGCTCAACTCCTGCTTGATATGCCGCTTCAATCATGTGGGTATTAATCAAAACTGAGCGCAGGCACTCTACCCGATAATTTTCAATGAAACCCATACCACCCATATCGGCCGCCAGGTTGTACACTTCACGCGCACCTTCGACCACTTGCGTACAATTTTCGCGATAGCTAACATCCAGAGTCAAATTTTCAACACCAGGAACCTGCTGATACCATAACGAAAGAGGTTTTTTGTCTACGGCTCGAATGTTCGAAAATCCTTGGCCGTGAAAATAGCGGGTCAAAGCACCGCCTATGAAACCGCCGCCGCCAGTAATGACGATGAGGTCATCCTTACTAAGCATTGCATTTGCTGTTTGCATCTTTGTCATTCTGAACCTTTAAGTTGATTAAAGCTGTTTCTGGATGATGAGTCATTTTAATATGCCAGATACATGCTCGACTTCGGGAAAGATATATTAACTTTGTCGATTTAGCAATAGGTGATCCTAATAAGAAGAAAATGAAGCTGAAGGAGTCTCGAAAGATGTTAACTTGATAAGAAAGGTTGAAAGCATTAAATAGCTTACCAAGTGTATGTTTGTAAACTGAAAGAGCTGTTTAATTTGTGGAATCATAATCCTTGAGATTCGATCTACGAAGATAGGCATAAAGAAGAGTTTAACAACTTTTGCCAGATTGAATATGTGCTACAATTTCAAAATTGATTATTTTGTAATATGTCGAAGTACATCGCATTAATATGCCAACATTTTTACCCTGAAATGATCTCCACGGGGATGCATATGACGGAACTCGCAACCGGTTTATCTCAATATGGTTGGAAGATCCGAGTTTACTGCGCCCAACCGAGTTATCATGATGTCTCGCAGAGGGATAACGATGTCAGTAAGCAAATGACCTATAAAGGGGTGGAAATTATCCGCGTCCCTACCATTAGCGATCAACATTCCGGGCTTTTATTTAGAGTACTCAATGCCCTCAGCTATCTTCTAATGACGGCATTCTTCCTTGTCCGGGATCGTGCTTCAATTGTTGGAATCTTCAATACAACCAATCCGCCTATTCTTGGACTGGCTGCAGTTTTGGCTCGTTGGTTGACAGGTTTACGATTTATCACCCTTGTGTACGATGTATATCCTGATGTGGCTGTTTGCACTGGGATTCTTAAACCCAGATCCTTGCTGACAAAGGGATTGCAAACTATCACCAGTTTAATATTACATTGTTCAAATAGCCTGATTGTCATCGGTGAGGATATGGCGTGCGTAGTTCGCAAGAAATTGAAAACAGGGCATCAAATTCCAGTAGAATTAATACGAAATTGGTCAGATGAGAAACAGGTATATCCAGTTCCGGATTTAGAGAATCCCTTTGTAAAAAAATATGGACTCAGTAATAAATTTGTCATTCAATACTCTGGACGTATGGGATTGACCCATAATTTGGAACCTTTAATCAAAGCCGCCAGCTTATTGCAAGATGAGCAGGTCATTTTCCAATTTATAGGAGATGGCGCTAAACGAAAAAAATTGGAGCAGATGGTCAAAAATTTAAATCTTAAGAATGTGCAGTTTTTACCCTACCAGCCATTTGGAGATTTGATGAATGTGCTTTCAGCGCCGCACCTCTCGGTAGTCTGTTTGGAAACCAACTGCACAGGTTATTCGGTCCCCAGCAAATCTTACGGTATTATGGCGGCAGGACGGCCGATGTTAGGATTCCTGGCTCAAGAAAGTGAAGTTGGCCAAATGATTAAGGAGTTTAGATGCGGCATTGTTATGCCGGATCCAACCGGCTATGAGGTAGTAGAGGTGATTCTTAATCTTCTTGATGATCCGGACCGGGTCGCGCGAATGGGTGAAAATGGTTATAAAGCATTTTTAGAGAATTTTACACTCAAAATCGCGGTTGAAAAATATTCCGAATTTTTAAATGATCATTTCCCTATGGCAAAAAGATCAATGGTTATTAGATGATTGTTGATAGGGATTGACATGGATACCTTACCAACCGAAAAGAAATCTAACCTCAATCAATCACCCGATAATCTTTCTTACCGCGTTCAAAAAAGGTTATCATTCCATCATTCTGAGCGAAAGATCTTGTTGTATGTTGTTGACTTGATCTTGATTAACCTGGTATTGGTATCGTTGCTATATTGGCAAGGATACCTGGAACTGGGAGAGTTGGATTATCGCGTATTCGTTTGGTTGCTTGTATTAACGCTGTTGTGGACTTTTATCAGCCCGCATTTTGGAATTTATAACGTGGCCCGTGCGGCTCGCATGTTTCATTCCGTATGGCGTACCGGTCTGGCAGTACTTGCAACAACATTCATATATGGGATGATCCCATTAATCACACCCCCTTTACCAAATAGTCGATTTGAATTGGCTTTGTTCCCATTTTTTGCCTTATTGGCTTTATCTATCTGGCGATTGTTTTATGCTACCGTTCTTGTGCAGCCACGATTTTCCAGGAACGTGCTCGTCGTTGGCGCCGGCTTGTCCGGACAGGCGCTGGTTCAAGCCATGAGCTACTTCATGAGCCAAAAGGCCAACTCGCATCATGCCATAGGATATAAAATAATTGGTTTTATTGATGACGATCCGGTAAAGAGAGGGGCGGATGTTGAGGGTTTTCGCGTGTTGGGGACATGGGAAGATCTTGTCCCCGTCGCCATAGAACAAGAAGTCGAAGAAGTTGTGGTAGCAATTACTAACATGCATCAGATAAAAAATGAACTATACCAGGCGCTTTTTGACTGCCGGCAGATAGGCATATCGGTTAATTCGATGAGTGAAATTTTCGAAAAATTGACCGGCCGCATCCCTGTGGAACATACAGCGTCGGATCTTCGTGTTGTCCTACCATTAAAAAAATCGACCCCCCAGCAATTATATTTACGATTGCGCCGGATATTTGATGTTGTTTTTGCCTTCTTTGGTTGTTTGTTTTTACTGGTCACAATGCCATTTATCTGGCTGGTGAATCGCCTTACCGATCCTGGAGATTTATTTTATCGCCAGGAAAGAGTCGGTAAGAACGGCCGGGTTTTTACAGTAATAAAATACCGGTCGATGATCATGGATGCTGAAAAGGAAACAGGTGCGGTTTGGGCTGTAGACAATGACAACCGGATTACACCATTTGGTAATTTTTTACGAAAAACACGATTAGACGAAGTGCCCCAATTTTGGAATATTTTGTCCGGCCATATGAGTCTTATTGGACCACGGCCAGAGCGTCCGGTGTTTGTGGCCGAATTGAGTAAAAAATTGCCCTATTATCGTATGCGGCATTCAGTTACGCCGGGAATTACGGGGTGGGCTCAAGTAAATTACCCTTACGGATCAACGGTAGAAGATGCATTAGTTAAATTGGAATTTGATCTTTATTATATTAAACACACCAGCCTTTATTTGGATTTAAGAATTCTCATGAGTACTGTGAGGAATGTCATTGGATTAAAGGGACGGTGAGCGGATGCAGCGGGTAGCAAAAACGGTGACACGGTGGGAATGGTTAATCCTACTGCTCATCTCTCCTCTATTATTTTTCCCCACCGGTTGGCGGGGATTATTTTTGTTGGTTATCCCTGTGTTATGGCTGACACGCAAATTCGCTTATGGGTATTTTCTTCCGCACACGACTTACGATTTGGCGTTGTTAGGTTTAGCTATCGCTTTGTTGATCAGTTTGACGGCCGTATTTGATATGGCTATTAGTTTTCCCAAAATCGCCGGACTAATCATGGGGTTCGCCTATTTTTTCGCCGGCATTGAGTATATTCGCGAAGATAGGCGAAGAATGGTGCATTTGCCTGCCCTAATTTTTCTTCTTGGCACGGCGATGGTCATTGTTGGCCTTTTGGGGAGCTTGCGATCCCCATACTATTCTTCTTTATCCCCACTCACCAATTTAATTCCTGCTTCATTAGACCCATATTTTAACTTCTTCGATAGCGCCGTTAATCCAAATGAATTGGCAGGCATATTGAGTTGGGTCATCCCTCTCATGCTTTCTTGTACCGTCGGTTTTTGGAGTTCCTTATGGCGCTCAGAGGTTTGGTGGCATAAATTTGTTTTGACGTTACTGGTCTTGATGCTCTTTTTCAATAGTTACTTCTTAATTGCTACCCAATCGCGAGGAGGTATCATGGCTGTGTTGGCCGGCTTGTTGGTCATGCTGGCTATCCGCTACCGCTGGGGACGCTGGCTTCTCATCTTGGCAATTGTTATTGTTGTTGCTGCCGGATTCTATTTTGATTTGGGGGCTTTGATCCAGGGAGACCCATCGACGGCCGCCGATTTAGGCCTGCAAGGCCGCCTTGAAATATGGTCAAGAGCACTCTATGGATTGGCCGATTTTCCAATAACCGGGATGGGTATGAATGGCTTTCGCCATATTGTTCATTTGTTGTATCCATTATTTACAATCGATCCAGAGTTTGATATTGGCCATGCTCACAACCATCTGCTGCAAGCTGGATTAGACCTTGGGCTGCTCGGTCTAATATCTTACGTAAGCATTTGGATACTAAGCTTGACTCTCTTATGGTATAGTTGGCGGCGCTCAAACAATCCTGGCTTCCAGGTATTGATTGTAGGTTTGAGTGGCTCATTAACAGCCGGTTGGATATTTGGCATTTTTGACGCCATCGCCCTGGGCGCCCGCCCTGGATTTTTATGGTGGCTTTTGCTGGCATTGCTTTATTCCCTCTTCGAGCATATCCAATCAACCAATAAAGTAGACCAGGAGATGGTTCAATCATCCACTTAGCAATAATGCGTGATTGCAATGTGGTGATTTTTTTGAATAATTCCAATCGCTTAGGAGTTATTTAGGCTGGATACTATCTTTGGTTTATAAAAAATTTGAATTAGCAACATATTTGTAAGCTGAAATGGTTTTATTAAAATGTTAAAAGGTTCAAGAAATTACTATGATAATAAACAGATTTAGGACTATTGGTTTTGTACTTACGGGCTTATTGGGTATTTCTTTGTTTACCTTTTTAAGTTCGGTCAGTGGTGCGGCCAATCTTGATGCGAAAGACAGAGATATTTCGGGAGTGATATTTACCAATAAAATGTTTCATGGTCCAACCCTGAGGGATAATTCCTTAAACAGAATGATTGAATCCAGTCAAGAGGATGATGTGGCCAATTGTCGTTATGGTGTGGTCGCTCGGTCGAGTCAACTTGACGTGGTTCCAACTCTTGGAGCTGGATGGATATTGAAATTCAGTACGCCATATTGGCCAAATATTACACCTGCAAACAACGCGGAAAGGGTACATCTTATTAAAACCCACCAGGCGAAAACCATGGGCGGTGAATATTTACCTGATTACACGACCAATACTCCATTGAACCAGGGATTTGCAGATTACATTAGTGATAATCCTGGTAATTTGTGGATAATCGGCAATGAAGTGGATCGAATTGGCCAGGGAGAGATGTTCCCTGAAATATATGCACAGGCTTATCATGAGGTTCGCCACTTCATAAAAATGGCGGATCCTTCGGCTCGCATTGGGATATCCGGATTAGTCCAGGTTACGCCTGGGCGTCTACAATATCTGGATATGGTATGGGATGCTTACATGCAAAAATATGCTATCCCGATGCCCGTTGATGTTTGGACAATGCATGTGTATGTATTACCTGAGGTTGAATCGGATGGAATCACTCCTAATGGTATTGCCAGTGTCGCTCTAGGTACCAACCCTTCGCTTGGCAAGCGTTCTAGTGATAACGATCCAAATGTTTGTTCTGATCCTGATGTTTACTGTTTTGCGGAACATGATGATGTGTCAATATTTGCCGAACAAGTTGTGGCTATGCGCCAATGGATGAAAGATCATGGACAACAGCAAAAACCGCTGGTTCTTAGTGAGTATTCTATTTTGTATCCTTACGAGGAAGAGGGTGAATCTTGCTTCCTGCAAGATGAGTTCGGAAATTGTTTTACACCACAAAGAATTAAAACTTTCATGAATGAAACTTTTGATTACCTCAACAATGCGCAGGATGTTAATCTTGGTTATGGCCTTGATGATAACCGGCTTGTCCAGCAATGGATTTGGTATGCCGTACATGAAACCGGGGCCGGTGTGTCCAGTAATCTTGTGCAAGCGGACTTTGAGACCCTAAATCTGCTTGGCCAAAATTTTCGCGATCGTGTATATGGGGAAGAGCTATATGTTAATCTGGCAGTCGACCATGTACCCTCACAGATTGCGACAATTGGAGCAGGGGGAAAGGCGACAGCCCAACTTTCGGTCAGGTTTCTCAACAATGGCAATACGGCCGTCGACCAAACGTTCGACGTTACGTTTTACAAAGATGCTGCTCTCACGCAGGAAATTGATTCTGTCTCAGTAAACTCAATCGCACGGGGATGTGCATCAAATTATTATACTGCCTCAGTCGATTGGCCTAACTTAGACCCAGGGGAGCATCAATTTTGGGTTCACATTGACACTGAAGACGATATTAATGAGAAACCTGCAGAGGATAGTGACAATATCGGAGTTGGGACGGTTCTTGTTAACAGTGATATGATCGCTTTGCCGGTTGTTATTCGTTGATTTTGTCTTTTAATTGGAACCAACGAGAAAATGAGGGACGTTTGTGAGCCACGGTGAGAAGATAAATAAGCGCCGGCTAATTATGCTTTTTATCCTGGCCGGTTTGATAATCCTAATCGTCTGGATTGGCTTAAAAACCTGGCGCACTTATCAGGCAGTTACCTCATTATTAGATAGGCAAGCCCAGGCCGAAGAAATTGCAGCCTCTGGGCTGAGCAGCCTTAATTCTTCTGAATTGGAGGATTTGGTTTATGGTATCAGGGGAGATGTTGTTACCCTAAATCAGGAATTGAGTTTTTTAATGCCGGTAATGCCGGTGCTTGGCTGGCTGCCTGAAGTTGGACCATTGGCTACAAATACTCCTCATCTTATGGAAATGGCCGATGCGGGAACGGAAGCGGCAGCTTTCGCCTTCCGCGGTTTACAGCCGGGATTAGATATCATGCAGAGTCAGGTGCAAGGATCTGGTTCACCACTTCCTCAACTGTTGCAGGTGGTTGAGGATGGGCAGCCTGATTTAGCACGTGCCAGCCTGGCTATGGATCGAGTTGTTGACGCGCGGGCAGAAATTCAAGAGATTGAAAAACTACCCTGGCGTGTTCGTCAACTGTTTGAATTGGCCGATCAATGGTTGCCTCTTGCCGCTGATGGTTTGAAGCTAACGCAAGTTTTGCCTGAAATACTCGGCTACCATGAGCCGAAGCGCTATCTTTTAATCGCCCAAAATGAAAACGAGATCCGCGCAACGGGTGGTTTTATCAGCGGTGCAGGTCTGATTGAGATCAACAATGGACAAATCATACGAATTGATTTCCAGGATGCCAACTCTGTCGACGCCTTCGTTGATCCAGATAGGTATTTAGAGGCATTAGCCAAACCGTATGGGGAACCACCAAAAGCTCTCTCTGAATTTATGCTGTTAGATTTGTTTTTATTTCGCGATTCTAATTACTGGCCTGACTTTCCCCTCTCTGCACAAAAAGCTATGGACCTTTTTAGCTATGGACAAGATGTCCCCCCCTTAGATGGCGCTATTGCTATTGACCAGCAGTTCCTATCTCTACTATTATCGGGAACGGGACCTGTCGTGATTCCTGACACCGGAGAAACGATTAATCAAAACAACATTATTGACAGCTTGCATGAAGCCTGGACTTTGCAGGATGGTGTATTAGAAAGGAAATCATTCTTGAGTACCTTTTCCCTCGCGATTTATGATCGCTTACAAAATGAGCCTTTTCAGATTGACCCTATTAAATTGGCCACGCAAATGGATATAGCGTTGAGGGAAAAACATTTGCAAATTTTCATCAGCGATCCCGAGGTCATTCCTGTGCTAAGAGAAGTTGGTTGGGATGGCCGCTTGATTCCCCCACAAGAAAATGATTTCCTCATGGTCGTTGACACCAATGTAGGCTATAACAAAGCCAACCTATTTGTTGATAAGGATGTCCAATATCAAGTGGCGTTGAATGATGATGGAACAGGTCAGGCCGACTTACTGATTACCCATTACCATAATGGAGAAGCGAGCCAGGAACCCTGCTGGCAAGGAACAATGGATGAGTATCGTGATAGGGCACCCTATCTTGCTTTGGCAGAGAAGTGTTATTGGAACTTCTTACGTATTTATGTTCCGGAAGGTACGGTTTTAACCGGTGGCCCGCAGCACGTGGTTCCGGGCGATACATGGTTTGGGGGATATGATTGGGAGCAGCCGACAGAGACAATCAATGAGCTGCCAGGATTTACAACATTCACTGACTTCATGCTGGTGCCTCGAGCCGGGCAGATGACCAGTCATTACACATACCAACTCCCATCAACCATCACCAAGATCAACGATGCTACCAACCAATACCAACTTATTTTGGCCAAGCAAGCTGGAATTCCAGCTCACCCTGTGGAAGTAACCGTTCAACTGCCTCAGGGTACAAATCTGGCGTTCGCCGAACCAAAACCAAGTTCGATATCAGGTGAAGAAGTGACGTTTGAAATTGAACTCGACAGTGATCAAGGAATTTTGGTTAGATACAAATAGAAACCCCTGAGACAGTAAAATGAGGTTGGCGTCTTTATGATGGCAAAGCTCTAACTTATTAAGGCGAGAGTAGAATGATTCGAGACTGCCCGGTTCCTTCACTTGGACAAAGAAGACAGTCATGAAATGGCATTCATGGGCTGGGTGGCTCATCCTGATTGGGGTGTTTTTTCTACAATGGTTGTTTTTATTTTCAATTCGGGGACCGGCCTGGGATGCTGTTTTTTATTACGTGTATGGTCGCTCTATGGTATTCGATGGCGACTTGCAATTTACTAACGATTACCGCTTATCATATCCGACGAGCGGTGAGCATTTTCAGTCAAAGCAGTTTGACCGGATTGAAACCAAAACCGGAAGGGCATCCAATATCTTTGCCATCGGCAGTTCCTTATTATGGCTTCCCTGGATAGGGTTATTACGTGTTATCTCCACATTATCATCCCCTCAACAGATTCAAACAGGTTTTGAACGTTTTTTTATTGGCAACATCGCCTTCCTAGCCTCTGTATTTAGCCTGATCGCTGTGGGGTTAGGCTATATGATTACCAGAAAGTTTACCAGCAGCACTATTGCCCTCATTGCCGCGATAACCCTATCATTTACAACTCCCTTGCTCTACTATCAATTTCGAGAGCCAATGTACGCCCATGCAACGTCCGCCTTGAGTGTTGCTTTAAGCGTCTATGTTTGGAGCAAGCAATATGACCGGGTAGGTACCATATATCAAGGGTTGGGATTGGGCGCGTTGATTGGGTTAGCCGGTTTAGTTCGTTGGCAAAACATGGCTTTGTTAATCATCCCGCTTTCATCGACCTTAATTTCTCTATGGCAATCTGTATCAAACCAGAAAGAAAAGCCCCATCTTCGGCCTGCTCTTTTTTTCCTGTTATCAATCATTGGTGCTTCGCTCGCTGTTTTTTCCCTCCAGATGTCTGTTTGGAAAGTACTGTTTGATAGCTTTCTAACCATTCCGCAAGGGGGATCTTTTTTAAACTGGAGAGCGCCTTTCTTGGTTCCTTTCCTTTTCTCATCCTTTCGTGGTCTATTACCATGGATGCCCATTTTCTTTTTTGCCTTTGTAGGTTTAATGATTTTGAGCAAGCGAGACCCACGTTTTGGCATCCCATTATTATTGACTATTTTGTTTTTTGTTTACTTAAATAGCAGTACTCTCGATTGGTTTGCCGGTGGTTCATATGGGCCAAGGAGGCTGTCTGACTATATCATGATTTTTGTGTTGGGATATGGCGTCTTTTTGCAATGGATTCCGGATCGATTACGATATTGGATTGTCGGCTTGATAGCGTTTGTTCTGGTTCTGCATCAATGGATTTTATTGCGGTATGGAATTGCGGAAAGATTAGGCGGCCGGGTATTGAGCATGGAACCTCAATTTTTATGGCAGGATGTGCCCTTACAGAATTTTGTGGCCGATCTGCTCAAATTCGTTCCTGAATTATGGAACCAACCAATTGATTTTCTCGTTTTCCCCGGTTCTCCTTTAGATACTATCGTGCGGCAGCAGGTGTGGCCATCTCAACACTTCACTGTTTTGCTCTTAACATCATTTTTTGTCTTGTTACTTGTTGTTGGATTTATCTTGCTTAGACGACATAAGATTTTCAATATCCCACCGCTAATTTTAGCCATCATTTCTGGGGGAGCATTGATAGTTGGGAATCTTTGGATTTTGCTCGGATCGTGAGTTGGTGTAGTTGCTAATGCGTGGAATGAAGATAAGATCACCCTTGATAAACAAATGGCAAGGTCTTTAAGGTAAAAGCACCAAATTTCTGTGCAAATGATTTTTGTAACGGTGTGCTGAATAAACAATTTTTTCTGATTAGGAAACGAATGTGACAGTTGGCGAATTAGAAAGAAAACAAGTGATTGAGCGAGAATTGTTGTGGCATGAACAAGAAAGCCATCGCAGATATAACCTGGATGCCTTGCTTTATGACTCCCCTGCCTTTGACGATGTTGTGCAAGAATCAATCCAATTTTTAGACGGCACTACCGGGGATGTGGTTCTGGATATGGGATGTGGTGAAGGCAAAGAGGTTCTCGCCCTGGCCTCGGCAGGGTTTTTGGTTGTCGGGACGGATTTGTCGATGACTCAGTTGAAACGAACCCGTGATTTGCTCCTAAAAGAACTCCCCGGTGCTAAATTTTCTCTTATACAAGCGAATGCTGAACAACTTCCCTTTGCAGACCAGAGTTTTCAACGGGTTTATGGGAAGGCTATTTTGCACCACCTTGACCTGCGAGTGTCCGCAAACGAGACCAAGCGCATTCTTAAAGGTAATGGGCGGGCTACATTTGCTGAACCCTTGGCCAGGCATTTTGTTATCTGGGTTGGCAGGCGATTGACGCCAAAATTAAGAACGGCCGACGAACGCCCCGTTGAGTTCAGTGACCTTGAATCCTTCGGCAAGGAATTCGGCCGGCAAACTTTGCAAGCCTATTACTTTCTAGCTCCTCTTGCTTATCCATTTAGAATCATTCCCGGGGGAGAGGGGCTATTTGCGAGGTTATTCTCTATTTTGTCTCGTTTTGATCGATGGTTGTTTTCCAACATTCCATTGTTACAGAAGTTTGCCTGGTATGGGGTGGTCGAGATTCAAAAAGAAACGGTAGAATAATTTGAAAGGTAAAATTTAATACCATTTAAACCAGAATAAAAAAATTATTGAGGTGACCCGTGAAAACCATTGGTCTTCTTGGCGGAATGAGTTGGGAAAGCACAGAACTTTATTACCGGGCGATCAATGAGGGCGTAAAAAACAGGCTGGGCGGCCTGCATTCGGCGAAAATTGTCTTGGTTAGCGTTGATTTCCAAGAAATCGAAAGATTGCAGCATCATAACCAATGGGCAGAGGCCGGTGCATATTTAGCTAACTCTGCGAGACAGGTTGAGGCAGCCGGTGCGGATTTTTTACTCATTTGTACGAATACGATGCACAAGGTTTCGTCCCAAATTGAAAGTAATATTTCCATTCCCATCCTCCATCTGGCAGATGCAACGGCCGAAAGAATCAAGCAAAATCAATTAAAAAGGGTTGGCTTACTTGGGACCAGGTTCACGATGGAAGAAGATTTTTACAGCGGCCGACTGGCCGAAAAATATGGCCTGGAAGTCTTAATTCCCAGTGCAATAGATCGTCAAATCGTTCATGACATTATCTATAAAGAACTTTGCCTGGGATTGATACAAAATAGGTCAAAACGTGAATTTTTAAGAATCATGGGGCAGATGAGGGATCGGGGAGCACAGGGCGTTATTGAGGGCTGCACGGAAATTGTTATGCTAGTGCACCAGGATGATACGGATATTCCTCTTTTCGATACGACTGCTATACATGCAGAAGCGGCTGTTGAATTAGCCCTGGCCGGTGAAACAATGGGCAATGAAAAAAAATTCTCAGGCAATTAAAATATATATAGACCGGTTTCGAGAACAACAAAAGTTTTACAAAGGAACAAAAAATGGATTTTTTATTAAATGAAATGCACCAAATGGTACGAGACATGGCTTATAATTTTAGCCGGCGCGAAGTTCAACCCATCATTAAAGAACATGACCGCAACCATACATTTCCTCATGAACTCGTTCCAAAGATGGTAGAGCTAGGTTTCTTAGGTATTTGTTTGCCGGTTCGCTATGGAGGTGCTGGGATGGATTACATCTCCCTTGGTATGGCCTCGGAAGGGTTAGAGTTTGGTGACTCATCCGTGCGCGAAACAGTCGCTGTCCACTTAGGATTACACGCCTTACCCATTTTTCAATGGGGAACTGAAGAACAAAAACGCAGGTTTCTACCACCTTTAGCAACCGGGGAAAATCTGGCCTGTTTCGGTTTGACCGAACCAGGGGCGGGCTCGGATGTAGCGGCCTTAAGTACGCGAGCCAAAAAAGATGGTGATGACTACTTGCTCTCCGGCGAAAAGATGTGGATTACCCTGGCCGATGTCGCCGATCGATTTCTTGTTTTCGCAAAAACAGATCCTGAAAAAGGAGCGAGAGGAATCTCCGCATTCATCCTTGAACGGGGTTGGGCTGGCCTATCGACAGGGACCATAGAAGGAAAAATGGGCGTCCACGCCAGTAATACAGGATGGATTGCCATGGATGATGTACGCGTGCCAGCCAGCCACCGCCTGGGAGAGGAAGGAGAAGGATTCAAAATCGCGATGAGCGCGTTGGATAAAGCCCGCTACACTGTGGCCGCCGGCGCCGTAGGCATTATCAAAGCATGTCTCGAAGAATCTATAAACTATGCTAAAGAAAGAACAACATTTGGCACGCCAATCGCAGAATACCAGCTTGTCCAACAGATGATCGCTCATATGCAGCAAAGTATAGACATCGGTGAACTTCTTGTGTGGAAAGTTGGTTGGTTGAAGAATCAAGGCGTCCGTAATACGCGAGAAACCAGTATGGCGAAATGGTATTGTACCGATGCCGCTCGCCGCGCTGCGGATGATGCTGTTCAGATTCATGGGGCTTATGGCTATTCGGATGAATATAATGTAGAACGCCATCTAAGAAATACAAAGAGCGCGGTCATTTATGAAGGAACATCCCAAATCCATACCCTGGTACAGGCTGCATACGCCCTTGGTCAGCGTAAAACAAAACCAATCCGGTGCGAACTACCTGCCTATGATCCCGATTATTGGGAAGCTGAAATGACTTAATCCTTCAATTTTTCTTCTTCAACACCTATCGCCGATTGAGATAGGGCCGGCAGGGGAGCGATTGATAAAGCCTAACTAAACATAACATTATCACCCGTGTGTTGACATAATCTTTCAGATCGACTATAAATTAGCTTAACGACAACATTTACCGCCTGAACCAAACTGGTTCAGGCGATAAATAATATATTTCTCTTGAGCGAAGAGTAAGTCTAGCTTCACGAAGAATCAACGGGCATTTCACTCCGTCTGCATTTGCTCTGTTGTATAATCTTTGAATCAAGACGTATTACCTAGTTTTAAATAAGCGTAGGAAACGATGACAACCAGATTCCTCAGACCTCTTTTGCCGGATGATCTTCGCCGTCGCCGTGGCTTTGGCGGCAAAGTGTTGTGGATAAACCGGCACATTACCCAACCTCAGGATTTCAAAACTAACCCAAAAATCATTGTCACCGGCCAGGCCAATCTCGGTAAAACGAGAGAAGCGCTGGAATTGATGTATCGAACGGTTAAGGCTGGGATGGTATCCGAAGATAGGGTGTTTATCCCTGGCCCCGAACTCCGAACAGTGGATGCCCAATTGCTGGCGCAAGCATTAGCTGACCAACTTTCCTTTGAAGATCCAATCTTGTTTTACCTTGACGATTTACCTTATCTTTTTGATGACAAGACAAAATTACACAATTTGGCAGTCGCCCTTGAAATATTGGGAGCTTGCAAAGCACTTTATGTGATTGCAACCGCCCGTGATGAGCATATTACACCTGAACATATTGAATGGTTCGGAAAGTTTGGGTTCGCTGAAATTCCCTTACGTGAACTAAACAGCGAAGAGACGGCACAGTTAATCGCCGGCGCTGTTGGCGTTTCCGGCGTTCAGACGGATTATGATGCTTCCGAGTTTTTGATTAAATCAAATGATGGAACCCCTGAACTCACTCTCCTGACATACTGGCGAGTTGAAGAGGCGGGATTAGACTTTCTAGACCAGGACATTGTCAAAAAATATCATGCTCAAAACGTTAATCTCCTTTGGGCTGACATTAGGGAAATCCTTCTAGAGAAGGAACCGGAGATTGAGTCATTGCTTCAAGCTATGGCTATTTTCCACATGTCCAGGGTCACGCCTTTTACCGACCTGGTCTTTTCATTTGCAGTCGAACTGCGCCAATCTCTTTTCGCCTCCACTTTTAATAAACGACGGCTCCAGGCCATACTGGAACAACATTTAAGCAAATACGTCACTATTTCCGAAGATCATTTGATCTTCGATGACACTATCGCCACCGCAGAAGAAATAGGTAATCGTGCAGAGAGTACGCAAAAACTTTCGCAATTTTTGCTTAATCATCGTCGATTCTTCCGTTCTCGCGGGGTTAAAAATCAGGAAGCCGGAAATTATGAGCTAATACAAGCCATGGTCGAATTGGCAATCGAAGAAAAACGTTTAGGTAATCATCAAAGTGTTGTTGAACTATTCAGCGCCATTATTGACTTCAAACCAGAAGATCCGGCTGCCTTCGTGATGAGAGCGGAGGCCTACCTGGCACTGAATCGACCCGATGAGGCTCTATCTGACTTCGGCCAGGCAATTGATCGCAATACATCCTATCCCAGGGCATACGAAGTACGTTACAAGATTTACCGCGAATGGGGTAAATTGCAAGAAGCGCGCAAAGATCTCGATCAGCTCATACTTTTGTCTTCAAATGTGCCGGAATATTATTTCGATCGCGGATTGATTAATCAGCAATTACAACAGTATCCTGAAGCACTAGATGATTACAGTGAAGCACTTCGATTAAATCCGGAATTGGGAGAGGCGGTTTTCAATCGCGGCGAAATTTATATGATTTTGGGTCGACATCATGCTGCGCGGGATGCTTTTGACCACGCAATTAAGCTTGAACCTGCTGATAAGGCATATTTTAGCCGCGGGCTTGCGAATGAAAAGCTCGATCGAAAGAGTGATGCTATCGCGGATTATGATGAAACTCTACACTTGAATCCCAAGTATGTTCAAGCTTACAGACGACGCGGTCAGATTTATTACGAGCTAGGACACCTTGCTCATTCACTGGACGATTTCAAAGAAGCAATTGCTTTAGATGCGGATGATGTGCAAAGCCAGTATGGGTACGCCAGCGTTAATTTAGAATTGGGAAATCTTGAGAAGGCGCTTGCAGGATTTGATGAAACGATTCGATTAGATCCCGATCATACCAGGGCGCTCACCTCGCGCGGTCAAGTAAATCAAACATTAGGCTTATACGAGGATGCTATTGCTGATTTTGACCAATTACTGCGCCATCAACCGGATAATGTTTCAGTTTTCTGCCGGCGCGGGCAATGTTATCAAGCCCTTGGCCAACCGGAGAGTGCGCTTGTTGATTATAACGCTGCCTTGGAGCGCGATTCGGAAAATATTGATGCCCTAATTGGCAGGGGCATGACACTCATTGTATTGGATAAGTATGATGAGGCCATTGATGATTTTGATACCGTTATTCGCAAAAAGTCAGGAGATCCCCTGGCCTATGCCGGCCGAGGTAAAGCCCTGGCCGCTACGGGCAATTTGGGTGGCGCGCTTGCTGATTTTAATGAAGCCATACAGGTGAACCCGGATTTCGATGACGCTTATGCCGGTCGCGGGATGGTCTATGAAAAACTCGACCGGCTCCCTGAAGCTTTAGCCGATTTTGACCAGGCCTTGAGGATCGATCCGAAAAATGGGGAGACATTTGCCAACCGGGCGCACCTCAACTACCGCCTCAATCGCTTAGAGTCAGCTTTGGCAGATTATGATCGATCTGTGGAACTTGTACCACCCACTGCGAATATCTTAACCAGACGTGGCGCTGTGCTCTATGAGTTGGGTCGCTATGAAGATGCGCGGGAAGATTTTGAAGAAGTTATAAAGCACGATCCGGCCGATCATAAATCGCATTTTTTCCTCGGCGAAATTTACCGCGAAATTAATCTCCCTAAAGATGCCCTAACTTTTTATACGGTTGCTGCAAGGCTAAATCCTCAAAATGAAATAACCTATTTTCGGCGTGGCTGTATTTTTTATGATCTGCAACAATATGGTGCTGCGCTGGCTGATTTTGGCCAGGTGATTCAACTGAATCCAAATCATAGCGAAGCGATCTTCAAGCGCGGGCAGGTTCTGAGCAGCCTCGAGCGATTCCCGGATGCGATTGATGACTATAACTCGGCCGTTGAACATGGATTTGCGGAAACAAACGTATTCCTGGCCCGTGGATTTGCTTATAAACAAACCGGTCAATATGAAATGGCTCTGGCTGATTACAATGAAGCTGTCCGATTCAATCCCAAAGATGCTTCTACTTATGCCGGTCGCGGAAGTGTTTTTTATGCACTTGGAAAACATGAACAGGCACTTGCTGATTACGATGACGCCATTCGCCTGAATCCTGATTTGCCTTTCGTCTATTATGAACGTGGTTTGGTTTCTAAAGATCAGGGTTACTTCTCTGAAGCATTGGTAGATTTTGATAAAGCCATCAAACTCAACCCCAACAATAGTGTCGTATATGCCCAGAGGGCAGAAATATTTGCGGATCTCGACAAATTAGATGAGGCTTTGTCAGATTACGATCAAGCAATCCGGCTTGAGAGGTATCATGCCGATTATCATTTTAAGCGGGGTCTAATTTATGATGAGATCGGTCGCAGCCAGGATGCGTTAAAGGATTATGATCAGGCGCTTCACCTGGATTCTGAATTTGCTGACGCATATTTCCACCGTGCCAATTTTTATAGAGAGCGCAAGCAATTACAAGAGGCATTGGAGGATTACAATCAAGCAATTGGTCTAAATCCTCAAAATTCAGCTTTTTATGCCAATCGGGGACATACCCGCAAGGCATTAGGTCAGTCGGATTCAGCAATTTCTGATTATAACCAGGCCATCGCTCTTAATTCGGATGATGTGAATGCTTTATACAATCGCGGCACTATTTACCATGCTCGCGGCCGTTTTCAAGAGGCCATGCGGGATTATAAAAGATGTATTGCCATCAACCCGAACCATGCTGCTGCCTTTTACAATCGGGGCACCCTCAATCACTCTACAGGTCGCTATCAACAAGCCTTGCATGATTACAATCATGCGATTGAACTCAATCTTAAAGGAGCCGCGGCGTATACCAATCGTGGCACGATACTAAAGAGCCTTGGCCGTTATGAGGAAGCGCTGGCCGATTATGATGCCGCAATTACTCGCAACCCTAAAAATGCGGCCATTTATTATAACCGTGGCACGGTCTACGAAGCCCTTGATTTAGCTCCAGAAGCCCAAAAAGATTATGAAAGTGCAATCGCTCTGAACCCCAGGTTGGTGAAAGCTTATACCGGCCTTGCATCAGCCAACCAATCACTCGGAAATTTGGAGAGCGCAGTAGAAAATTACAATGAAGCCCTTCAGTTGGATGGTGAAAATATCAATGCTTTGCTGGGCCGGGGGATTGTCAATGATCAGCTTGGCCGTGCAAATGCTGCAATTTCTGATTTTAACCAGGTCATACAGCTCAATCCTGCAAATAGTGACGCATATGCCAGGAGAGCCGATCTTTTCTATGAATCTGGCCGACTTGAAGAGGCGGTTGCTGATTATGGGGATTGTATCCGTCTGGGCAATGATGATTTCAATTTGTATCTCAAACGAGGACTTGCTCTACATGCTCTCGGAAAATTTAATGAAGCTGTTCAGGATTTTGAAAAAGTCGTTGAAAAGAATCCAGACAATTATGCAGCTCAGTATAACCGTGGTTTAAGTTTACTGGCTGTCGGCCGTGAAGACCGGGCGCTCAATGCTTTCAGTACGGCGATTAGCCTCGATCAAACCAGAGCTGAGGCTTATCTTAATCGCGGGCAAATTTTATACAGCCAAAACCAATATGAGAAATCGTTACCGGATTATGATCAAACATTGCATCTTGGGCATCAAGATGCTGAGACGTATTTCACTCGTGGGTTCATTCGCCAGCAACTCGGGCGCTCTGAAGAGGCGATCACGGACTATAACCGCGCCATCAGCCATAATCCTCAATATGCTGATGCGTACTACAACCGCGGACTAATATTTAAATCCACCGGCCGAAAAGAAGAAGCGCTCGAAGATTTTTCGCATGTCATCACATTGCAGCCGGATGATAAAAGAGCCTATCTTAAGAGAGGTCTGATTGTTTATGAACAAGGCCGGCTGGAAGATGCCGCTGCTGATTTTGATGCTGTACTTAATCTTGATTCAGGTGATAAGACGGCACTCAACTATCGAGCGCGTTCCAATCAGGAACTAGAAAACTTCAATCAGGCACTGGAAGATTATGGAGCTTTGCTATCCAGGGATCGAGAGCATGTCGAGGCGTATTATGAACGTGGATTGATTCATAAAGAATTGAAAAATTATGATGAATCATTATCTGATTTTAACCAGGTTATTCACCTTGATCCAAAAATGCATCTTGCATTCTTCCATCGTGGTCAAATCTACCAGGTGCAAGACAGAACCCCGGAAGCGCAAGCAGATTTCGAACGGGCTTTGCACTTCCACCCAGAAAGTGATGAAGAATATTTCATGCATGGCTTGATTAACGAGGGGCTGGGGCGGATAGATGCTGCTATCGCTGATTTTGAAGAGGCCATTCTTCTTAATCCACAAATGGTGCAGGCTCATGAGCGTAGAGCTAAGGCCTATCAAGAAATTGGGCAAATCTCCAAGGCTTTAGAAAGCTATAACAATGCCATACGCTTGCGACCTGGCATCGCGATTAACCATTTCCGTCGCGGCCGTGTCTACCAAAATCTTGGCCAATCACAAAAGGCAGTTACCGATTTCAACGAAGCAGCAAGATTGGGTTTGGCGACGGTTTCTCTGTTTTATCTGCGCGGCCGATTGTATAGGAGTGAAGGTGACTTACAACAAGCCCTCGTTGATTTGACACAGGCGGTTAATTTGCAAACGAACGATCCTGAAGTTTATTTTTATCGGGGGCGCACCTATGAGGATCTTGGCCTCTTGGATGAAGCGATTTCAGATTATGAAGAAGCGTTGTCCAAAAATTATGACGAGGGGATGATTCGCTACCGGTTAGGAAGAGTAAACTATAAATCGGGTGAAAACGAGCGGGCTTTAGAAGCGTTTGAAAAAGCGGTTCAATTGAATCCTGATGAATCTAAATCGCATTTCCAGCTTGGTCGAGTCTATCAGAAATTAGAACGGTACCCCGAAGCTTTAACCAGTTATGGGGCGGCCATTCAATTGGTTCCTACAAATCCAAAGATATTTTTTAACCGTGGCCTGGCATATCTAGCGCTGAATCAGCTCGAAAACGGCCTGGCTGATATCACAACCACCCTCCGCCTCGATCCAAAAAATCAAGAGGCTTATCTCCAACGGGGTGAGATATTGGCTAAAATGGATCAGCATTCGGCCGCGATTCAAGATTTCGATCAAGCGTTGTCATTGAATCCCAGTTTAACCTTGGCTTATGCAGGACGCGGAAGTGTGTATGACAGTCTTGGCCGGTCGGAGATGGCGCTTGCAGATTACAATGAAATATTAAAGCTGGAACCGAATCGACCCGACATATATGCACAGCGGGCACGAGTCTATCGCGATATAGGCAAATTCCAGGAGGCGCTTGCTGATTATGATGCGGTTACTCGGCTTGATCCTTCAGCAGTATCTGCGCATTACAATCGAGGGCGCATACTCCAGGAACAGGGTAAAAATCAAAAAGCCCTGGCAAACTATGGGGAGGCTCTGCGTCTTGATCCGCAAAAAGCCTCTGTTTACTACAGCAGGGGTCAAGTTTACAAATCTTTAGGAAGATACCAGGAGGCGCTGTCTGATTTTGACCAGGCGATCCAATTAGGGGAAGTGTTTGCGGCCGTCTATACTAACCGGGGAAGAACGTACCAGGCTCTTGGCCGGTTAGAAGAGGCATTAGAAGATTACAACGAGGCCATTCGCCTTAACCCTGAGGACGAATCCCTGTTTTTCAACCGGGGTCAAGTTCACGATGCGCTAGGAAATTATGAACTGGCCATCGCTGATTATAGTGAAACTCTCCATCTCGATCCGCAAAGTGAAGAGGTTTACCCCAGCCGCGCAGATGCTTTTCGTTCATTGGGTCAATTCGAGCAAGCCTTGGATGATTATAATCAAGTCGTGCGCCTACACCCTGAGCAAGCCAGGGCTTATATAGATCGCGCTTCGGCGTTTGCAGCGCTTGGCCGGCACCAGGATGCTTTAAACGATTACAATGAAGCCCTGCGTCTGAACCCCAGCCTGGTTATGGCATATTATCAACGCGGCCGAATTTACCAATCCCAAAACCGCCATGAAGAAGCGCAAGCAGATTTTAATAGTGTATTACGACTCGACCCTGACAATGGTTCAGCTTATGCTCTTCGCGGACAAGTAAATGAAGCATTAGGTCATCATCAAGATGCTATTGCAGATTTTGAAACAGCGATTCGTTTAAATCCGGAAGATGGTTCTGTCTATCAAACCCGTGGTCTGATTTTCCATGAATTGGCCCGCCATGAAGAAGCGTTGCATGATTTAAGCAAAGCGATTCAGCTAATGCCAGAGGAGGCTTCGCTCTACTATCAAAGAGCCGATATAAACAAGGAATTGGCTAATTTCACCGACGCCTTGAATGATTATGATCAGGCGATAAAGTTGGGTGGGGTGAAAGCTGTCGTGTATGCTAAACGGGGCAGCACTCGAAAGGCTCTTGGCCGGTATGATGAAGCCTTAGTGGATTTTGATGAAGCGATCACGCTGGATACTGAAGATGGCGCTTTGTATTATAACAGGGGCCAGGTGCATCAATTCCTTGGCCACCTTGAAGCGGCCGTCGCCGATTACAGCAGGGCAATCGATCTTGACTATGCTCCTCTGGAAGCATTCCTTCATAGGGGAGAAGGATTTCTCGCATTAGGGCGCGTGCAGGATGCATTAAACGATTTTGATCAAACAATACAATTAGCCCCTCAAAATCCGACCGGGTATCTCAATCGAGCAACAGCTTATCAAACCCTGAAGCATCAGGATGAGGCTTTAGCTGATTATAACTCGGCCATAAGGTTAGATGCTACTCTTGCTCCAGCGTATTTCCAAAGAGCAGAACTTAAGAGCCAACTCGGCCAATTCGATGATGCTTTAGTGGATTATGATAAGGCATTGGAATTGGATCCGGATAACGAATCTATTTATGCCGGACGTGGGAGGGTATTTTTAGGAAAGAATCAGTTGGACCAGGCATTGGTGAGTTTCAATGAAGCGATTAGATATAATCCTGATGATCAAATCTATTATGACCGTGGTCAAACGAATGAAGCGCTCGGCCATTTTGATGAGGCACAACAAGATTATGATCAGGCAATTCTTCTTAATCCCGATCATGCGCACGCGTATTACCAGCGTGGCTTGCTAAGAGAAAACAGGGGTGAAATTGAAGGAGCTTTAACCGACTACAATAAGTCCATAAAACTCGGATTGCTGTCTTCAGCCGTTTTAGCCAAGCGAGGAAACCTGCAAGCACAATCAGGTGCTTTGGAAGAGGCAGTTGCTGATTACAGCCAGGCTCTCCAAATCGAGCCTCAGTCACCAACAGTTTTCCTGAAGCGCGGCCGTCTCTATGAAAAATTAGGACGATTTGAAGAGGCGATGTCTGATTATGGACAGATAATAGACCTCGATCCTGATTTAACGGAAAGTTATCTGCGCCGGGCCAAATTACTTAGCGAATCTGGATCATATGAAGAGGCTTTGAGCGATTACAATGATGCCTTACGCATCGATCCCAATGAAACCAAGATCTATATTGATAGAGCGTTTATTTTCACCGCTACTGGATCCTATGATGATGCATTGCAGGATTACAACAAAGCGATTCAACTCAATCCGGAAAATATCCAAGCCTATTGGGGTCGAGGACGAATATTTAAAACTTTGGGTATGTATGATAAGGCGGAGTCAGATTTTGATACTATATTATCGCTAGATCCCAACTGGGCAGCAGCTTACACACATCGCGGGCATGTAAAGCATCACCTTCAGCGTTATTCAGAGGCATTTGAAGATTATCAGGAAGCGCTCTATCGCAATTCATCGGATGCTGAAGCGTTTTGTTTCCGTGGAGATACCTTCCTGGCTTTAAATCGCCATCCCAAGGCTTTGGCCAATTACAACCAGGCTCTCAACTTGAAACCTTATTACGCCCAGGCGTTTATGGGTCGGGGTCAAACGTATATGGCTCTCAACCAATTTGAAGATGCGCTGGATGATTTTAGCAAAATTATCTATCTTGACGCTTCAAATTCTGAGGCGTATTTACTCAGGAGCGAGGCTCTTACTCAGTTGGATCAATTGGATCTGGCGATTGAGGATTATAACCAGGCCTTGCAAATTGACGGGTCGAACGCTGATGCCTATTTCAAACGAGCCTTACTATTCAAGAAGTTAGATAGGCTGGAGGAAACCCTTGCCGACCTGGATAGGGCGATAGAAAATAATCCTCAGTTTGTTGAAGCGTTCAGTCAACGAGCGGAAATTTTGCATAGCCAGGGCCAGATTGAGGGAGCCTTAGCCGATTACGATCAGGTTATTGAATTGGATCCCCAAAATGCTGCGGCATTTTTCCAACGGGGTAACATTTATTCTGCTAATCGGCAGTGGCCGGAAGCCTTGTCTAATTATGATTCGGCCGTTCAATTCAGCAATCAAAATGGCGAATATTTACTGCAACGGGGGATCACATGCCTGGCTCTCGGCCGAATGCCGGCAGCGCTGGCCGATTTCAATGATACGATAGACATCGAGCGCGAAAATGCAGATGCTTATTTCCATCGTGGACATATTTACCAAAATCTTGAGCATCATGATGAAGCCCTGGCAGATTACAATCAAGTGTTGCAGCTTGATCCTGAATATCCCCAGGTATACGTCAATCGTGGCTCAGTCCACGAAGGGATGGGGGCGATAGGGAAGGCGCTGGCGGATTACGAGCGGGCGATTGAGCAGGAGCCGGAGAATGCCCGAGCCTATTACAAGAAAGGGCGAGTCTACCAGGAAAGCGGGGATTACCGGCAAGCAGAAGCGAGCTATGATGAAGCGCTC